>NZ_JBAFWZ010000003.1:0-186581 GCF_036662795.1 Lysinibacillus sp. 54212
TTAATATGAAACTTTATTGTTAACGTTTTGCTTGTTCAGTTTTCAAGGTTCATTTCGCCGCCGCTTTAAGCAGCAACTTTTATATCTTAACACTCACCGAAATTCGTGTCAACAACTTTTTTAAAATTAAATTTGGAGCGGGTGATGAGAATCGAACTCACGACATCAGCTTGGAAGGCTGAGGTTTTACCATTAAACTACACCCGCGTTTTTGAAATTTATTTGGCGCGCCCGACAGGAGTCGAACCCATAACCTTCTGATCCGTAGTCAGACGCTCTATCCAATTGAGCTACGGGCGCATATGCTATATAATTAATTATTTTGGTGCGGCCGAGAGGACTTGAACCTCCACGGGGTTGCCCCCACTAGGCCCTCAACCTAGCGCGTCTGCCATTCCGCCACGACCGCATTAACCATGACTTTTCCATTATACAATTTTAAGTATAATTATCAAGATTAAAGTGGTGAGCCATGAAGGACTCGAACCTTCGACCCTCTGATTAAAAGTCAGATGCTCTACCGACTGAGCTAATGGCTCTAAATGGCTGGGGTACTAGGATTCGAACCTAGGCATGACGGAATCAAAATCCGTTGCCTTACCGCTTGGCTATACCCCAAAAAAATGGCGGTCCCGACCGGGATCGAACCGGCGATCTCCTGCGTGACAGGCAGGCATGTTAACCGCTACACCACGGGACCTTGTTATTATATTGTTTATACATTTAGAAAATGGTGACCCGTACGGGATTCGAACCCGTGTTACCGCCGTGAAAGGGCGGTGTCTTAACCACTTGACCAACGGGCCATGGCTCCGAAGGTAGGACTCGAACCTACGACCAACCGGTTAACAGCCGGTTGCTCTACCACTGAGCTACTTCGGAATAATGTTTTCTCGTCAACATCATCTTGTCGACTTTTATTATTATAGAGACCATTTTAATAATCGTCAACACTTTTTATTAAGTTTTTTTCATAAACTGTGAAAACCATTGATATATATAGATTTCCACAGCTTATTTAAATATTAATTACCTATATAATGCTCAAATTCCATATCGTTAATCTTTTCTTTTATAAACTCAGGATAGATATGAAGAGAATTTAATTCGTCGATTTTTATCCATTGATAAACAAAGTCTTCATTATCATAAGCATTAAATGCTTTCGGGAATAGTTGTAAATTTTGCGAATCGATTTCATAATAAAATCCAAATTCATGGTAGTGGTCTTCCTTAATGTTGAAGAAATTTTCACTTACCCATAATAAACGTTTACATTGCAATTGAATATTTAGCTCTTCTTTCAACTCTCTCACTATTGCGTCAGCACTATTTTCATGTAGCTTTATACGTCCTCCTGGGAGTGCCCAGTAATCATCTTGAATATTTTTGTGTAACAATAAATAGCCCTCTTTAATAATAACAGCTGCTACACGGCAATTTAGCACACCTTGTTCAAGCCTTATTGTCAAATCCAATCCTATTCACTCCTTAAGTATGTGATTTCTCCACCACATTTACTACAACGATATTTTCGTACATCCATTTTTCGTTTTCGTATATACAGTTGACTGCAACGAACACATTGATACGTATGAAGTACTTTTTTTCTATTCGAAATTTGAGTTTCTTCTATTGTAGAGCAAAATCGGGGAGCCCCAACTTTCTTTAGCAACTCTCTAAAATCTCTATCCCGATGCTTATAACCCATCCCACGTATATGTAAGTGATAATGGCAGAGCTCGTGCAAAATAATACCTTTTAATTCATCAATGCCAAAATGGTCATATAATTTTTTATTAATTTCAATATCATGTGTATTTAATAAGTATCGACCACCCGTTGTTTTCAAACGCGAATTAAAATACGCCCTATGTAGAAAAGGCAATTGAAAATAGTGTTGAGACAATTCTTCTACTAATTGCTGTAGTTGATTATCTGTCATAGTATCACCACCCAAAAAAAGTGTACAGCGATGTACTGTACACTAATAGTTTATACGTTTTGCACTTCTGGTGGTAGCATCGTTAATGAAATACGCCCTTTATTTGCGTCTACACCCTCAACCCATACAGTAACGATATCCCCTAATGAGACAACCTCGAGTGGATGCTTTATGCGTCTTTTTTGCAATTTCGAAATATGAACTAGACCGTCCTGTTTTACACCGATGTCAACAAATGCGCCGAAATCAACAACATTTCGAACAGTTCCTTGTAACTCCATACCTACTTTTAAATCTTCCATCTTTAAGACATCAGTTTTTAATAAAGGTTGAGGGAATGCATCACGTGGATCACGAGATGGCTTCATTAATGTATCAACAATATCTTTTATTGTTACTTCCCCTACACCTAACTTTTCGCTTAGCTCACTAATCTGCAAACCTGCAAGCGCCTCTTCTGCCTTTTTAGTACCAACATCTTTTTTAGATAAATGAACAATCGATAAAATTCCCTCTGCTAATTTATAGCTTTCCGGATGAATTCCTGTTGCATCAAGCGGATTTTTTGCATCTGGAATTCGTAAAAAGCCAATTGCTTGCTCATATGTTTTAGCACCTAGACGTGGTATTTTTTTCAGCTGCGTACGAGATGTGAACTTTCCGGCTTCACTACGAACATTCACGATATTCTCCGCAACTGTTTTGGATAAACCAGATACATATTGTAAAAGAGAAGAGGATGCAGTATTCACATCTACACCGACTTGGTTAACTGCTGTTTCGACTATGAACGTTAAGGACTCCGCAAGCTCTTTTTGTGATACATCATGCTGGTACTGACCGACACCAACTGCTTTTGGATCTATTTTTACAAGTTCGGATAACGGATCTTGTAAACGACGAGCAATCGATACTGCACTGCGCTGCTCTACTTGTAAGTCTGGAAATTCTGCTCGAGCAACATCCGATGCGGAATATACCGATGCGCCCGCCTCATTTACTATGACATACGCAGTATCAGTGGTTACCTCTTTTAGTACATCTACAATAAATTGCTCTGTTTCACGAGAGGCTGTACCGTTACCGATTGCAACAATACTAATCGGATACTTATCAAGCAGGGCTTTTACAACCGCTTTTGATTTTGCTACTTCTGGTTTCGGTGGATGAGGGTAAATTGCCGTTACCTCAAGCATTTTCCCAGTCTCATCTACAATAGCAAGCTTACAACCTGTTCGATAAGCAGGGTCGACTCCTAAAACTACTTTGCCGCGCATTGGTGGCTGTAATAATAAATTTCGTAGGTTTTCTGAGAAAATATGAATCGCCTGCGCTTCAGCTTTTTCCGTTAATTCTCCCCGAAGCTCTCGCTCAATCGACGGCTGGATTAATCGCTTATAGCTATCGGCAATAGCCACTGATACTTCTGTAATCGCATCGGATGTGTAATTTTTAGGAATCCATTTATTTTCCATAATTTGAACAACCTGTTCTACCGGTACATGAATTGATACACGTAAAATATCCTCTTTTTCGCCTCGGTTTATTGCCAGTATACGATGAGGTACGATACGATGAATCGGCTCTTCATATTCGTAATACATTTCGAATACTTGCTTTTCGTCCTTCTCCCCGTTTTTTAACGCTGTTTCAATTTTCCCTTCACGCCATGACAACTGTCGTAACCTATCACGAATCGCTGCATCATCAGCAAAGCGCTCAGCTAAAATATCACGGGCACCTCCTAAAGCATCCTCGGCAGTCTCAACTCCTTTTTCCTTATCAATAAACCTAGTGGCAACTTGTTGCAAATCCCCTTTAGGAAAACTCATGAGCACGTCTGCTAATGGCTCTAGTCCACGTTCTTTTGCAATCGTTGCCTTCGTACGTCGTTTTTGCTTGTACGGACGATACAGATCCTCGACTCGTTGTAAAACCGTTGCTGCTCGAATCGCTTCTGTTAATTCTTCCGTTAGCTTCCCTTGCTCGTCAATTAAACGAAGCACCTCTTCCTTACGACCTTCAAGTTGTTGTATGTAATGGTAGCGGTCTTCAATTGCTTTAATTTGCACTTCATCAAGAGATCCTGTTGCCTCTTTTCGATAGCGCGCAATAAACGGTACTGTATTGCCGTCTTCTAACAGTCCTATTACTGCTTCGGCTTGATGTGGCTTCACCTTTGTATCCGTTGCAATAATTTGAAGCATTTTCTTTTGTTCCATCATTCCACTACCCTTCTTTGTATTACATTTATTTTACCATTTGTCCATAATAACATACTAAATTCTTACACAAAAAATAAGCCTACCAAATTATATAGTAGACTAATAGAAAATAAGTTATAAGGAGACACGACCACTAGAAATAATCGCCTCTTGCAGTTTCTTAATCGCTTTTCGTTGAATCCTCGATACATGCATCTGCGAAATCCCTAATCTATCTCCCGCTTCTTTTTGACTTAGCTGCTCTAAATAAGTAAGTTGAATAACCTGTTTTTCCCGAAGGCTTAAAATATCCATTACCTCTGAAACAATAATCCGGTGGTTTGTAAGCTCGAAGCCTTCATCTTCACTACCAATGATATCAAATAAAGTGACTGTACTTCCGTCAGAATCTGCTTCAATAGAATGATCCATTGACAGCGCTTGATAACCACGGCCCATTTCCATTGCCTCTAATACATCCTCTTCCTGCACTTCCAAATACTTCGCTATATCAGAGATAGTGGGAGAGCGTTGTAAGTCTGTTGTTAAATTTTCTACCGCCACTTTTATTTTAGGGCCTAGCTCCTTGATGCGACGTGGTACATGCACATCCCATGTTTTATCCCGAAGAAACCTTTTGATCTCACCAACAATTGTAGGCACCGCAAAAGCCTCGAAGGATTTACCGTATGATGTATCAAATCTTCTAATTGCACCTAATAAGCCTAGCATTCCTACTTGAGCAATATCATCATAATACGGTTTACCATGTGAATATTTTCTAGCAATTGACTCTACTAACTGCTTATAATGTAGGACTAAATTTGTTTGAGCCGCCTCATCTTGACACGCTTGATATTGTGTAATCCACGTTAGGACCTCTTCTTTGGACGAGTTTTTAGGTAGTGATTCTTTCGACATTTTTCTCCACCTGCTCTCTCGTGACATATTTCGTCATGAAAACAGTTACGCCGCCCTCGTTATTTAATTTCACCTCATCCATTAAAGTGTCCATTAAATAAAGACCTAACCCACCTTCACGTAACATCGCTACATTTTCATCCTCTTTATATGGACCTATTTTAGATTTTATTTCCTTAAAATCGAAGCTATTGCCATAATCCGCTACCATGATCTCGATTTTACTTTCAAACAATGCACAGCCAATAACAATTTCTCCATCCTCATGCTCATTATAGGCATGATGAACGACATTGGTTACGGCCTCTCCTGTAGCGATCTTTAAGTCTTCAATTTCATCGTATGAAAATCCTACTCGTATAGCTAAACCCGAGATTGTAAGTCGAATAACACTAACATATTGTGGTTTTGCCGGAATTCTAATTTCCACATAATCAAATGCTTTCATTACTAACTTCCACCTTTTCATTTGATTCGATGTTCATTAACTCACTTAAACCAGTAATTTCAAACAAGCGCGTTAAACGATCCGTAAGATTAACCAGCTTTAATTCAGCCCGTTCCCGTGTTACTTTTTTATAAAAGGCTACAAAAATTCCTAAACCCGTACTATCCATGTAACTAACCTTCGATAGGTCCAACTCAATAGTATGCTGTTCCGTTATTTTTATTACATCAAGCTCTTCACGTAAGATTGGCGCGGTAAATGTGTCGATTTCACCTTCCACAAATCCACGTAATACTGCATCCTCTTCTCGAAAATACACATTAATGTTCATTTCGACCACCCCCTATAAAGCTATATTTCAGTTCCCGTTTTTCTAATTCCTAAAACCCATTTCACATTTTTTTCACAATAACGACTGTAAAATCGTCATCTATGTGGAAATTTTGTATTTTTTGTAGCTCTTCATACAGCCTCTCGCACATTTTTTGCGCTGCTAAATCTTTAAAGCTCAGTAGCAATGCTTCAATTATTTCTCGGGAGTCTCTATTTTCCAAATCACGAAAATCAGTTACCCCATCTGTCAACATCACAATAAAGTCACCATCCCCTAGCTTCACTTCAAACTGGGGGTATTTCACTTCTGGCATTACACCTAGTAGCAAACCCTTTGCCTCTAAAGAATAGAATGTATTCTCTGAAGCCTTGTAAAATAAGGCCGGCTCATGGCCAGCAGAACCATATGTAAAAATATTTTTAGCAATATCAAAACGACCAAAAAACATTGATACAAACATACTATCATCGACGCTTTTTTCGATAATTTTATTTAACACTTCTAATACATAGGAAGGATTACCATTTGCATATTCTAAGGTGTCTAAACCGTATTTCACCATAGACATACACAGCGCAGCAGGCACCCCTTTCCCGACAACATCCGTCACTGCTATACTTACAAAATTTTCATCATCATTCAAAAAGTGCACATAATCTCCATTCATTTTTCTAATTGGGATTGATACCATACCTATTTCGATATGCTCACTCTTTGGTACAGATGTTTTTAATAATAAATTTTGAATTTTCGTTGCGATGTTCATTTCTATACGGTGCTCTTCCTGTTGCTCTAGTAAGCTTTGATGTTCCCGTAATGTCAGACCAAAATGAACCATAATTTCGATTAAAAAATCATAGCCATGTAAAACTTCTATAGGGGTGTCTGGATATATTTCTACCATAGAAGCTTTGTGAATACTAATTACTTCCTCTGGTGTTACCTTGTTTTTAATTAATTGTCGAATAAAATTTTGTCCTATATACAAATTACTTTCGGTCAAACTTTCAATATAATCCCCTAGAATTTGCTTATACTGCTCTTGAAGTTCCCTCATTGTTTACCACTTCCTATCACAGCCATTTTTCTACTCTGATTAGCGTACCTTCACCAACTGACGTTTGTATGTCAAGGGTATCCATTAAACGTTTTACCCCAGGCAAACCAGCACCTATGCCCCCTGAAGTTGTATAGCCGTCGTCCAACACATTTCGAACGTTGTCGATCCCCGGTCCTTTGTCACAGGCAGTAACAGCAATCCCCTTTTTCCCTTCCCTTTCGATTATTTCAATAGTAATTTCACCTGAATGCGCATATAAATAGATGTTCCGAGCAAGCTCACTAATAGCAGTCGTGATTCTTGCTTGATCAACTGTATCGAACCCTATAGCTTTTGCTTCGTTACGACCAAGTTGGCGTGCAGCAACAATATCCCATTCAGTTACTATCTCAATAGTTGTTTTCTCATCCATTACTGCGCCTCCAATCCTATTTGGAGATTCCTATAATTCTTTAAAATCTAATAGTACGAATTAATATTACGAATTAACTTTTTTTAGATTAGGAATTCCTTGTTATTGATTTTGGTTCAATATCAAAACCTGAAGTTCCAACTATAAATTTCACTTTACCATCTCCAGCTTTTGATAAATACCCATGTTTTTTGT
Organism: Lysinibacillus sp. 54212; assembly: GCF_036662795.1. Classification (NCBI taxonomy): domain Bacteria; kingdom Bacillati; phylum Bacillota; class Bacilli; order Caryophanales; family Bacillaceae; genus Lysinibacillus; species Lysinibacillus sp. 54212. The sequence goes on from NZ_JBAFWZ010000003.1 coordinate 7,520, forward strand.
ATTTTTTTATAATTATAACAAATTAAAAGTTAGAAAAACATATTGGTTTAATAAGGATAATACAAAGAAAGTATTGAATCTAGTCCGCTAGAAACCCCTTCAAAACCCACTGATTTTTAAAGTAGCATCTTCTTATCCTTATCCGCAAGTATTATTTAGCAAAATTTTTCACTAAGAAAAAAGCATTCGCACCCTTTTAGCTGCGACAAACTACTTGCAAAAGGTTCCTAGCGTGCCTGCCACACATAGAGATAGACACCACGACCTTAAGTAGCTGCTTCTGGAGCAATAGCTTTCATCGTAAAATATAATTTGATACGAATACCTAGACACTGCTCAAACGCCAAAAATTTATTCTTTCTTATACTGAAATAAAAAAACATCGAAACAAGTTGTTTCGATGTCCTCCAGATGTTTATATGTATTAAAATTTAACTAGCCCTAGACTTACTTCAAGAGCGAAATCAACTTTCTCCATTAACAAATCATCTAGCTGTGTTATCCGGTCTGTTAACCTAGATTTATCAATCGTACGCAATTGTTCAAGCAAAATTACCGAGTCTCGCTCAAAACCATACTTTTTTGCATTAATTTCAACATGTGTTGGTAATTTTGCTTTCTGAATTTGCGCAGTGATTGCAGCGATGATTACCGTCGGACTAAATCGATTTCCAATATCATTTTGAATAATAAGGACCGGTCTAGTTCCACCTTGTTCGGATCCAACAACAGGTGAAAGATCCGCAAAGAAAACGTCCCCACGTTTTACAATCAAATTGTCATCCCCCGCTAACGAGACGCTCCACCATATGTTCCGCTTCATACTCTGCATGTAGGCATTCTCTACAAATAGTCAGATTTATGTGCGACATTTCCACATAGCCTCTAATTAAAGCCTCCCGTATAAGATTTGGTTGCTCATGCTTTGAAAATCTTTTTGTCGGCATATACGCGACTAAATTTTCACTAAAATAACTGTCTTCAAATGAACGTTTGAATTCGTTAATAATATCTTCTGGTTGCTTTACAATCGCATCTTGCAATGCAACATTATTTAGCTTTTTTGCGTACACAACAAGCACCTCCACCAAAACCGTACACTTCTCATTTCTAATTCATTCTATCATTGAATATTCGCTATGAAAAGACAAGAATAGAAAAAATCTGACAATTCTTGTGTTAAGTCTTAGTTTATTGGTGTAATGTACTTATTTTGTATATATTCTAGGAACTCTAGATGTAATAATACATGGTACTTCATAATTAATTGTGTCGCATTTTGTTGCCCATTCATCAATAGATATAGCATCATTCCCTTGCGAACCAATTAATTTTACTTTCTCACCGATATTATATGCACGTGGTAATAAAATCATACATTGATCCATACAAATTCGACCTATAATTGGTACTCGTTCTCCACGGACTAGTACGGTTTGACCACTTAGCTTGCGAATCATCCCATCAGCATAACCGATTGGTAAGGTTCCAACAAAACATTCTTCCTGAGCTGTATAAGTTGCACCGTAGCCAACTGATTGTCCAGCTTTAAGTTCCTTGACGAAAACTAATTCTGTTTCTAACGAAAAGGCTGGTGCAAGAGGAAACGGTAATTCAGTACCGACAAACGAAGATGGCTCCAATCCATACATAGAAATGCCAAATCTTACAGCATCGTATTGTAATGACGTATCTTTAATAAGTGCAGTTGCAGTATTGGCAACATGTACTAGGCGGGGCTTCTCCGGTAATGACTGCAAAAGCTCTCGGAATAGGCTCACCTGTTTTTTAAAATATGTAGTATCTTCCTCATCTGCTGTGGCGAAGTGCGTGAATAGTCCATCCACTTCAAAGTTCGACACTTTTTTTATTGTTGTATAAAGTTCGAGCAATTGCCTCTTCGATGTTACGCCAATTCTCCCCATACCTGAATCAACTTTAATATGTAGCTTTAATGGTTTGGATGCTGCTTGTACCTCCTTAGCTTGTTTAACCCAATCAGTTGAAAAAACTGCCAACGTTATATTATGCTCACTTGCATATGACACAAACGAAATTGGCGATGCTCCAAGGACTAAAATATTTACTTGCGGGAAGTGATTACGCATATGAACTGCTTCATCCGGAGTAGCTACTGCTAAAATTGTAGCCCCTGCCTGTATAGCCGCTTGTGCAATTTCAACATCTCCATGGCCATAAGCATTTGCTTTTACAACTGCGATAATTTCCACTGTTGGATGTAAATGCTTACTTAAGTTTTGAACATTCGTTTGAATTGCCTGTAAATCAATTATCGCCTTTGTTGGACGGTAGTGTTGTATATGCTCCATTAGATAAATACCCTCTTTTTTTATGTTTTAAACTATTTTTTTATTTTAGAGAAAAATTTTTAAGCCGTCCAACAAAGTCTTTTATTACTTCATACTTCCCTCTGTGACCGATGCTGCTACTTCCATCATTTCTTCTCTCGTTAATTTCGTCGATGCAATAAAATAAGAAATACCATCACGCTCCCAGCTTATTGAAGAATCCGTAATTGCACCAATTGTAAAGCCTAAATCAGCTGGATCCCCAGGTGCGAATACAGGCACAAGTGAATCACTTTTACTCGCTGGCTGTTGCATTAAGGTAAACGCCTTATCCCCTTCATACGTTAACACAACTCGTTCCATACCATCTCCTTGGATAGCTTGCTCACCTGTAAGTTTCGTGTTTTCAAATTGAACAACTGGATAATGTGTTTGGAATTCTTTATTTTCTATATCGGCTCCTGCTACATCATCTTCTTTGCTTTCAGAAAATTTTTCTACTGCATATTCTTCTTCTTTATGCGCTTTTGAGAAATCAATGTTTTTAAACGAAATAACAATTTGCTCCTCAAGTGCATCGTTCATAATAACTACAGACTTCGGTAATAGTGATTTCTTATCAATGGTAACTTTTTGTGAAGGTAAGCCCGTCTTATCTGCATTTCTAGTTGCAACATCAAATACATAATTCTTATCATTCTCAGTCATTACAGCCTTTGCATCTGCTGTAATGTCATCTGCCAATGCTCCAATTAAGTAGGCTTGGCTATTTTGTTTCGGCCATTCACTTTGGAACTTATATGTTTTCCTTAATGCAGGTGTTACAACAAACACACCATCCTTATTGCGCACAATCATTTGCGTTACATTCTCATCCTGCTGTGTAACAGTTACTCGGTAAAAATCGGGTTTCGTGTGCCAAACATTGATATCATAAGTTCTTGGCTCTCCACCTGTTTTCATTTCCATTGTAGCATTTAACTCGTAGCCTTTTGACTCGGTCCACTGTTCGCCAATTTTTTTTACAACCTTCTCCTGAGACGCGCTTCCACATGCTGCTAACACGAATGCACAAAACACGGCAATTAAAACGACTAGCCGAAATCGCAACGTTCCATCCTTTCTCCCATTTACTTTACATATATAAATCATATGGAGCGAGTCGATGAATTATGTATTAATTCGTTAAGATGACTTGGGCAGCTGCTACATGTTTTGTATGTGTAATACTAATAAACCCTTTTACAGGCTTCTGATTGAAATATAATATCGGTTTACCTAACTCATCCTTTAAAATTTCAATTTGATGGAGCTCACAGCCTACTCCAATACCCGTTCCACATGCTTTCGAATATGCTTCCTTCGCCGCAAAACGACCTGCTAAAAATTCAATCTTTCTATGTTCGGACAGCGACTCGAAAATTGCTAGCTCTCGTTCAGTTAATATTCGTTTTGCAAATTTCTCAGAGCGTTTCAATGCCTTCTCGATGCGATCGAGCTCCACTAAATCTAAACCAATTCCTACTATCATCTCAGGGCTCATCCTTTCATTCTTCCATTCAATCAATGTATAATAATATTACAAGTCGAGGTGGAAATATGTTTATACGAAACGAAAATTTTAAACAGTATATTAATGCTTATCCAGTTGTATCCTCTATTATTGCCATTAATTTAATCGTTTATATTATGACACTAATTCCTGGCATTGGGGATATTATTTTTTATGGTGGAATGAGCGTTAACGGGTTAATTGCTGAGGGTGAGTGGTGGCGTATTGTAACATCTATGTTTATCCACGCAGGCTTTATGCATGTACTATTTAATATGTTTTCGCTGTTTTTATTCGGACCTGAGTTAGAAAAAATTGCAGGAAAAGTACGTTTTATAACGATTTATTTTATTGCAGGTCTTTCAGGAGAGGCGGCAACATTTTTACTTAAAGAACCAACTTACGCAAGCGTTGGAGCTAGTGGCGCAATATTTGGTGTTTTTGGTGCTTTCGGTGCGATACTTTATCATAATCGTCGTACAACACCGCAACTTCGACAAATCCTTTTACCGATTATTGTGATAAGTGTTATAATGACTTTTTTACAATCTAACGTAAATGCAGCAAGTCACATCGGTGGTCTTGTAGGCGGGTTTATCCTAGGTTTAGTTTACTTTACACCAAAGAACATGCTACGATGGCGAAAATACTAAAAAGACACATAATGCCTAATTTTCAGGCGTTATGTGTCTTTTATCTTAATGGCTATACCATTTCATAATTTCTTCAATTTTTCGTTGCTCCATATAATACGCCTTCGCCTCTGCACCAGTCATACCAGACATTACAACAACACGGGCGGTCGCAAGCCCTTTCCGCTTTTGGAAATACGTTTGACTTTGCTGCGCAATTTGAATACGTTTTTTCTCCACTATAAATGTAACTCGATTAATGTGACGATAAATAATCGTCAATTGGTTGCCTTGTATTATAAAGCGAGCCGTACGGTGTTGCCAAATGCCAAGTAATATAACTGGTACAACGATGAGCAACGACAATAACCCATACGGATAAGCGGAATACGAAATAATTGCAATCAGTGGAATCAACCATAAAAAATCAATTCGGTAAAAGAAGGCGCGTGCTTTTTTCGGTGGCCGCACCATCTCTTTGTCCATAACATTTAACTCGTAATGTGGAAAAAGTGATTGTAACGGAACAATAGAACGCTTTTTTGAAATCAGCGGGAATAATACAATTTTCTTTTCCTTTCCAGTGCTGTATCCTCCCCCAGCATTTTCTACTACAACTGTCGATAATCCAAATAACTGTCGAAATGGATTTTCAACGATTTTTATAGCTTGCACACGATTTAACGGGATCGTAATTCGCTTTTTCTCTAGAAGACCTCTTGTAATAATGATTCGTTCCTGCTCTTCTGTCACAGTAAAATCGAAATAGTTAATAAGTGTAATGGCTACCGATACAATCCAAGAAAACAAAAACGTCATAAATACTAAAAGAGCGATAAAAACAGCACTAAATCGTACTAAATGTCCAAATTCCTCATAAACCCATTCAAAAGGGATATACTGTGCCACTTGTGAAAAAACAGCTGCTACACCCGCAATTACGACACCAATACTATTTGAAGTAGTCGCTAAAATAACGAGATCCTTTGGCGACATTTTATGAATGACACGGGCAACCGGTTGCTGTACTGCCTCCATTGCCTCTTCAGCAAGGCTAACGTCTTTTTGCTTTGCTCTATTCATTTCCTGTTCGATTCTATCTGCTTCATTTCTTGTTATAGCTGTTAATTCCGCCTCAGGCTTACCATTTTTATTCCCCGCTGTTTCTACCGTTACTTGCACAAGCCCAAACATACGATGAAAAATACCTTCTTTATAATTTAAGCTTTGAATACGGTCAAATGGAATATAACGCTTTTTCCTTACTAGGAGGCCATATTCTACTCGTAACTCACTATCTTCAAACCAATATTTAAAGGTCCACCATTTTATAATCCCTGCAAAAAAAGTGTAAATCACTACAAACAACAAAATAATAAGTGGCACCATCTCACTAAAGAAGCTTTTATCCCGAATATTTAAGTTAAAATTAAAGCCGTTTGCAATAAATAAAATGATAATTGGTAATAGAAGTTCTTTTAGTGCTTTAAAAAAGTTAATTAGTGCTGTGACAGGATGAAGTTTATATTTTTCACTAGACATCTTCTTCCGCCACCCTTGCTAATTCCGATATTTTCGTCCGAAGCATATCGGCCTCATTCGTTTCAAGCATTGGAATGGTATGGACCGTTGCTGCAGATGAAATTGAAATATTTGATAATCCATAATTCTTTAATATTGGACCTTGTTCTGTGTCTACATGCTGAACACGAACCATTGGAATTAATGTACGCTTTACAATAAAAAGACCACTCTGAATTTCAATTTCCTGATCCCTTACCTCATAACGCCAAATATTCCAGCGAACATTTGGAAAAATCCAAATTGAAGCTATTGCATCTAATACGACCACTATAGTTGCCACCGCGTAAATATAAACAGGCCAATCAAACTTATACGTTAGGAAGCTAATACCCCCTGCTAAAACAGCAATAAATAGTGTTTGGAATATTCCATATAGACGCCAAACTGTTAACCCCCTACGAGGTATTTGATACTTCGGCTGCGCTCTCATACATGCCACCTCTTCTCTTTTCTATTTATACGAACCATCTTCCTAATTGTTTCATAAAGATGGATGGTTTTGCAATGTAGTATTATTTAACAGCCAATTTAACTTTAAATTCCATTATTATGTAGTTCAAAAAAACATCTCGACTTAGCAATTAGACGAGATGCTTTATTCTTCTTATGCATATATTCCATTCTTTTTTATACTTGCTTCTCTGCTAAAAAAACTGCCTAAATCGTGTATAGATTACACGCTTTAGGCAGTTAAGTTTATAACGATTATTTTTGATCTTCACGACGACGTGGGCGACGGCTTCCACCATCACGACGATCACGGCCTCCGCCGCTACGACGATCACGATCATTACTACGTCCACGATCGCGTCCTCCACGGTCTCGGTTTCCACCGCGTCCACGGTCCCCGCCTCGTCCACGATTACCACCACCGCTTGTACGTTCACGGCGCATCGGTAATGGACGTTCTTCTGTAATTGTTACTGGTGTTGCATCCGGCTCTTTTGTCATCGATTTAATAGCAGCCGCAATAATATCGATTGCATCGTTATTTTCTAATAACTGTGCTGCTAATTCGCGATAATTACCTAAATCATTATTCTGAATTAGTTCAACTAGCGTTTGCATTGTTACTTCTTGTTGTCCAGCTAGCGCTTCTTCTGTGCTTGGTGGACGAAGAGGCGTCATACGTTTTTTCGTTGTTTCTTCAACAATACGTAAGTAACCCATTTCACGTGGTGTTACGAATGTTACTGCAAGACCCGATTTACCCGCGCGACCTGTACGGCCAATACGGTGAACATAGCTTTCTGGATCTTGTGGGATATCAAAGTTGTAAACATGCGTTACACCTGAAATATCAAGACCACGTGCCGCTACATCAGTTGCGATTAAAATATCAATTTTATTTTCTTTAAATTGACGAAGTACGGAAATACGCTTCGCTTGGCTTAAATCACCGTGAATACCTTCAGCAAGGTAACCACGTAACCCTAAAGCCTGTGATAATTCATCTACGCGACGTTTCGTACGACCGAAAATAATCGCTAATTCTGGTTTTTGAACGTCTAATAAACGAGTTAAAACATCGAATTTTTCACGCTCTTGAGCTTTCACGAAGAATTGCTCAATATTTTCCATTGTTAATTCTTTCGCCTTAATTTTAACAATTTCAGGCTCTTTCATAAATGTCTCCGCAATTTTACGGATTGCAGGAGGCATCGTTGCAGAGAATAATAATGTTTGGCGAGTCGATGGTACGTTCTCTAAAATTGAGTTAATATCATCGATGAAGCCCATATTTAACATTTCATCTGCTTCGTCTAATACTAATGTTTGAACATCGTCAAGCTTCAACGTACGTCGGTTAATGTGATCAATAATACGACCTGGTGTACCTACGATAATTTGTGGACGATTTTTAAGCGCGCGAATTTGGCGACCGATTTCTTGACCACCGTATACTGATAATAATTTTACACGCTTATCATAGCCAATTTTATAAAGTTCTTCTGAAACTTGGATTGCTAACTCACGAGTTGGCGCAATAACAAGCGCTTGAATATTTGGGTTTTTAGGGTCAATTTTCTCGATTAGTGGAATACCAAAAGCGGCAGTCTTACCTGTACCCGTTTGTGCCTGACCTAATACGTCACGGCCTTCCATGGCGAAAGTAATTGTACCTTCTTGGATTGGTGTTGCTTCTTCAAATCCCATACGTTTTACTGAACGTAATGTCGATTCGCTAATATTTAATTCTGAAAAATTTGTCAAACTCTTCAATCTCCTTTTTCCTTATAAGTTGACAAATGGTTACATTTTCAGATGAAGTGTCGGCAAACTAAGGGCCTAGTTGGAACGTTTCCGTTACTTAAAATTTTCTCTGCTATTTTGAAACAACCTAGCAAAGCTCTCTTATATGAAAAGGAAAGCCCGGTCTTTGCCGAGCGGTTCAATTCTATACTTCAATTGTTCCTCGCTAAAATAACAAATAGAATAAAACCGTTAAATTCAAAAAAAAGCACTCTTCATCAATTAACTGAAGAGCCTTCGCACAAAATGTATCCATTGCTTAACATAGTCTATCATGGGTTGGTACCGTATGCAACGATAAAGCTTGAGTCATAATAATCTGATTTTTTAGGGCTCCATTAAAAAATCACTTACTTGTGCAAACCATTCATCGCAATCGTCACTATAGCAAATATGATGCTTCCCCTCCTTCGAAATATAAATCATCTTTCGCTTAGATTGAACTTTGTCATAAATTAGTCTCGCTGTTGTACTTGGTACAATGCCATCTAATGCACCCTGAACAACAAATACCGGACACTGAATATGACTAATATACGGCTCCACCTTCTCCACAATTTTCATGAATTCCATTGTTGAGGATAGCGGAACATTTTTTAATTTGTGCTTATATCGTGAAAATAATTCGTTATCCTGTATAGTTCCATGAACTGCATCCTCCGCCATAAATCGCAAGTCCTGTAAGAGCTGAGTTGGGCTTACATATTTAGCAGCCGCACTTAACAACACAAGTTTTTTTACCGGATAACGTTTCGCTAAATACATTGCGATAACACCGCCCATAGAAAAACCAATTACTACAACGTCATCTACTCTTTTAGCAAGGTTTCGAAAGGCAATTTCTGCGTCCATTAACCAATGCTCTGCCTTAAATCCCTTCATGGCTAGCTCATCTGTATCACCATGTCCACTAAATGTCGGCAACTCATAAATCCAGTCTATTTTTTTCTTTAAATAATCTGTTAACGGTTGTACTTCATATGGTCCGCCTGAAAAACCATGTAAAATCAGCACGCCTATAGACATGTTTCCCACTTCTCCTAATGATAATTAATAACTACTTAAATTATATCCAATACTACTTAAAAAATATAAACAGAGGTAATTTCATAAAATTGCCCTTTAATATAAAGATTGAATTACTCTAAAAATTTGTAAATGTAACAAAGAATTTTCCAAAACAATTTATGGCTTACAAAATCATAGTATCACCTGTCAGGGTAAAGGCGTTTTGCCAGCTTATGCTAACAAAACGCCTTTTAAAATATTTTCTAATTTCATGCCACGCGAGCCTTTTAATAATATTATTGTTTTCTCAGTTGCATGTTGTAGTATTTCTCCAATAATAGGCTCGTAATCCTTTTCTGAATAAACAAGACGTCCTTCATCAAACTTTTCTTGTAATTTTTGGTACAACCATTTCATTCTAGGACCATAAAGACACACTCGGGTAATTTGCGAAGTATCAATTTCAGATGCAATTTCCTCATGGAAGGCTTGCTCATTATCACCTAATTCCAGCATATCACCTAGTACAAGCCATTTATCACTTCGAATATTCGTAGATGAGACAAATTGAATCGCTGCACGCATAGAAGTCGGAGCAGCGTTGTAGGCATCATTAATAAATAGTGCGCCATTACTCATCGGTACTAGCTGCATCCGCATATCGGTTAATGCGACCCCTTGCAATGCAGAACGGATTTGATCATCTGACAAACCAAGTGCTTTACAAATAAGCATTGCATTTAATGTATTTTTCACCTGATGTTTCCCGTGAACAGAAATGAAAAACTCACCTTCTATCAAACCTTTTACAGAAAATCGGCTCCCTGTTTCAGTTGTTTCAATATCGTAGGCAATTAGTGTATTGTCTTCATTGAAACCAAAAGACATCGTTTCTGTATAAGGATCTTCTGCAACAAGGTTGCGAAGTAGCGGCTCGTCACCATCATAAAATAATACGCCCTCTTCTAATAAACCTTTTGTAATTTCGAATTTGGCCTGTGCAATCCCCTCACGTGAGCCTAAATCTTGCATATGCGCCTCACCGATATTCGTAATTACTGCCAAATGAGGACGAGCGATACGTGTTAGCAGCTCAATTTCACCAAAGCCACTCATTCCCATTTCTAATACGGATATTTCAGTATCTTCATCCAGTTGTAAAATCGTAATCGGCAAGCCCAATTGATTATTAAAATTCCCAATTGTTTTTTGCACCTTAAAAAATGGTGACAATGCACCAGCAAGAATATCCTTAGAGGATGTTTTGCCGTTTGAGCCAGTAATGCCTATAAACGTCGCCTTATGCTCACTACGATAAGCAATCGCCATTTGCTGCAAGGCCTGTTCTGCATCATCCACAAATATTAATGGGCGGTTCTCTGGAGGATTTGGCTCATCCGTTAACCAAAGTGATGCGGCTGCCCCCTTTTCAAATGCTTGGTCGACAAATTTATGGCCATTTACCTCTTCACCGCGAAATGGAACAAATAAATCCCCAGGTTGAATTGTACGAGTATCAATAGAAATACCCGTTACAACAGTATCCCCATACTCTTGATCAGATATTTTTAACCATACTGCTAATTGTGTTAAATTCTTTTTCATTTTTCACTCAAGTCCTTGTTATATAGAAGCTGTTGTTTTTCTGTATGACGCTCAATCGCTAAATTGACAAGCTTATCAATTAGATCACGATAGCTTACACCGCTATGCTGCCATAATTGCGGATACATACTGAACGGTGTAAATCCTGGCATTGTATTAACTTCGTTGATGTAAACCTCATCATTCTCTGTCACAAAGAAATCCGCCCGGACTAACCCAGAAGCATCCAATATTTTAAATGCCGCCTTTGCCATTTCACTCATTTTCGCGACAACTCTTTCCGATACTTCGGCTGGAATAATTAACGCTGTTGATCCATCCTTATATTTAGAGTCATAGTCATAAAACTCGGTCATCGGTTTAATTTCGCCTACTACTGAAACAGCAGGGTTGTCATTACCTAAAACGCCCATTTCAATTTCTCGACCAATAATACCTTGCTCAATGATTATTTTACGGTCATACTTTAATGCTAATTCGATAGCAGCCTTTAGCTCCTCACGATTTGTCGCCTTACTAATGCCGACGCTCGAACCTAAATTCGCCGGCTTTACAAATAACGGCGAAACAAGCTCCTTTTCACATTTATTCAAAATTGCGTCAGAATCGATTTTCCATTCACTTCGAACAAAATGTACATATGGCGTTTGCTCTAAACCAGCTACGCTAAATAATTGCTTCATCACAACTTTATCCATACCTGCAGACGAAGCGAGTACGCCATTTCCAACGTACGGCAGATTTAATACTTCTAATAGTCCCTGTACCGTACCGTCCTCACCATTCGTACCGTGTAATAATGGGAAAATGACATCAAAGCCTATTCTGTCGTTCGCTTCAATAAATTCCGTTATATTATTAAACGCGTTTTGCGATTTAAATTGTAACTGTTCAATTGTTTCTACTGGTGCCTTAAGCTGAGGTCCTGTGAGCCATTCACCGTCCAACGTTATAAAAATCGGATGAACTTCATACTCTTCAAAATTTAATGCCTGCGTAACCGCCTTTGCCGTAGAAAGCGAGACTTCATGCTCCGCAGACTTACCTCCATATAATAAACCTATTATTTTTTTCATTACGCTGACCTCCAATGATCGGGTAAGTTTAGTTTATCACGTTTCAAAAAACAGGATAAATAATTTTCACTTTTCAGTCTAAAAAACACTCACGTTAAAGTGAGTGTCAGTTGATTTGTATCAATTCATCATAACCTTGTTTCAATATTTCTTCCAAATCATCCCATACTTCGTCAGGGAAATTATAATGTGCAAGTGTGCGAATTTCAATACCATACTGGGCTGACTTCTCCATTTTAAATAATGATAGTAACGCCCCCTCCTTTGCATATGGTCGACACGTTCTCAGCACAACTGGGTCAATTGTCGGAATTGCTTGCTTAGACTTACGCCGCCAAAAGCTACCATTCCCCTCTTTTTCCTCAATCATTTTATTTAAAAGATTCGTCGTCAACTGCTCTGAATCCCCTAAAAAACGAAAATAAACTTTTGTCATTTTATCTGTATTAGAGGAATAATACGCATAGCGGTTTTGTAGCTTACCGAAGAACGGTAAACCGAGTGGTTCGCGCTTATGACTAAAATATAATAACTCTGCCTGCTCCATCGGGGATAATTGATTTACATTCTTTTCACTTGAAAAATCGATCCAGCATAAATCCCCTTGCATATCAGACAGTTTTTTTAAGAAAGGTTTCATATCCTCTGTTCCAATGAAATCAAATTGAGTATGCATATTAAAGGAGCCATCCTCATAACCGTGCTTTAGCAACAACACATTTTTCATCGGTTCAACTGATGAAAAAAATTGTTTAAATGAAAGTCCACTATAAATGACGAATTGGTCCACATCATTCATATGTATGTATAAATGATACATAAAATCATCAGTAGTTTTCATTTTTTTAGCCATTACACGAACAACCCCTTCAACTGAATAATATGAATATTATATGATGTATCGACCCATTTTGAAACAATTTAAATTTAAGTTCGTCGTAATTTTTACTTCCATACACAGCAGTATTTTTTACGAGAATATGATAAAGTAAATTGTTAGTAAAAATATTTCCTTTACATTCATGTGAAGTGATTATTGAATAGTTAGGTGGAATTCATGGAAAATAATCGACAATTTTCGAAGCGCTTCGATTGGGTGCTCGCCTTTATACTGTTAATGTTTCTTGGCATTAGCTTACTTGCAATAGCTTCTGCGCAGACATCTGGACAATACGGGATTAATTTCGTTCCTAAACAAATTCAATGGTATATTATCGGTGCAATCATCGTTGCATTCGTTATGTATTTTGAACCGGATCAATATAAAAAAATGGCTTGGGTTTTATATGGCATGGGAATTGCGTTGCTCGTTTTACTTATTTTCATGCCCGAGGGCAAGGGACAAATCGGTGAGATAGTAAACGGTGCAAAAAGTTGGTATCACACGCCTCTAGGTAATATTCAGCCATCCGAGTTTATGAAAACCTTTTATATTTTAGCTGCAGCAAAGCTCATAAGTATGCACCACGAAAAATATCAGCTAAAAACAATTAAAACAGATTTTATTTTACTCGGAAAAATTGGTGCAACACTTCTTGTGCCACTCGTCCTTATTATGACACAACCGGACCTTGGTTCATCTCTTGTGTTTCTAGCTATTACTGCCGCTCTTGTTATTGTAGCAGGAGTATCTTGGAAAATTATTTTACCTCTTTTCGGTGGGGCCTTCGCTCTTGGAGGTTCACTTATTTGGATGGCACTCTATATGAGCGATTTCTTAGAGGAAACATTCGGCTTTAAAGCATATCAGTTTGCTCGTATATACTCTTGGCTTGACCCTTATACGTATTCTTCTGATGAGGGTTATCATTTAATTACTTCATTAAACGCTATTGGTTCAGGCGAAATATTTGGTAAAGGACTTTTTGGTCGTGAAGTATATGTAGTAGAACAGCATACCGATTTTATCTTTACTGTCATCGGCGAAGAGTGGGGATTTGTAGGTGCTAGTCTTGTTATATGCTTATACTTCCTTTTAATTTATCATTTAACAAAAATAACGCTTTTATTAAAAGATCCGTTCTCTACGTATGTTTGTGCAGGGATTATTGCAATGATTACATTCCATGTTTTAGAAAATATCGGGATGACAATTCAGTTATTACCTATTACAGGTATCCCTCTACCATTTATTAGTTATGGTGGTAGTTCCCTAATGGGGAATGCACTCGCTATTGGCTTAGTCTTTAGTATGAAGTATCATTACCGCACGTACATGTTTTCAGCAAATGAAGAAGAAGAGTATTAATTGAGGGCAGCTGCTTCTGTCGCTATAGCTTTCGACGCAAAATACATTTTGGTGCGAATGACTAGACACTCTTTAAACTCGAAAAAACTAATACTTTCTTACTCGAAAATAAAAAGCCCACCAAATTGGTGAGGCTTTTTATTATATATTTTGCGTTTGTGGAGTTTGTGTTGGTGGTGTTAAAACTTTTAATAGTTCAAGACGTGACTTCGTAACAGTTGCATTTACGCCTATTTTCGATAAATTTGTAACGATTTTTCTTAAGTCGATTTCCTTCGTCATATTATCCACCTCAATCTTCCATGTATTATAATATTACGTTTATAAAAATAAAAAGTTGCAACGATGATTAGATGTCTGACTTTTATATTCAAACCTATCATAACACTATTATATGTAAAAAAGTTTTTCATTTATGTTACAAGTTCTAAAAGTCAAGTAAACAACTCCCACATATTTATTACCGAAAATTTTAAATCCTAAACATCTTTCTCTCATATTTGCAAGAAATTCGTTTTCCCCTAGACGTACTTCATTACAGACTAAAATAAATCAGATTATAAAATCCTTTCATTGTTTATAGACCTTTAATCGTATTATTTACCTTGAAATTGGAGAATACTCTCAACACTCCTCACTTACGGCTTTTCACCATAACTCGGGGTTGATTTCCGTTGCGCCAGCGTGCTTTCCTAGGGGCGTCCGCTGAGCCTAGCCATGCCCGCGGAAAGAGTCCGCTCGGAGTGTAGTGTGCGATACTTATATAGCACCCCAGGCTTACGATGATGAACCTTACTTATGCCATTAACTTTTTTCGGTGCAGCTTTATAATTTAACTTCTAATTATCGCTATTCAAATCATATATTTACTCCAAAACACCTATAACTTTATTTAGCATCGATATGTTTAATTAAAGTATGAAGTGGAACTTATATAATAGAACGAATAAATTTAAAAGGCTAAATACTCTCTATGTTGGAGGAATTATTATGAATATACCAATGTCGATATCTGTCCCAAAACAACTGGAATGCTTTTCTATACAACTGCATAATTCTGCTTTAAGCTACAGTAGACTAAGACCCTCTAGACAAAAGCCTTCTATTATGAATAGTAAATTCGCTGGTTTTCCTTATTTACCTAAAGGAGCCGCTTATCCAAAGGATGTTCATGGACAATTTATGCTACTTCTGGCACAAATAAATTTAGCCGAAGCCAATTTACCACAGCCATTTCCAGCTGTAGGAATGCTACAGTTCTTTATCTCCGAAACTTGCTATGAGCATGGACAGTTCACTAAAGGGCATAGGCAGCAATATCATTTTAAAGTATGCTATTATCCTTTTTTAGTTCCGGAACAATCAACACAATCTGATTTTTTCTTTTTACACGATGTATCTCGTCATGCTTTTCCTATACAACAGGAAGTAGGACTAACTTTCTCTCAACATGTAGAGCCTGTATCTGCAACAGATTATCGATTACATTACTTTGTTACACCTTATTTACAAGAGCAATTTTCAAATGAATATGGACAATACTTTGAAGATATTTACTTTCAACATTTTTCTGCAGCAGACCATAAAATAGGGGGCTATCCATATTTCATCGGTAAAGATGAAAGAGTTTATTCTTCGGCTCTTCAGCAATATGACACTCTACTCCTTCAAATTGTTTCTAATGATGAACAAGGAATTATGTGGGGAGATTGTGGAGTTATTAAATTTTTAATCAATGAAAAAAAGTTGTCGCAGGGTGATTTTTCGGATGTCTATTTTTATATCGAAAATTACTAACGTAGCAAACCTTTTGGCGAAGCATTAGCAACGTCAGGAGGTTTTATTTTTTTACGGAAGGAAAACATTTCATTTCTTTGTATAATTGATATACGATAGAAGTATCATTATTTTGAAAGAAGAGGGATCATTTGAATACTTTTTTTGACACAAGCTTTATTGCAGTATTAATACTCATATTAAACATACTATTTGCAATAACCGTCATCTTCCTAGAGCGTAAAGATGCCTCTTCTACATGGGCCTGGATTCTTGTACTATTCTTTCTACCAGTAGCAGGGTTTATTTTATATCTATTACTTGGTAGAAAATTACGAAAAAAGCATCTTTTCCGTTGGGAAGGACGCAAGGATATCGGTATCGACAAGCTGATAAGCTATCAAATAGACGCATTGAAGGACAATAGGTTAGAGTTTAACGAGAAAAATATATCCGAATATAAAGAACTAATGTATATGAATTTATCAACGAATAATGCCGTTCTTACACAGGATAACGCCATCCAAATATATGATGATGGCGCCGATAAATTTGAAGGCCTAATCGAGGATATATTAAATGCGAAGGATCATATTCATATTCAATATTACATTTTCAAGGTTGATAATTTAGGAAAGCGCATTATAAATGCACTAATCAAGAAAGCAAAACAAGGGATTAAAGTGCATGTACTATACGATGAGATGGGTTCTCGAGGTGTAAAAAAGCGCCACTTCTCTGAATTGACGGAAGCAGGGGGCAGAATTGAAGTATTTTTCCCTTCTATTTTCCCACTTATCAACCCGCGTCTAAACTTCCGTAATCATCGAAAGATTGTCGTAATTGATGGACGTATTGGTTACATCGGGGGCTTCAATGTCGGAGACGAATATTTAGGTTTAAAGTCTAAATTCGGGTACTGGCGTGATACACATTTACGAATTGAAGGCAGCGCTGTTCAACCACTGCAAACTCGTTTCTTGCTCGATTGGAACCAAGCAAGCGCAAAGCACCGAATCAGCTATTCCGATAGATACTTTCCTGCTATTCCGAAAAAGGGCGATGTAGCAATTCAAATTGTCTCAAGTGGACCTGATACCGATTATGCAGGTATTAAAAACGGGTATATTAAAATGATTATGAGTGCAAAAAAATATGTTTACATCCAATCACCTTACTTTATTCCAGATGATACTTTTTTAGACGCCGTACAAATTGCAGCACTTTCAGGTATAGATGTTAGAATTATGATTCCAAATAAACCTGATCATCCATTTGTCTATTGGGCAACCTATTCCTATGCCGGACAGCTTCTCAAGGCAGGCGCGAAAATTTATCATTATGAAAAAGGCTTTATACATGCCAAGATGCTTGTTGTGGATGACGAAATTTCAACTGTTGGTACAGCAAATATCGACGTACGTAGCTTTAGCCTAAACTTTGAAGTTAATGCCTTTATTTACGATCGCGATATCTCCCATAATCTTGCAGAGATTTTTGAGAAAGATATATTCGATTGCTCAGAGCTTACACTAGAAAAATATGAAAATCGCTCTACCCTTGTCAAATTCAAAGAATCTATATCTCGTTTGTTATCACCTATACTATAAATGTAAGGAAGGGGGTGTCCAGAAATAATCTGGACACCCCCTTCTTAATAAATATGAGCTATTTTAATCAATCTTTAAATATTCTTCTAGCGTTAAACGAGATTGATAGACTTTTTCTGCTAGCTCTTTTCCTAAGTAGCGAAAATGCCAAGATTCATACATGTAACCCGTAACATTTTCTTTCCCTTTAGGATATCGTAAAATAAAGCCGTATTTGTGTGCATTATTTACGAGCCATCTTCCAGCTTCCGTCTCACCAAATTCACTCGTTAGCCATAAATCCTCTTGTCCTTTTTCTCCTATATCAAAAGAAAGCCCTGTTTGATGCTCTGAATAGCCTGGTCTTGCACTATAGCGATCCGCCGCTTCCTTGCCATCTCTATTTACATAATTTGTATATAATGTATTTTGATATTCATACGAGCGAAATCCACTAAAGGCTACTAACACAAACCCATCTTTTTTCGCCGCTGCAATCATTTCATTCAATGCAGCCCGCGCTGTTGGATCCTCGCCCGGATTGAATGTTTTTGGTAAAGGATACTTTTTACTAGCAATTAGCACACCTTGTACAAATGTAGGTTCTTTCACCTCAATCGGATTCACAGGATAGCCGCCAGCATCTACTTTGACATCAGTAGGTTCCTCCTTAGGCTCATTCTTTTCTGAGTTAGACTTTGCTTGATTTAAAGGCTCATTTTCTTTATTAGGCTGCTCTTCATTTCTAATTTTACTAGCTTCCTCATGGCGAGCATCTGTCCCGTTCACATCATCTGTTTTAGCGTTTTTATTTAATACAATCGCAACAATTGACACTATTAAAACAAATGAAATAATCGCACTAACTATGATTAGCTTATTACTTTTATATCTATTCGTCCTTGACTTTCTCATTCTGCGCCCACTTTCTTAAATCAATAATTCCATTTTATCATTATTATAGATTATTTGCTTTTAAAAAAGCATTAACCCGTGAAAGAGTTAATGCTAAATAACTATTACGTAATTACAGTATATAATACCGCCAGTGTAGCAATGGCAAAGAAAATCGCCATGTTTCGCATCCATTTAGATTCCTTCTCCATCCCTTGCCCCTTAAAACTTCTGTAGCGTGTAAAATTGGTTAACGTAAACAAGATCGTTAAAAATAACACGGCCATTTCAATATTTTGCTTAATAACAAAATACAATGATGCTAAGCTAGATATCACTACAAGTATTAGCGACAATGTTTTTCCATTCATAAAGTGCCCTCTATTTCTTCTCAGTCTCTGGTAGCTGTGAATAATATTTTCGACCGATATACGTTTGAAGGATTAAAATAAATCCACCTACAGACCAATAAAGTGGTAATGCCGCCATAGATGAAAACGAAATAATAACGATCATTATTGGTGAAATATAAATGAGCCATTTCATCTGTGCTTTTTGAGCATCCGGAACAGTCCAAAGGGAAACTTTTGCTTGTACCATATAAATAACACCTGCAATTATCGTCATTATGATATCAGGTGTCCCTAAATCAAACCACAGGAATTCATGTGTTTTTACATCGGCTGAATATAGGATAGCAAAATACAACCCCATAATAATCGGCATTTGTATTAAAATTGGCAAGCAGCCCATGTTCAACGGATTAATGCCGTGTTCACGGTATAGTCCTAGCATCTCTTGTTGAAGAACCATTTGCTCATCCTTTGTTTGCGCTGCTTTCATTTTACCTTGAATTTCTTCCATTTTCGGTTTTACAATATCCATTTTCGTTTTCATTAGCGCTTGTGTGCGATAATTACGTAACATAAATGGCATTAAGACTAAGCGAATAGCTACAGTAATAGAAATAATAGCTAATCCATAGCTTCCATTAAAAACACTATTGCCTAAAAAATCTAACAGACTGTCCATCGGCTGTACAAAAAAACTATAAAAGAACCCTTCTTCATTTTCAACAGCCTGACATCCCGTTAACACAAGTAGAACTCCTACGAGTAATCCTCCAAGTTTTAGATGCTTCATATCGTCACCTGCTACCTTCACATAAACTTATTTAGAAGTATACCTTAATAAACATCGACTTTCCAACGAACACAAATAAAAAAACCCCATCTTCAAAATTGGATGGGGTCTTGTAAAAGTTAAACTTTTTCGTACTCTACTTCACTAATTTCAAAACGATAAAATTCATGATGCAGTTCATCACGGAAATGTTTCGGTGTAACGCCCGTATATTTCTTAAAAATACGCGTGAAGTAGCTTTGATTACAAAAATGGAACTGGTCTGAAATTGAGGTAATGCTCTTATTTGTATGTCTCAAGTAATATTGAGATTCCTCAACTCGGCGGACATTTAAATACTCCACTAAAGTAATTCCTACATGCTCACGGAAGATACGGGATAGATGACTCGTACTAATATGGAAGTTGGCTGCAATGCTTTCTACAGTTAAATCATTTTCTAGCTCATCGTTTATGTACATAATTACTTTATTTACTGTTTGGTGGCGGAAAGTTGGCTGCTTACGATCCGCAATGAAATATACATAAAAATCAATTAAATCATCTGCAAACTGTAAAAATTCTGCATCCTTCATTTTGTTTTCAATCATATCAGCACAAGCTAAATTAAACGCAAAAGCTTTCTTTGATGGAACTTGATTGTCTAAAAGCTTTCGAGCAACAATCGATGACAAAACAACAAAGTATTGACGAACTACTTTTATAACCTGCTTTCCAAAGCGAATCGACAAAATATCAATAATTTCATGCAATGATTTTTTGGCTTTTGCCGCTTCTAAATGATAAATCTCAAACAACAATTTCGATTCAATATTAAAAAACTCTTCAATGCCGTGATATTGGTTGATATTGTCTATCTCTTGGAAGTATCTTTTAGAAATAGTTTCAGATATTGAATGTTGATGTAGTTGCATTGATTACCCCATCTTTCTTCTGAATGCTTTATGCATAAATTTTTTACAAAATATAACATTAATTATACTAATAATATATAATGAAAACGATATAACGGGAATACTTTTCTATTAATTTATTTACATATTTTGCAGTTTTATTGTTTATAGAGAAATAGCTCTTATATACAACCTCGTTGAATATAATCGTCTATTTTTTTACTAACTAAAGTGAATATTACCATATTTTACGTTTTTTTATCAACTTAATTTTAATTGTTTCATAGTAAAATAATCTCACACTTGCACAGAAAAAAGATTTATATATTGTTAAAAGATAAATGAATGATATTTAAAATATCGAAGGATATACAAAAAAAACACGAATAACAAATTAAGGAAAATTAAATAAAAATAGGTGTGCATCAATCATCTTTTTTTCGTGCAAAATAAAAAACAATTATTTTCCGTCCATTATTCATAAATCTTCTCTATTTCATTTCTGTGAATATGTAGTAAAATAAAAGATAATTAATTAAAATGCTTAAAGAGGTGTTATAAAGTGGATCCAAAACAAATTGAAGAAATTATGGATGTAATTAAAGAGTTCTTCCCTGAGAATACATCTATTGCTATTTCTGATACAAACGAATATCTTTACTATCAGCCAAGCAAAAAGGTGGACCTGAAAATTAAACCGGGCGATCCAATTAAAGAAGGCTCAGCTGCTCATAAAGCCTTAACTTACGGACAAAAAATCAGTACATACATTGAGCCGGATGTATTTGGTGTACCGTATTTTGGAATGAGTATTCCGCTCGTAGAAGAAGGCGAAACAAAAGGTGCAATCACTGCAATATTCCCACAAAAGCCATCACCTTTTTTAACAAACTACATTACAGTTAAAATTGATGACTGCTGGTACCCAATTAAGCATAACCAGGTAATTTATCTTGAAACACAGCTTCGTAAAACATTTGTGAAAACAATGAATCGCGAGGGCTACCATCGTTTAAATTTAAGTGACCTTGAATTGTTCCTAGCTCCGGATTCATTTATTCGATGCCACCGTTCTTATATTGTAAACATTGATTTTATCGATGAAATCCAACCAGATTCACATTCTACTTTCTTATTAATTATGAAAGATGGGACAAGAATTCCGGTGAGTCAACGTTACGCTAGTTATTTCAGACGTTCCCTAGGATTCTAACAAATTCCTTATCTCAATTTTGAAATTCCAAAAGACCTTTGCACTAGTTGTAAAGGTCTTTTGATATTTTTTTGACAGTAATTTCATCGGATTTTATATTGTTTCTCGTCGAAAATAATCGAAAATGAAGTTTTTTTCTCGTTATTACTTTTTTTAAGCACTTTCATGCACATTTTAAAGAAATTGTGACAATTTGGTGATAATATTATTTTATACGGCTGAGCAATAAGCCTATAAAATAAACAGAAAATTCTTACACAATTTTCTTAGCTACATTTAATCCATCAAAATTTTTTAGGGGAGGATTTTTAAATGGATCCACGAGTTGAAAAACGCTTAGGTTTAAAACAATTAGCTGACAAAATCATGTCTGCAGACGCAGCTGCTGCATTAATCCAAGACGGCACAGTTGTAGGTATGTCTGGATTTACACGCGCAGGGGATGCAAAAGTTGTACCAATGGCATTAGTAGAACGCGCTAAAAATGAAAAATTCAAAATTGATGTATATACAGGGGCTTCATTAGGTCCTGAAGTTGATAACTACTTAGCTTCTGCTGGTGTTATTAATAAACGCGGTCCTTTCCAAGGGGACGCGGCAATCCGTGGCTTAATTAACAAGGGCGAAATTCAATATGTAGACGCTCACCTTTCTCACAACGCTGAGTTAGTTCGTCAAGGTATTATCGGTCCAATTAAACACTTAATTTTAGAAGCTGTTGCAATTACTGAAGACGGAATGATCATTCCAACAAACTCTGTAGGTAATTCACCAATCTTCGCTGAATATGCTGAAAATATTATTATTGAGTTAAATATTAGTCATCCAGAAGCATTAGTAGGTATTCATGATATCTACGTTCCTGCTGAGCAAGGTAAACGTGAAGCGATTCCAATGACTAATGCTGAGCAACGTATCGGTGATATCGGTATTAAAGTAGACCCAGCAAAAATTCAAGCAATCGTTATTTCTGAAGAGCCAGATGCTCCTTCATTAATCGTTCCTCCAGATGTGGAAACACAAACAATGGCGAACATTTTATTAGACTTCTTCCGCGATGAAATCAAAGCTGGTCGTCTTACAAATGAATTAATGCCATTACAATCAGGTGTAGGTTCTGTAGCAAACGCTGTATTAGACGGCTTTGCAGACTCAGAATTCGAAAACCTAGTAGTAGCTTCTGAAGTATTACAGGACGCTGTATTCAACTTAATCGACGCTGGTAAAGTTCGTTTTGCAGCAGCAACTTCAATCACTTTAACTGAAGAGCTACAAAAGAAAGTATATGGCAACTTAGAAGCTTACGCAGATAAAATTTGCCTACGTCCACAAGAAATTTCTAACCACCCAGAGCTTATCCGTCGTTTGGGCTTAATCTCAATCAACACGGCTCTTGAATTAGATATTTATGGTAACGTAAACTCTACTCATGTTTCAGGTACAAAAATGATGAATGGTATCGGCGGTTCTGGTGACTTCGCACGTAACGCTCGTCTAGGTATCTTCGTAACGAAATCATACGCTAAAGGTGGCGCGATCTCATCAATCGTACCAATGGTTTCTCACGTTGACCACACTGAACATGATGTTGATGTAATTGTTACAGAACAAGGTATTGCTGATTTACGTGGTCTTTCTCCAAAAGAGCGTGTGAAATTAATTATCGAAAACTGTGCTCATCCAGAATTCAAAGACCAGTTATGGGATTACTTCAACCGTGCTGTTGAAGCAACGGGTAATGCTCAAACTCCTCATATCTTAGAGGAAGCTCTTTCTTGGCACGTAAATCTTGCTAAAAACAAAACAATGAAGCTTGAAACAGCAAAAGCTTAATTTAATTACCAATCGGCAAAATCGTTTATTCGATTTTGCCGATTTTTTCATCTATACTTCTCCCTTATGTTGCTGTTCATTATAATAATTTAACGTTTGTTGTGCGCCACCCTCCCCGATGAACTCATTCGCATCAATCGTATAATCCGAAACATCCGCGTATGTTTCTGCCATTTCTTTTAATGTTTCTGTATTATTTTGTTCATTAGCATGTGACGTATTTTCACTTGTTCGTTGCATTTCAAAAAATGAGTTTGTTCGGTCCTTAAAGCTATTTACAAACTTTACAGCTTTATCGCGATTTTCCTTTTTACTTAATAGTGCAGCAGCCACTAAACCTACTACTACAGCACCTTTTCCGTTGAATCTTCCCATGATCGATCCCTCCACTTCATCTATTGTGAGTAATTACCCCTAGCAAAGGAAATTAAACATATTTATTTACCGGAAGGAACAACTTTTATAAGAAGTTTTTTCAAATTCTCTATAAATGTATTTAATAAAGTATAAAATATAGCAAGTTGAGAAAAACATTGTATAAAAATTAATAATCTAGGTGATAACTTAATACAATGGTGAAAAGGGGGAGATGAACATGTTTAAAAATAATAATGAAGTTTCATATAGCGGGAAGGAAATAGGTGCTTTATTTGGTGCTGCAAGTATTTTAACTATGTTCATTTACTCATTTATTTTCTAAAAAACGACTACTCTTTTCGAGTAGTCGTTTTGTTTTATGCTTTCACATCGTTATATTCTTCACTTTTTGCAAATGCTGCTACAACATATGAGCAAATCGGCTGCATTTTTAAATTTTGCTCTCGTGCGTAATTTGCCGCTGCATCTAATAATTTTTTTGCAACACCTTGCCCTCGCAACTCGTCTGAAACATATGTGTGATCCATCTTCATAACCCCATTTGATTCTACCCATGTAATCTCAGCTAATCTTTGTCCATCCTTATCATACTCAAATGCATAACTATGTGGATTCGATTTGTTCAATGTAAATTCCATAGTAATCCCTCCCATTTGTAAAAATATATCACATTATAAAAGCAACCTACTAGTTCAAAGCACTAGTAGGTTGCTCACATTTTCTTACTTAAACCACGACGAGATTGTATCCATTAAATTTTTGAAGAAGTTTTTTACACTTTCCCAGAATCCTTCATCTTCCATAAGTGCTGTGAATTTTTCCTCTATCGTTTTACTTAAATCTGTCAGCTGATCCGATAGTTTAGAAAAATCGATATCTAACTTACTTATACGATCCATTAAATCAATTAATAGCTGTCGATCGGCATCACTTAAGTTAATTTCTAGTTTTGCTAGCTGATCCTCTACAATCTTTTGTACTTCATCACGAGTAGCTGGCTGTTGTTCTGCTATTGCTTTTTTAATTTCTGTTAATAGCTCAGCTACTTTGTCATCAGATATCCCTGCGCTTTCTGCAAGAGATGTTGCTACAGAAAGCTCATCATTTGCAACATCTGTCCGCTCAATATCTAATGTTTCACCTGTTTTTACCTCATAGGCTTTATAAATACCTACTAATGCGGAGTGACCAGTTACAGGCTTTGGTGCTGCTACTTCAACGATTGCATCCTCAATCCCTGCTGTCAACATAGCATTCGCATACATTTCTGATGTTACTTGTGTAATGTTCTCTGGTGTTTCGATACTAATAACAAGCCCTTTGCCTTCATCCTGACGAGTAATTTTTGCTGATGAATACATCCGAGAGCTTGAATTACTATTTTTAATATATTTGATTAAGTCCTCGCCCGAAACTGAAATCTCATCAATTTCTGGCTCCTCTGCAACCTTTAGTGCTGTTTTTACAAGTTCTTTTTCAGTTTCAGATAAATTTGCTCCATAAACAATAATAGGTACACCTAGTTTTTCATTAATTGCTTTAGTCTCTGCGGAGGCTTCGTTCGGTACAACAATTGCCAGCAACAGAAGTAATGCCGTGAAAAACCCCAAAAACTTTTGTTTCATTGAAATCTCCCCTTCCATTTCACTAAGTAGTACGATAAAAAAGGCAAAAGGTTTCAATGCTACACAACAAACCTTTTGCCTTAATATCTATAGTAATTCTGTCCAGCCGTCTTCTTGTTTGATTTTCTTCGCTTTCATAAGTGTTCCTAAAGCACGTTTGAAAGCTCCTTTACTCATGCTGAACATTTCAAGGATTTCCTCCGGTGAGGATTTATCGCCAAAGGGCATTTTCCCGCCGACACTTTCCAAATACGCATAAATTTTTTCCGCATCTTCTCCTAGGCGTTCATGCTTTCTCGGCATTAAAGAGCCATTTAACGAGCCATCTTCCTTCACATCAATAATTCGAACTTGAACATCCTGACCAAGGCGTGGCTCAGCATTACGTTCCGACTCGTGAACAAAAATACGGTATGGTTGATCTACACCTAACAAAAAAGACCCGACTGGTAATAATCGATACGGACGTGCAATAATATTTTTATTATGCATCTCCGTAACTGCACCTTCGTATAGTTCATTGACCTTTTCTTCAGTTATTAAACGTCCAAATAAATCTCCATTACGATCTGTTCGAAGAGTCATAAATAAATGATCACCTGGTTGAGGCCATAATTCAGGCAAAGCAGGTAAATCCTCCGCCTTCACTAATACCTCTCGAGATGTACCTATATCAGCAAAAGCACCTTCTCTAGTTACTTTTAATACGCGTGCCCAGCCATATTCTCCTTGAGCAACACTAGGTAGTGCTGTCGTTGCTTGTAAATCGCCACGTCGATCTGCATATAAAAATACTTCGATACGGTCACCTACTGCTAACGGTTCAATAACATCCGAACTATTTAACGAAATTTCTACATCGCCATTCGTTAAAATATAACGCGATCCTTGCTCCTCTAATACCGTCAATTGTACAACTTGCCCTGATTTTAACTCGTTCATTTAGTCTTCCCTTTCATTGCATGTTTTGCTGTGCTTTCATTTTTTCAAGTTGCTGTGTAAATTCTGGCTGTTCTTCCATCAGTTGAACTAAATCTGCAATACGGTCAATTGAATTCCAACTTAAATGATGCTCTATTCCCTCAACATCATCATATATACGTTCCTCATCAACACCAATTAAGCGTAGGAATTGTTCAAGTAGCTCATGTCGCTGCACTAGTCGTTTTCCAAGCTTTATTCCTTTAGGTGTTAATGATAAGCCACGATATTTTTCGTATACTAAATATCCGTCCTTATCCAACTTTTGGACCATTTTTGTAACTGAGGAAGGTAGAACAGATAATGCTTCCGCAATGTCGGACACACGGGCGTACCCTTTATTTTCAATCAGCAAGTAAATTTGTTCAATGTGGTCCTCCATACTAGGTGTTGGCATATCTTGTCCCCTCACTTTCCTTATGCTAAATCAAGTTTACTACAATGTAACATAAAAAGTTAACTGAAAACGACAAAAGAGCCGAACTGTCAAAAATTCGGCTCATTTATTATGTCGTGGATTACGCCCTACGATGTGAATCGCACGAATAATTTGCTTATTAATTTCTTCAATATGTTCGGGCGTATTGAGACGCTCAAACGCCGCATCTCGTGACTCTTTCGAAGCTACGTATTTAGGTGGCAAAGCATTTAATGCTATGGCGACAATATCCATTTCACATTGCTCACAATGACAAAATGTTTGATATTCTGTTCCATGTAGCAAGAAACTTACTAAACCACGAACAATTTCTTCCGTAACATTCACTAAAACCGGTTGTGTCATCTATACCCTTCGCCCCATCTGTTTTTTGTTATAATTTGATTTCAATTCATCATATAACTAACAACAGAATAACTCAACAGTATTATTAAATTTAATCAAAAATTTGATATGAAAAAATTGAAATTATAACTTTTTGAGGTTTTGTTATAAACTGTACACTATTTATTTTTTAGCTACCTGTAGTAAGCGCAATGAATTGAACACCACTAGTAAGGTTGCACCCATATCAGCAAAAATAGCAATCCATAACGTTAACCACCCTGGGATAACAAGCAATAAAGCGATCACTTTTAATCCTAATGCAAAAATGATATTTTGCTTTATAATTGAAAGTGTTTTTTGACTTAATCGAATAGTATAAGGAAGTTTTCGTAAGTCGTCAGCCATTAGAGCAATATCAGCTGTTTCTAAGGCGGCATCGGTACCTGCTCCACCCATCGCAATACCGACTGAGGCTGATGCAAGCGCTGGTGCATCGTTCACTCCATCCCCAACCATTGCAACTGAATCAAATTTTTGCTGCAGCTCCTTAATGGCCTCTAGCTTATGCTCAGGCAATAAGGATGCACGTACATCCGAAAGCTGTAGTTCACTCCCAATCGCCTTGGCAGTTTGCTCTGCATCCCCTGTCAGCATAATTGTTTGCTGTCCTTGCTCTCTAAGGTTTTGAATAACCTGTTTACTTTCTTTACGAAGCTGGTCGGCTATTGCAATAATTCCAAGTAATTGTGAATCCGTAGAGACTGCAATAACGGATTTCCCTTGCTGTGAGAATTGCATAGAAGAAGCTTTTATTCTTTCATTAATTGGAACAATGGTTTCAATCCATTGCAGACTACCTGCATAGATTTTTTTACCATCTACTGTTGCATACGCGCCTTTACCTGTTACAGATTGGAACTCAAACGGAGTTAACGGCTCTATATTCAATGCAGTTGCTTTTGCTAATATGGCACGTGCAAGTGGATGCTGCGAGCTTTTTTCCACAGTAGCGACTGCTATTAATAATGCCCCCTCCGTAATCGGATCCATTGCTATAATATCTGTTACTTCTGGTTGACCTTTCGTCAGCGTTCCTGTTTTATCGAAGGCGATCGCTTTAATACGCCCCAATTCCTCTAAATAGACGCCACCTTTTATGAGAACGCCTTGTTTTGCTGCATTACCAATGGCTGTAACAATCGCGACTGGTGTTGAAATAACAAGTGCACAAGGACAGCCAACTACTAGCACTGCTAAGCCTTGATAAATCCATTGTGACCATTCACCCGTAAATAGTGGAGGAATCACAGCGACTAAAAGAGCGACTAACATAATTGCAGGTGTATAATATTTGGCAAACTTATCTACGAATTGTTGCGAAGGGGCTTTTTCTGCTTGTGCCTCCTCCACTAAATGAATTATTTTTGCAATAGTCGTATCCTCAACACGCTTTGTAACCACGATTTCAAGGGCACCCTCTTCATTTAGTGTACCTGCGAATACTTCACTTCCCTTTTCCTTCTTTACTGGCGTGGACTCACCGGTAATTGGAGCCTGATTTACCGTAGAAATACCACCAATTACCTTACCGTCCATCGCAATTTTTTGACCTGGTTTGACAATTAATATATCACCTATTGCAATATCGGCTGTAGATACCTCCACTTCATGATGATGATCCCCATGTGAACGCTTTATTAACGCAACAGGTGGCGCAATATCCATAAGTCCTTCAATGGATTGACGCGCTTTATTCATAGAGTATGCCTCTAGCGCCTCGCTCACCGCAAATAAGAACACTACAATCGCAGCTTCTTGCCACTCGCCAATAATCGCTGCGCCAATGATAGCAATGGTCATTAGTGTTTTCATATCAAACTCGAACTTCAATAAGTTACGGAAGCCAACTTTAAAAATTCCTATTCCACCAATCACGATAGCAATAAGGTAAAGCCAATTAGAAACTGTATTACCTTCTCCTCGTGAGAAGCTAAAATAAAGGGACACTACTATAAATAAAAGTGAAACACTCGCTAAAATATTTTCTTTTCGTTTATAAAATGGAACAGATTTCTTAATTATCCGATCGGAAGCTTTTACAACTTTGATACCATCAAATGCCCCAGCCTGCTCTAATTGTTCAATTGTAGCATCTCCGACAACTGTTAACTTTGCCGCCCCAAAATTGACCTGACACTCCTGAACCGTTGATATATCACGAATATTACGTTCAAATTTTGCCGCGCAACTTGCACAGGATAAATTTTGTAATCTATATTGTTGCTGTTCCTTCAATGTCATCTCCAGTCACTTCCTTTGAATGTTCGTAGGCAATCGTTACAATTTGGTACACATGATCGTCCTCTAGAGAGTAATACATTTGCTTTCCATCTCGGAAAGATTTAGCTAATCCGTTTTCCTTTAAAAATCGTAAATGATGT
The DNA here is from genome assembly GCF_036662795.1 of Lysinibacillus sp. 54212. Lineage (NCBI taxonomy): Bacteria > Bacillati > Bacillota > Bacilli > Caryophanales > Bacillaceae > Lysinibacillus > Lysinibacillus sp. 54212. The sequence goes on from NZ_JBAFWZ010000003.1 coordinate 37,319, forward strand.
GAGGCTGTAGCAACTGAGGAACCGATTATCGCTGCTACATCACAAACACATAAGCTTTCTTCTACCGTTAATGCATAGGCAATTTTTAAACGCGTTTCATCCGCTAACGCCTTTAAAAACTTCGCAACCTTTGATAAGTCAGGTATTTGTTCCTGTACTCGTAAAACGACATCTTCATTTGTCTTCGTTACATCACATACATCTTTTATCATGTATTCACCTCATTCAAACCCTGATTTGATTGTTATTAATTATATACCACGATTTACCAACATTCAAACATTTATTTGAATGTTTTCAGCTACTTAATAAAAAAAGCCTACCGAAGTAGACTTTTTTGATTTTATTTTGCTTTTAATGTTAGCTTATACGATTTCTCATATTCTCCTACGATACTTGTTGTGTGATACTCTCCATTAATCCAATCTTCAATTTGATCATGATACCACTCTGATTTAACATGACCACTTTGACCTGGACCAACAATATGCTCTGCCCTTGATAAATCATTTAAATCTACAACAAATCGCCACGAAGCTCCATGATCAACCTCTCCGTCGTCATTATTTGCTGCAGCCTGAACAGTCGTACGAGATCCTCCAACTGGCTGTGGTTTCGGATTTAAGTACATCTCTAACACTTTCGACGCACCTGCAATTGAATGATCGAAGGTTAATTGATGATAATCACCCCAAGCCCACTTTTCACTATTCTTTCCGAAGTCCTCAGAAATATCCGCTACTGCACGTTCGAAGGACTCAAAAACTAATGCATCAAGTCCACCCGCCTGTTTAATCCAAACACCTTCTTTACCAGAGTAAGCATCGCGCAATAAATTATCCGTTACCTGGAATTTACCAGGCATCATCTCATAAACATCCTCTGGCATCGAATCCTCAAATAGGGTTGCCTTTATTTCTTCTAATAAATAATGCCAAACAAGCGGCTGTGGTGCATCCACTGTTTCTACATAATCCCATTCTTGAAGTGAAGCTATAATATCACTATAGTTCTTTTTCGTGTCCATCTTTTTTAATGTTTCAATAAAATGTGGTAAAAATTCTGCGGCATACAGGTTTTTCTTATCCATTTGAATATCCTTCATATCCTGGAGCGTTAGCTTATCCTTCGCCTCTAACATTTCTGCTATACGCTCATATCGGTACGGCTGTGCCCAAAAGCCAGAAATATGGTAGGGGTATTCATCACCAACTATTTCATTATTTGCGGTTGCGATGTAGCCCTCCTTAGGATTAATTACTGTAGGTAGCTCCTCAAATGGTACAAAACCATCCCATCCATATTGGGATGAATCTCCTGGCACCGGTAATTGGCCATTACCTTTTTTTCGAATTGGTACATTGCCATTCGCACGATAGGCAATTGTCCCATCCTTCGCAGCAAATACAAAGTTTTGAGCAGGGGCCATAAAATCACGTAGTGCCGTATCAAATTCTGACCAATTCTTTGCTTTATTAAAGCCCATCACAGCTTGTAGCTCTCTTGTTGGCTCAAGTGCTGTCCACTGCATAGAGAATACAGCACTCGCAGGCTCTTCATCAAAAACCAACTCAGAAATTATCGGACCATGTCGAGTGACAACTACTTCAAAATCGACTGTTTCGCCATCCTTTACGAGAATTGGCTCATTACGCACCTCTGCTTTTTCATACTGTCCATCATATAAAAACTCATAAGGATTATTTGGATTGGGCTTTTCAATATATAAATCCTGTACATCTGGATTTACATTCGTGACCCCCCAAGCGATTGACTCATTATGACCTAAAATTATCCCTGGAATTCCGGCAAATATAACACCACTTACATTTTGTTCGGGTGATTTTAAATGCATCTGATACCAAATAGAAGGCGTATTTAACCCTAAATGCGGATCATCTGCTAGCAACGGGGCACCCGATTCACTTTTCTCACCCGATACAACCCAGTTGTTACTACCATTAAACTCATTTGGAATTAGTCCTGTCTCAAAGGCTCCTGCAACCTGAACAGGATTTGCTAAATTAGCTTCAATAATAGAGCGTGCATTTTCTGGATAATCTACGACAAGCTCTGCCATCTGATCTTCCGTGAAATTTTGTAGTGCCCAATGACGAAACGCCAGTAGGTTCCAGTTTCCACCTAAGTCGTACGCCATAAATTTGCCAATCGTTAGCGAATCTATTGCTGTCCAAGGCTTAGGTTCATAGCCAAGCAGCTTAAATTCATAAGGTAATTTCGATGTTCCGTTAACTTCCTTTATATACGCATTTACGCCTTCTGCATACCATTCGAGCACTCTCTTCGCTTCTGCATTATAGCCATCCCAGGAAAGCTCTGCGGCATGTCGCAAGCTGAATGTCCGGAAGAATTTATCCGTATCTACAGCAGCTTCCCCAACTACTTCAGCTAGCATCCCACTTGCCTGTCGACGCGCTAAATCCATTTGGAAAAGTCGGTCCTGTGCCTGTACATATCCCTGTGCACGGTAAAGATCCTCATCAGACATCGCCTCGATATGTGGTACTCCAGCTTCATCCCGGGTTACTGTGACATCCTGATTTAAGATTTCTACTGATACTTCTCCTTGGATTTTTGGCTCCGATTTCCCAATATACACATTGAGCGCAGTCAAAGCGACAATAGTAACCGCTATTAAAATACCGACAAGCCATAAAATAAAACGCAGTAATTTCCCCTTCTTTTTTCTCTCATTTTCCACTTATTTCCCACCCCTTTTTCAAACTTACTTAATAAAATTCCGCAAAAAAAGAAGAAGTCCTCCAAAATACTATAATTAAGGAGTCTCTTCTTCTACTATATGCTTATATTTTCTACTTCAAGTACTATCGGACAATGATCACTCCCAAGTACATGTGCGTGGATATCCGCTACCGATACATTCTGTACAATGCGGTTTGAAATAATAAAATAATCTATCCGCCATCCGATGTTCCGTTCACGTACTTTGTTCATATATGACCACCACGTATAGGCATCTGTTCGATCAGGATATATATAACGGAATGAATCTGTAAATCCAGCTGCAAGTAAATCCGTCATTTTGCCTCGTTCTTCTTCTGTAAAACCCGAATTACCCCTGTTCGATTTTGCATTTTTTATATCAGATTCAGTATGTGCAACATTCAAATCGCCACAGTAAATAACCGGTTTATCAGTATCTAACCCTTGTAAATATTGGGTGAGCTTGTCCTCCCATTGAAGTCGGAACGGAAGCCTTGCTAAATCACGTTGTGCATTTGGTGTATACACATTGACTAAGTAGAAGTGAGGATATTCAAGTGTAATTATTCTGCCCTCATCCTCTGTTTCCTCTTCGCCAACACCATATTTTACGCTTAGAGGTTCATGCTTTGTAAAAATTGCTGTTCCAGAATAACCTTTTTTCTGTGCATAGTTCCAGTATTGATAATAGCCTTCCAGCGGTAACTCCACTTGTCCTGCTTGACACTTCGATTCCTGAATACAAAAAAAGTCTGCGTCCATTTCATGAAAATAATTTAAAAAGCCCTTCGATACACATGCACGAATTCCATTCACATTCCACGATATAAATTTCATCTCATACTCCTTAGAAAAACCTGCCGCAAAAATGCGACAGGTTATTTATCTTCTCCTACAATTTTAACCTCGAGCTCTAAATCAATATCAAATTTGTCCTTTACTGTACGCTGGACCATTTGAATTGTTTCGATATAATCAGTTGCCGATGCATTATTTTTATTAATAATAAAGCCAGCATGCTTTGTGGACACTTCAGCTCCACCTACGCCCTTACCCTGTAAATCACTATCTTGAATTAGCTTCCCTGCAAAATAGCCAGGTGGACGTTTAAAGACACTTCCTGCTGATGGGTATTCAAGCGGCTGCTTTGACTCTCGCTGATACGTTAAATCCGCTATTTTAGCATCAATATCAGCTTGATTGCCCTCCGTCAGCTGGAACTTTGCATTTAACACATAATATCCTTCTTTAGCGATAATACTTTTTCGATAGGCAAGCTCTAGCTCATCTTTTGATAGTACTAGCCGCTCTCCCTCTTGTGTTAAAACAGTACAGTCTACAATGATATCTTTGATTTCTCCACCGTAAGCACCCGCATTCATTGCCATGGCACCACCGATAGAACCAGGAATCCCGCAAGCAAACTCGAAGCCTGTTAAGCATTTTCCTGCTGCCTGTCTTGACACTTCTTTAATCAATGCCCCTGCTTGTGCTACCACTAGATCACCATTAATATGAATGGCATCGAGCTTGGCAAAGTGCAGCACAATTCCGCGCACACCTCCGTCTCTAACAACCATGTTCGAGCCATTCCCTAGCATCAATATCGGCACTTTCGTTTCATGTGCATATTTGACAATATCAGCTGCCTGTTGCTCCGTTTCAGGCATAACAAAAATATCCGCTATCCCTCCTAGTTTTGTCATTGTATACTGCTTTAAAGATTCATTGGTTTTAACATTTTGTGGATTCACAATTTGAGCTAAATCTTTTGCCCATTGTTGTATTGTCATGCAAGCCATTCCCTTTCCTTATGTCCAGTTTTGTGCCCAACGCTCAATTTCGCGTACAGCTCCTTCTAAAGAACGCCCCTTTTCAGTTAAAGAATATTCAACTCGAATAGGCACCTCTGAAAATACGTTACGTTCAACGATGTCCTCTTTCTCTAATTCCTTCAAGCGCTCAGATAACAAACGACCACTTATAGGTAATGCAGACTCTATCGCATTAAAACGTTGTGGTCCGTCTAACAATTGATAAATGATTAAAGCTGTCCAACGTTTCCCAATAAGCTCCATCGCTTTAGAAAGACGGGGACATAGTGCTGTTTCTTTCATTTTGTTCACCTCTACATCGTCTATTGTAACGATATTTAAATTGAAAGTAAATTTACATTATCATAAATATATATTAATTTACCATTAATCAATTACTTACGAAAGATAACTTATATTCCACGACTATTCACTCTAATTTATTACACATATTGTACTAATTTTACATTTAATTTATTATTTATACATATATACAAAGGAGGGACTATGAATGACTCGATATGCAGTAGATGTTGCACGCTCTGAAATAGGATTTTCTGTAAGGCATATGTTAGTGTCAAAGGTAAAGGGGAAATTTGAATCCTACTCAGCTACAATTCAAGCTTCTAATATTTCAACTTTAGAAGATGCAAAGATAATATTTGAAATTGATGTTGCCAGTATTTCCACTCGCGATAGTGCACGCGACCAACATTTAATATCGGCTGATTTTTTCGACGCTGATCGATTCCCCAAAATATATTTCGAGCTATCCGATCTCATCGCTCTAGAAAATCGAAGTTCAAAACTTATCGGGAATCTCACAATTAAAAATATTACACAAGCAATTAGCTTTGACGTCCAGCATAACGGGTATGAGTTAAAGGCTTGGGGCGCAGAAACTCACTACTTTACATGTTCAGCTTTTATAAATCGAAAAGATTTCGGTCTTACATATAATGCATTAATTGAAGCAGGTGGTACGATTATTGATGAAAATATTCTTATCTCCGTAAAATTAGAAATTCATTCAATATAAAAATCCCAGGTATAGTTACCTGGGATCAAATCCTTACGCTAAAACTGTTTCTAATTTTTGTGCAACTTCTTTTACTTTTTCTAAGCCCGCTGCAATGATGTTCTCTGCTTCTGCTGGGTTTGCATTGTGGCCCTCAATAATAACCTCATCCACTTTTTGCATACCGTATACACCACCGATAACTGTGTTGATATATGTTGCAGCCATTTCCATTGGTGCAGTCTCTGGTGTTGAATAAATACCACCACGTGCTGATAATACAATGTACTTTTTATCAGTCATTAAGCTCACTAGGTTGCCATTTTCATCATATTTAAATGAATAACCTGCACCGTACGTATAGTCGATGAATGATTGTAATGCAGCTGGAATCGTTAAGTTCCATAATGGGAATGCAAATACTACTAGGTCAGCAGCTGATAATGCTTCGCGTGATTTATTGAATGCCGCTAAAGAAGCACTCTCTTTTTCGTTTAATTCTTCACCAGCTTGTGCTTTACCAAATGCGTTAAACAGGTCTTGTCCAAAGTATGCTAAATCTTCAGCAAATACGTCGAAAGTTGTTACGTTAACTCCTGCCACTTTTGAAGCTTCTGCTACGAATGTTTCGTACATTTTTGTTGATACGCCATCAGGGCGGTTGTTTGCTTTTACTACTAAAACGTTAGTCATTTATAGAATTCTCCTCGTAATTTACATTTTTGAAATATATCTCGAATTCAAGATACCTCTTTATAATAATAGAGCAACACATAAAAATCAACAATGTTACTCTACTACTTTTGACTGAAATTAAATTTCACATTCAGTATCGGTACAGACTGCACCTGCATCGCCTACTATGTTTAACGATTTTTTCAACCCTGCTTCCGAAGCTGCTTGCTCTATTGTTTGTTCGAATACCGATTGCGGCTGTGCACCAGAAATGCCATATTTATTGTTAAAGACAAAGAATGGCACCCCTCGAACGCCTAGCTGTTGCGCTTCGTATATATCCTTTTCTACTGATTCATCATATTCATCGGTATTTAAAACATCCTGCACACGCTGCTTAGTTAGTCCCGCCTCCGTTGCTAGCCTCTCCAATACTTCTACTAGCCCTATTGCTTCGCCCTCAAGAAAATATGCACGAAGTACTCTTTCGTTATATTCCTCTGCCTTCCCCTCATCTATTGCAAGTTTAGCTAAACGATGGGCTGCTGTTGTATTTGCAGTCTTCATATCATCAAAGTTATATTCCAATCCGACCTCTTTGGCGCGATCTGCAACATTATTCGTCATGTTTTTAGCCTCTTGCACCGAAATGCCATACTTACGAGAAAGTGCACTATATATAGACTCCTCAGCATGGACTGGGGTAGTTGGATCTAATAAATAACTTTTATACTCTACTTGAAGTTGCCCCTTATATCCCGTTTTTTCAATAGCCTGCTCTAATTGTTTTTTACCGATATAACAAAAAGGACATACATAATCTGACCAAATTTCAATTTTCATAGTTTACTTCCTCCTTTCATTTTATTGTACCGAGGAAATGTAAGCTCTTACAATTAATAAGTCTCATGAATATTGTGCTGTTTATTACCCAATACTGAACGGTAAAAAAGAAAGAAAGTGGGAAGTTGATGCAAAACACACTATGGCTTAACGGTTTTCACCCTGTTAATACGTCTACATTGGACGCTAATACCACTTGCGAAGTATGTATTATTGGAGGTGGTTTAAGTGGCATTTACACAGCCTATTTATTAGCCCAAAAAGGAGTCGATGTTATTGTTCTAGAAGCACAACCTACACTCGCATTAGGTGCAACTGCACATTCCACTGGAAAATTGACGATGCAGCATGGACCTATTTTTTCTACGATTCCGGTAGACAATGCAAAAGATTATTATACAGCCAATAAAAATGCCATTGAAGCTGCACTGGAACATGCAAATTCAAGTTTATTTTCTCGTGTGACATCCTATTTGTATGCCACAACAGAAAAGGGAAAAACGTTATTGCAAAATGAATTAGAAGCTTATAAAAAGATAGGTATTAATGCAGAGGTGACGACAGAAACGGAGCTTTCCTTTCCACTACAATTAGCGCTTGGTATTCAAAAAGAAGCACAAATTAATCCAGCAGCCTTCCTCAACCATTTTGCTAAACTAGCTCTTCAGGCAGGGGCTAGGATTTATACTGAATCCCGAGTAACAAAAATCATTAATTCAAATAAAAGTGCTATAGCAAATAAGTATGAAATCGGCTTTCAAAAGCTTATATTATGCACACATTACCCAATTGAATCGATTAAAGGGTTATATAGTGCAAAATTATCCACTCATCGCGCTTATTTAACCGCGGTAAAAACATCTGAGTTATTACATGGACAATATTTAAGTGTAGATACCGAGTCCCGAACAATTCGCACAGCTTTAGTGAATAATACACCTTTTTTTATTTATGGTGGCAGCGGGCATCTTGCAGGAACCGTCAGTAACACGAAGAAATATTACGATACATTGGCACAAGAGCTAAAAAACATCTTTGACCTACCTAGTCCCGAATTCTGTTGGAGTGCACAAGATATATCTACTCCCGATCAAATTCCTTATGTTGGTCCACTAACTAAAAATGAATCGACAATCTATCTCGCTACCGGGTACCATAAATGGGGCCTATCGAATGCTCTAGTAGCTGCGGAAATATTGAGTGAGGCTATTCAAGGGAATACACATCCGGCAAGCAATCTATACACTCCTAGCCGGAATCAATTTCCACAAGCGCTTTATAAGATGCTTGTATCCATTGGATTTATCGGTGAGCAATTTATAGGCGGTCATATAAAAAGAAGAAAAGCCCCCAAATGTACACATCTAGGCTGTAAAACACGTTGGAACGAAGGAGATGAAACGTGGGATTGTCCCTGCCACGGCTCTCGTTTTAGCAAAGATGGAGCAGTAATAGAAGGTCCTGCAGTTTATCCCTTAAACTTAAACGAAGCCGATACATGAATGTATCGGCTTTCTGTTTTTATATTTATTTTAATGCATCTGTTAGTACAGGTACAATTTGCTTTTTACGAGATACGATACCTGATAATACTACGCGATTGTTATCTAACGTAGTACCAAATGCCTTCGCCGCTCCTTCAGCAACACGACCAATTGCTACTGCTGTTGAGTCATTATTTAAAATGTCTGTAACAACAAAGAAGAATAAATCTAAACCATTATCAGCTACATTTTTATTCAGTAGGGCTTCTAGCTCCTCCTGGCGACTAAGAACATCATTAATATCAACCGCATTTACTTGAGCTACTACTGATTTATACGAGCCAAATTGGAACTCCTTTGCATCTAATGAAAGCAAGTCCTCTAACGCTTTATCAGAAAGATCTGCGCCCGCCTTTAACATCGCTAGACCGTACTCTGCTGCATCTACTCCTGCTTTTTGAGCTAATTCATTTGCAGCCTTAACATCCTGCTCAGTGCAAGTTGGAGATTTGAATAACAATGTATCAGAAACGATAGCAGAAAGCATTAGTCCTGCAATACCGGCTGGAATTTCTACATCGTGCTCTTTAAAAATTTTGTTTAAAATCGTTGCTGTACAGCCAACTGGTTCTGCACGGAAATACAGCGGATCTGCAGTTTCAAAATTTGCTACTCGATGGTGATCAATAACTTCTGTAATTTGTACTTGTTCAATACCATCCGCAGACTGTTGACGTTCGTTATGGTCAACTAAAATCACTTGTTCTGCTTCTCCAGCAACTGATGAAATTAAACGTGGTGCATCAAATCCGAATTTTTCTAATGCATATTTTGTTTCGTTATTTACTTCACCTAAACGTACTGCCTCTGCTTCCACACCTAATTGCTGCTTTAAGTATGAGTATACGATTGCTGATGTAATTGTATCTGTATCTGGGTTTTTATGTCCGAACACTAACACTTTGCTCATAATGCGCCTCCTATATTAAAATAATGCTTTATTTCGACTATATTTTATCACACCTACTTGTTATAAGAGAAATAGAAGTTTTGCGTTTCTATAGTAGCTTTTTATTGCATAATATCCTAACAACTCAATTGAACATATAAATATTCAAGTTGGCAATAATTGTATATATTAAAAATATGATTATTATGGTAAAATTACATAGATTATTATAATTTCATAGAGAGAAATGAGGATAACCATGACGAAGAAAATGGAGAAGAAATATATTCCATTAGCTGAGTTTTTTAACAATACTACTCAACCAGAAATAACACTATCGTATGAAGCTATCGAAAATATCATGGGACAAGAATTGCCAAATGCAGCTTACTTAAATTCAAGCTGGTGGAAAAAAACTAAACCCCCATTATCCCATTATTTATCTTGGGTAAATGCAGGTTATAATGTTATTGATGTTAAGTTAGGACGTTCTGTTACATTTTCACAGTTATCGGCTAAGAAGAGTGACGATGATACCGAGGGAATGTGTAGCAAACCGACGTATATTATACGCCCGATTGAATCGGATGAAGCCCGCGCTTTTATTAATTTACAGGAATTAGTTAACAAGGAATCTGACCTTGAATATTACGGTGAAAAGGAACAAAATTTAACAGTTCAGCAAGTTCGTAAAAACCTGCTCGAATGGCGCAAATTAAAAAACAGAACTATTTTATTATGTATTGTGAATGGCATATATGCCGGCTATGCAGTTATTAAAGGGAATAGATCTCCTCGCACTAATCATGTTGCATCACTCCGAATAGGTGTAATCGCCTCTCAACAGTGTCTAGGTATTGGCTCAGCCCTTCTTACACATGCAGAGCAATGGGCAATGGGCCATCATATAGAGAGAATAGAGTCATGTATACTGGTACATAATGAGGCTGCAATCGCTTTATTCCAGAAACACGGCTATAGCTTAGATGGCACTCGAGAAGGGTCTGTCAAAATAGGAAATATGACTTTTAACGAAAACTATTATAGCAAAAGACTAGTTTAATCAAATTAAAGAGGGAGTTCGGAAGCTACAACTTTTCTGAACCCCCTCTTTTTTTCGTGCTATGGAAAATACAAGAATAAAATACACCCCTATGAAAACTCTTTAATCTTCATAGGGGTGTAATATTATACCGATTCAATTAACCTATCTAATACATTGGATGAATTTGCTATATTTGCGCTCCTTAATGCTTCGTAATGCTCTTTATTTAATGAAATCATGCCTTCCACTAAAGCCTGTAACATAGATATGGCTGCTACATCACCTTGACAGAACGACTGCTCATTTTGGTCCAGCACTAATAAAATATCTGCATATTCTTGAACAGGACATGGGGTATGATCTGTTACTGCAATAATTTTCACATTTTTACGCTTCGCCAGCTCCACTACAGCCATGACATCTTCCTGCTGCTCATTAAAGCCAACTAAAAACATTACCGACTGGCTATTCATCTGTATTAAGTCTGAACCAATTTTAGTCGCATCATAATGCATAAAATGTACATCTTGTCGTAGCATTTGCAAGTTGTGATACATCCAAAACGCGGTTGGAGCTGAGCTTCTAAAGCCTAGGATAAATATACGCTCTGCATTATGTAGCATGTTCATTGCCTGGTTAAATTGTGTTTCGTCAATTTGCTGTATTGTCTGTAGGATTCTATCTATATCCTGTGACATACTATCGTAACACGGAATATTCTGTTTTTTTATCGTATGTTTTTTCGGCGCTATAGAAGTAGCCCCATCTTTTTCAATTAAGAAATCTTTTACTAATTGCTGTAGTTCACTAAAACCCGACAAATCCATTGCATAACAAAAACGTATAACTGTTGATTCGCTTACACCAGCCTGTCTACCTACCTCAGAAGCTACTTGTGTAGCAATTATATTAGGATTATCCATAACAAATTGCGCAACTTTGCGTTGACCTTTTGATAAACGAATATACTTTTTCTTTATACTTTCGCAAATACTCATACGTCATTTCCTTCCCTATTTAGTTAAATAAAATTAGTGATGTGATTTATTTACGTGCATTGTTCCATATAATAAAAAATACCTTAACATGAATAATAATTGAATACAATGATTTTTCTGAAAAAAAACTTTATCACTTTAATCAACGAAACTAAACTAGATACAAAATTGACATAGGTTGTAAAATCTAATTGCAAAAACAAAAGATTTATCAATTTTTATAAAGCACATTGATTTAGTGCGATTTAATCTATTGACGAATTAGTGAGTAATAATTAGCTTTCCTGCATAAAAAACATGGGGGTAATTTCAGATGAATTCCCCCATGTACTCAGTAATCAATCTAACTCTATTTGTTTTGTTTCTTTCCCTAAAAATACTACCGCTGCGACACCGATTAATATCGCGACACAAAAGATAGTAAACACAAAGCCTATATCATAGTTTTTCCCAAGAAGCATTCCGACTAAGAGCGGCCCAAAGATCCCCCCAACACGACCAACCGAAGCTGCCATACCAGCACCTGTACCACGAATAATAGCTGGATATTGCTCTGGTGTGTAAGCATATAGCGCTCCCCATGCACCTAAGTTGAAGAACGATAAGAGCATCCCCGAAATGAGTAATACGTTTACAGTATCTGCATTACCAAACACAAAGGCACTTGCTGCTGTTCCTAATAAATAAGTAACAAGGACAAATTTCCGTCCAAATTTTTCAATAAACCAAGCTGCAGTAAAATACCCTGGAAGTTGTGCCAACGTCATGATTAACACATATTTAAAACTAGAAATCATGTCAAAGCCTTTACCAACCATTACACTTGGCAGCCATAAGAACATACCATAATAAGAAAAGACAACAGTAAACCATAGCACCCATAGCATTACTGTAGTGCGTGCATATTTTGCAGACCAAACATCTGCCATATTTTTTAAAATTGATCGCTTTTTTGACTCTACTTTTACTGCGAATTGCGGGGAGTCTGGTAGCTTCATGCGAATGTAAATTGCATAAAATGCAGGGAGAGCAGTTAATAATAACGCTACACGCCATCCTTCAATTGGCCAAAAATCTGCCGGTATAACAAAATAAGAAATGATTGCTGCAATTAACCAACCGCCAGCCCAAAAGCTTTCTAGTAACACGACGACACGTCCACGTTCATCTGCCTTTACACTTTCCGACACTAATGTAGAGGCAACGGGTAGCTCACCGCCGAGCCCCATACCGATAAAGAAACGTAACAATAAAAACATTGCTAGTGAAGTTGTAAATGCGGAAAGTCCACTTGCTACAGAAAATAGAACAAGGGTCCACATAAAAATTTGTTTCCTACCTACCTTATCTGCTAAAACACCGAAAACGAGTGCACCGACGGCCATACCTATCGAATTGACGCTACCAATCCAGCCTTTTTCGATATCACTTAAGCCCCAATCCACCGATAATGCAGCAATAACAAAGGACAAGATTCCGACGTCCATTGCATCAAACATCCAGCCAACTCCAGCAACACCAAGTAACTTATTTTTCGAAATCTGTTGCTGATTTTTTTGCATTGACTTATGCATATTTGTACTACTCATACTATAACCACCTGTCTTTACACTTGACGTTACATGGATACTATACATTTGTTTCTATTACGTGACAAGGACAACTTTAAATATCGAATTGTTTCGACTATTTATTCATTTCCTATTGAAATGGACTTTCTGTAGGAGTACAATGTCTTTTATACAAAAACAACTGTTCATCCAGTGAGAACAAAAGGAGCTTAAAATGTTATGTGGAAAGGTTTAATCCAAGAATATAAGCAATATTTACCTGTAAATGAAAATACACCTCTATTAACATTAAACGAAGGAAATACACCTTTAATTCATTTAGTTAATTTATCGGAAAAACTCGGTATTGAATTATATGGTAAAATCGAAGGCGCAAATCCGACTGGTTCTTTTAAGGATCGCGGGATGGTATTTGCTGTAGCTAAGGCAATAGAAGATGGCTCTAAATGCGTAATCTGTGCATCAACAGGGAACACTTCTGCTGCTGCTGCTGCTTATGCTGCACGTGCTGGTATCCAATCAATTGTTGTTATTCCGAAAGGGAAAGTAGCACTTGGAAAACTTGCTCAAGCTTGCATGTACGGTGCAAAAATTATTGAAATTGATGGCAACTTTGATGATGCTCTTAACATCGTTCGTCAAGTAAGTGAAACTACACCCGTTGCATTAGTAAACTCTGTAAACCCTTATCGTATTGAAGGTCAAAAAACGGCATCATTTGAAATCGTTGACTCACTTGGTAAAGCGCCAGATTATTTATGCATCCCAGTTGGTAATGCAGGTAATATCACGGCATACTGGAAAGGCTTCAAGGAGTATAACGATGCAAAAGGTACTGGTCTTCCAAAAATGTTCGGCTTCGAGGCTGAAGGAGCTGCGGCAATCGTAAAAGGAGAGCCTATCGCAAACCCTGAAACTGTTGCTACTGCAATCCGCATCGGAAATCCGGCTAGCTGGAAGTTCGCTGAAGCGGCACGTGATGAGTCAGGCGGTATCATTGACTCAGTTACTGATGAAGAAATTTTAGCAGCCTACAAGTTAATTGCGAGTGCTGAAGGTATCTTCGTTGAACCAGGCTCAGCAGCTTCATTAGCGGGTGTGATTAAATCTGTTGAATCCGGCAAAATCGCAAAAGGTAGTCAAGTTGTGACAGTATTTACTGGTAACGGCTTAAAGGATCCAGATACAGCAATGAATGTTTCTACTGTTGATTTAGTATCGCTTAAAAATGACGAAAAAGATATTCGCGAATATATTGAGGGTATTCTATGACAAGCAAATGGCAAATCACAGTTCCTGGAAGCACTGCGAATTTAGGACCTGGCTTTGACTCTATCGGGTTAGGTTTGTCACTTTATTTAAATTTAACAGTGTCTCTTGCGAACGAGTGGGAATTTATTCATACAGGTGAAAATGTGCCAGCCGATACAACGGTCGAAAGCCATTTGCTATATACAATAGCAAAGGATGTTGCTACTAGATACGCTAAAGTCTTACCACCTTGCCGTGTCGAAATGACGAGCGAGCTACCACTTGCCCGTGGTCTAGGAAGTAGCGCCGCTGCAATCGTAGGTGCTATTGAATTAGCCAATATTGTTTGCGATCTAAATTTATCACAGCAAGATAAACTAAATATTTCATCACAGATTGAAGGTCACCCAGATAACGCTACTGCCTCTGTATTAGGCGGCTTAACGATTTCTGCAATGGATGAAGAAGGTATAGTAGATACGATGCACATCACAGATATCGATGCTTCTTTTGTTGTTTATATCCCTGAGGTTGAGCTTAAAACAGCCGAAGCACGCGATGTATTACCTTCACAGTTTGACCGCTCATATGCAGTTCGTGCAAGTGCCAATGCAAATATGCTAGCCGCTGCATTAATCGCGAAGGATTATGAGCGTATCGGACGCTATATGGAAGCAGACTTATTCCATGAGCCGTTCCGTGCCAAACTTATACCAGCCTTTTCTACTATTCATGAGGCAGCTAAAAATGCTGGGGCTTATGGAACAGCATTAAGTGGCGCAGGACCGACTCTAATTTCGATAATACCTAATAATATCACGGAAAGTTTTATGGCTAGTATGCGTAAACAGTTCCCAAATCATACCATCGTTTTAACAAAAGCAGATCCTTATGGCATAAGAGTATCGCCTTTATAATAAAATCGCCCCTCTATTTCGGGGCGATTTTATTTTTTTCTGGTACATTTCCCCCAATTTACATATTTACGTCAATCCCATGCATAGTTTTTGTGATTTTTGGGTATATTAATAAGATAACCATAAAAGAAAGGGGAAATAAGGATGAAAATTGGTCTGATTGCCGCTTCTGGAAAAGCAGGTAGCCATATTTTACGTGAGGCACTAATGAGAAATCATGACGTAACTGCCATTGTGATAAATAAAGCTATTTTGAAAAGAACTGATGTCGAAACGCTCGAAAAGGATTTATTTCATTTAACAAAGAAAGATATCGAGCCATTTGATGTCCTTATTAACGCATTCGCCCCAACTACTGACGAAGCTTATCTACACGTAAACGCTGGAAAACATTTAATATCCATTTTAGAAGGAACACAAAAAAAGCTATTTGTCGTCGGTAGCTCTGGCTGCCTTTACATTGATCGAGATAAAACAATTCGTCTAATGGATCATAAAAAATACCCCGAGCATTTAAAAGAATCTGCAAAATATCAGCTTCTAAACTTACAAGACCTACAAAATTCTTCTATACAATGGACATTTTTAAGTCCCTCAGCAATGTTTGATTCAGATGGACCTCGTACCGGTCATTACATCATAGGACGGGAGCGCCTTCTTGTAAATTCACAATTTAACAGTTATATAAGCTATGCTGATTTTGCAGTAGCCGTAATCGATGAGCTCGAGAACGCGAACTATATTAATACGATCTTTACAGTTGCATCAGAGAATACAACAACTGCCTCCTAAAGAATAAGAGACGTGTTACGACTATTTCACTCGTAACACGTCTCTTTTTATACTAATAACACTAAGCTTATCGCCATAACAGCCATTCCTGCCACTAGACCATAGATCGATAAATGTGTTTCATCATATTTTTTTGCTGCTGGTAGTAGCTCATCTAACGAAATAAATACCATGATACCCGCAACCCCTGCAAATACTATACCAAACATCACATCATTTAAAAATGGCATTAGAATTAAATACGCAACAATCGCTCCTAATGGTTCTGCTAACCCAGACAGCAGCGAAAGATTAAATGCCTTTTTACGAATTCCTGTCGCATAAAAAATTGGTACAGCTACCGCAATTCCCTCAGGAATATTATGAATGGCTACTGCAATGGCGATTGCAATGCCTAAGCTCGGATCTTGTAAAGCTGACATAAATGTAGCAATACCTTCTGGAAAGTTATGAATAGCGATTGCTAATGCTGTAAATGTCCCCATTTTCATTAGCTTATCGGCATCTTGAATTTTACTTTCAACTTTGTCAATATCCTCTACCATACGAACTTCATGAGGATTTGTTTTATTCGGGATAAATTTATCAATTAACGCAATGACGAGCATGCCACCAAAGAAACCTACCAATGTCATCCAGTAGCCTTGTTTATCACCTAGTGCTAACGTTAAGGCATCCTTTGCTTTAACAAATATCTCCACAAGTGATACGTATATCATTACACCCGCAGAAAATCCTAGAGCAACAGATAGAAACTTTGTGTTTGTTCTCGAAGTGAAGAATGCTATCAAACTGCCAACGCCTGTTGCAAGTCCTGCGAACAGTGTTAGACCCAATGCTAGTAACACATTTCCTTCCATCTATATTCTCTCCTCAATCTATTTACTATCAATAGTATTATAAACGTCTTGTTTCCTATAGGCAACTTTATTTATCTAGGCAAATTTTTTATGCTAGAACTAGATTTACTCACTCGTATTGTAGCCGTATATCCCCATACTCATGCTACTCTAATAGATGTTCGTTAATTTTTCGAATAACGCTTTTAAACACATACTTAATTACAATTAAAAACACCTATTCTTAGAGTTACATCTCTTCGAATAGGTGTTATTTTTATTTCTTATTTGAATCAATTTCATCATGCATATTTCTATCAACGATGCTGTATCTTCACTTAAATGTTCATGAATCTTGTTAATAAAATTATTTTTGAAATCGACTAATTTATCTTTTCAAATACTCTTTTTCTTTTTTCATACCATATAACACAAACGATGAACCATGTATATCCCATACTCCATCCAGCCAGTACATCTGTTGCGTAATGTCGTCCTTCTGCAACTCGAGCCATACCTATTAGGCAAGCTAATATAATTGCGACAATCCATAATAGTACCACTCGTCTATTACTTGCTACTAGCTGAGATAATAAATACGCTACGGTTAGCAAATAAAGAACGCCTGTCATTGAGTGCCCTGATGGAAAACTAAAGGATGTTAGCTGGTCCACCAATTCAGGCCTTGGCCGTTCAATCCATATTTTTAATACCTGATTCAGTACATTTCCAAAAGCAATTGTCATAAGTACAAATAGCATTCCGCGGAAATTTCGTTCACGTACCCATAGCCAAACAAGTAATACTAACGCTACCGTCACGACGAATCCTGTATCACCTATATTATGAAAAAGGATAATTAATTCATTCCCACCTAATAGTTCGCTCATGCTTTCATCAAATGCTACAAAACTAGGCTGTTCATAATTTACTTTCAAAATAAAAAAAACGATTAACGTCACAATCGCTAATCCGTACGACAAAATCTTCATACAAAACCACCTTCATCTTTCTACAGCCATTTTATCATAATAGTATACCTTACAATCATTTTATATCCCGATCGGCAAAAAAATGCCCTATATACATGGGTTATAGGACATTTTATAAAACTTATTCAATTACAGTATAGTTTCCATGAGTCATTTCTATAATAAACTCTGGCTTTTCTGGCTTTCCTTCTTTCAAACGTGCCTTATGACCTGCAATATGCTCCGGGCTCTTTTCCCAGTTTTTCCATGCCTCTTCAGATTCCCAACGAATAATCATTACAACTTCTTCGGCACCTCGTCGAACCTTTTTCACTAGCAGTTCACGACTGATAAAACCTGGTTGCTGCTCTACTAAGGATGGACCTTGATCTGGTTTTTTACTAAAACGCTCAACGACCTTATCTGAGTTTCCTTCAGTAACAACCCATTTACGAATTTGTACAAACATTATCTTATCCCCCTATTAGAAAAGGCTGCCCTAAGGAAGGACAGCCTTATTTTCATTATTGTAATGCCGCTTTTACTTCTTCTACTTTTGCAAGCTCAGAAGATAAACCGCCACCCGCTAGGTACCAAAGAGCACCGTTTAAGTAGACAATTTTTCCATCTTTCGCTGCGTTTGTTTTGTTAATAATATCATTTTCAATTGCATCGTGGATATTTGATTCTTCACCCGTAGCAGCTAAGCGGTCAATTACGAATAAAATATCTGGGTTGATTTCTAAAATTTGTTCATAGCTTAGTTGTGCACCATGATTAGAATCTTCTAAATCATTAGTTGCAGCCTCGAAACCATATACATTGTGAACGAAACCATAACGAGATTTTTCGCCTGGACCATATGCAGCCATTGTTTCATTATAAAGTGTTACTAATGCTTTTTTACCTGAAGCTTCAGCAGCCGTCTTTACTTCTTCAACCGCTTTATCGAATTCAGCTAATTTTGCAGCAGCTTCGTCTTGTTTACCGAATAATTCTGCAGCGATGTTGACAGAAGCTTTAAATGAGTTGATATAATCTGCGCTGTTCGTACCAACGAATACAGTTGGAGCGATTTCATTTAATTGCTCGTAAGCATCGGCTTGACGACCAGAGATGAAAATAACATCTGGTTGCATTGCAGCGATATCTTCAAATAATGGCTCTTTTAAGCCACCAGCATTTAAGTATTTATCATCCGCATATTTTTTTAAGTTTTCTGGGAAGTTCCCTTTAGCTACCGCTGTCACTTCAACACCTAAAGTGTCTAAAGTATCAAGGAAGCCATAATCAAATACAACGATTTTTTCTGGAGCTTTTTCAAAAGTTTGATCCTCATAGCCCTCAACAGTTGATTTAATTGTAATTGGGTATGCACCCGTTTGTTGTTCTGTATCTTTACCAGTGTTTGATTCTTTATCTCCAGATTCCTCTTTAGAATCTCCGCATGCAGCTAGTACAAATACTAGCATCGCTAAAATAACAGTAAGTAATTTCCAGTTTTTCATCTGTCATACTCTCCTATTCCATTTTTATTAGTCAGAGGGTGTTAGCTATCACACCTCCAAATGATTATCATTATCAATTGACAATTCTCATTATAGCACGTTGATTCTCATCGTCAATACTATTTCTAAATTTTCCATGAATATTTTTAAACCCGTTTCAACATCATTCAAAACATTGATTTATCAATCAAAAACAAAAAAATAGGCACATTAAATATTATATAAAAAACAATATTTTAATATGTGCCTATTAAATTTTCTCATTTATCTTAATGAGAATTGAAGTATACACAAATTCGACAACCATCCTGCTCTTGAACAGGAATATCCATATCATAGATTTGTTTTAGCGCATCTGAATTAATGATCTCTTGCGTAGGACCGTCTTTTACAACACGGCCATTTTTCAGCGCCACAATTCGATCTGAATACACAGAGGCAAAGTTAATATCGTGAAGAACAATAACAACTGTTTTACCTAGCTCATCGACAAGCTTACGTAAAATCTTCATAATTTGCACAGAGTGTTTCATATCTAGGTTATTTAATGGTTCATCTAATAACACGTAGTCTGTATCTTGGGCAATAACCATCGCAATGAAGGCACGCTGACGCTGACCGCCAGAAAGCTCATCTAAAAACTTGTCTTCCATGTCGATTAAATTCATATATTCTAAGGCTTGGTTCACAAACTTCTGATCTTCCTCTGTTAAGCGACCCTTCGAATAAGGGAAACGTCCAAATGACACAAGTTCACGAACAGTAAGACGTACATTCATAAAGTTCGATTGCTTTAATATTGATACACGCTTTGCGAATTCATCTGATTTCCAACCTCGTACATCGTTTTTATCTAATAATACTTCCCCTGTATCTGCATTTAATAAGCGACTTACCATCGACAGTAATGTTGACTTACCAGCGCCATTGGGACCAATAAAGGATGTAATTTTTCCAGGTTCAATCGTTACATTGACATCTTCGACAACTGCTTTTTTTCCAAAATATTTACTTAAGCTTTTTACTTGAATCATCCTGTCGCCCTACTCTCTTTCAGTAATAAGTAAATAAAGTACACCCCACCGATGAAATTAATAATTACACTTAATGTTGTACTAAATTCAAATAGGTGTTCTACAACCCATTGACCACCGACTAATGCGACAATACTGATTAGACTCGCACCGGCAATCAACGTGGAATGCTTATACGTTGCAAAGAACTGATACGAAAGATTCGCTACGATTAGTCCAAAGAATAAAATTGGACCGACTAACGCTGTTGATGTTGCAATTAATACCGCTGATAAAATAAGTACATTCATCACTATTCGGTCGTAATTAACACCTAAGTTTATCGCATTATCACGACCTAGAGACATGACATCTAACTTATTCATAATTGAATAACCATAAATAAAGGCTAAGATTAAAATTGCTGCTGCAACCCAAACTAGATCTCCATTTACGTTGTTAAAACTAGCAAACATTTTATTTTGTAAACTTAAATATTCATTTGGATCAATAACAACTTGCATAAATGTCGTAACACTTCCGAGCAATGTCCCTAAAATCATCCCTACTAGAAGTAAGAAATAAATCGGGTGCTTATCAGCTCTAAATAAGAAGCGATATAATAAAAGTGCAAAAATAACCATCACTATAATTGAAATAGTAAAGTTAAAATATTTATTAATTACAAGAATCGAGCTTGATCCTAGGAAGAAATAAATAACTGTTTGCATAACCATATACATCGAGTCTAGTCCCATAACGGAAGGTGTTAAAATTCGGTTATGGGTGATTGTTTGGAATACAACTGTAGAGTAAGCAATTGCTACCCCTGTCACTATCATTGCTAACACACGAATCATACGGCGTGGGAAGGCATAATCAAAGCTTCCTTTAATGTCATACAATGCATAGAGCGCAATACATACAATACTTAAAATTATTAATATAGTAAATTTAATTCCATTATTTCGCATATGCTCTCCCCCTAAATAACATAATTAAGAAGAGCACGCCACCGATTACGCCAACTGTTAAATTAATTGGAATCTCATATGGATAAATAATAAGACGCCCGACAATATCACACGCTAAAAGGAATAGTGCACCTAATACTGCTGTATGTGGTAGTGTCTTAGCTAAATTGTCTCCTTTATAAATCGATACAAGGTTCGGTACGATTAACCCTAAAAATGGAATAACGCCGACTGTTAAAATAACGATTGTCGAAATCAATGCGACAAGAATTAACCCTAAGTTCATAACATACTTGTATTTTACCCCTAAGTTTTTGGCAAAGTCTTCGCCCATACCAGCTACTGTAAAGCGATTCGCATAAATATATGTCACAATCAACACTGGAATGCTTGCATAGAGTAATTCATAATTGCCTTTTAAAATAAGTGTAAAGCTCCCCATCATAAAGGCCGATACATTTTGTAAAATATCCGCTTTATAGGCAAAGAATGTCGTCATCGAGGAAATAATATTCCCGAACATAATGCCAACAAGGGGGATAAATATTGCATCTTTAAACTTAATCTTGCTTAATAGATACATAAACAGCAATGTACCTAGCAAAGCAAAGGTAAAACTAAAAATAAGCTTATGTGTGTATGTGCCTGCTGTAAAAATCATTGCAATGAGTACACCAAATTTCGCAGCATCTAATGTACCTGCTGTTGTTGGTGACACGAATTTATTTCGGCTGAGCGATTGCATAATTAATCCAGCAATACTCATACCAACTCCTGCCAAGATGATTGCAACCAATCGTGGCAAACGACTAATTAAAAAAACTTCTGTTTCCTCTGAATTAAAATCAAGTAGATCTAGTGGCGTGATATCTTTCGCACCAAGGAACAACGAAATACCCGATAAAATTACAGTGGCAACGATTAAATACCAAAGTCTCATGCTATTCTCCATGTTTTGTTAGATTTAACGTATTTAAAATGAAAATGATTATCATTGATTACGCTTCTCATTATAAATCATGCCGAAATTGAAAACAACTCGTAATTGATATTGATAATCAATTAAAAGGATTATTGTTGTTGCTTGTTCACATTTTCGAGAAAATAAAGTATATAATGTACAAGGAAAACGCTTTGAATTTAGGATTTTTTTTGACACAGCTTAGAATAGATTAGATTGTTTATTATAAATATGTTGTACATTTTCAACTAACACCACTGTTACTTTTAAGCAAAAAAAATCACCACGAGCATTGCCCCGTGATGATTTCTTTATTTTATTATATTGATATGCTTCGCCATACTCTCTATTAATTCGCGATTTACCTTGTAGCCTATGCCAGCAATTGTCGGGACGGTAATAGTACCCGTATCCACCATCACTTCTGGTGTAATAATGTCTTCATGCCAATAGCGACTAGAAGCTGCTGTATCACCCGGCATAACAAAATTAGATAAGCTTGTAAGTGCAATATTATGCGCTCGACCTATACCTGCCTCTAGCATCCCACCACACCACACAGGGATATTTTTTTCAGCACAATAATCATGGATTTTTTTCGCTTCTGTTATGCCACCAACTCGACCAATCTTAATGTTAATAACACTGCAGCTCCCGAGTTCAATCGCCCTTCTTGCATCTTCTAATGAAGTAATACTCTCATCTAAACAGATAGGTGTCCTCAATTGCTTTTGTAAGATTGCATGGTCAACAATATCATCATGTGCTAGTGGCTGCTCAATCATCATTAAATGAAATGCATCTAATTGTTTTAATAGCTCTACATCATCTAAAGTATAGGCTGAATTAGCATCTGCCATCAGTGGGATGTCTCCAAAACGATCCCGTATCGCGCTAATGACCTCAACATCCCATCCAGGCTTTATTTTTACTTTAATACGCTTATAGCCCTCTTCTAAATAGCCTGCTATCACATGAAGTAACTTCTCGATTGATGGCTGAATCCCGATGCTAATTCCCACATCGATTCTTTGTTGTGTTCCACCTATTGCTTGCGCTAAAGATTGGTGTGTGTGCCTTGCATATATATCCCAAACAGCACCCTCAATCGCTGACTTTGCCATGTTATTTCGACGAATGGCTGAGAAAAGCTTGCTTACCTCATCCGGATGCTGCAACTCCTTATGCAAAATTATCGGGATTAAAAAATCCTTTAACATATGCATCGTAGTTTTTACTGTCTCCTCTGTATACCAGGGAGCATCAAAGGCAACCCCTTCACCCCAGCCAACGAGCCCAGATTCATCCTTTGCTCTAACAACAATTATTGTTTTGTCCTGTAACGTGCCAAAGCTCGTTTCAAACGGCTGCTTCATGCGCATTTCCAACGTATAAAGTGAAACTTCAGTAATTTTCATTTTTTCTCCTCTTTATAGAGCAAATAAAGAGCGCTTAACGAATAAGTATTGACTTATATGCTCATTCTCTTGCTTTAAATAAACAACGATAAAGCCCTGTTCAAACATTGCTTGAAAAATAGCTCTCGTTTTGTATCGCCAATCTTCAGCTAATGATGGACTTTCGATTTTTATTTTTTGAAAGTTAGACGGAATTGGTAGCATATACGCATCATTTAAATAAGTTATTTTCCCATTAAAATTATTATCCTTATCCAAGATTGGCAATCCTACAATACTTAAATTCCATGGTACAAGTGGTCCAGCACCTTCTAGTAATTCATTGATTTTAATATCCCATCTTAAAAAATCCTCATCATTCAAATTCCATTCCACCAATAATCTGTCTGACGGTAATAGACAATTAAATGGATCCGCTAAATTGCCATAGCAATTAGGGATATACTTTTGTGAGTAAACACGAAGCTTAGAGAAGTTTAAATAACCATTTCGTGCTTCTAATGGATCAAACGTCCATTTGCATTTTTCATAACCCAAATCAGAAGCTAGCTCCTTTTGTCGAAGCTTTAACAGCTCCCCTACCCCAAGCTCTCGGAATTCTCTCTTTATGCCTAGCATATGTGAGTATAAATAAACTTCACCTTCAACAAATGCAGGATGACTATAATTAAAACCGATTAACTCTTTTTCTAAATAAGCACCCATAATAAGCCCGCCATGATTAATGAACGAAATGATTTGATGAGGGGGTACACTTTCGGACGCCCAAATTTCCCGTTCAAGCTGACGCGCCTCTTCTATTTCCTCAATTGTTTCTAATCTTTTCACCACTATTGATTCTAGCATATTCATTTACCTCCTTTGTTTTCGCGTTTTGTAAACCACTGAGTACAGCTCTTGTGAGTATTTCAATCCCTGTTAAGAGCCTCTCCTCATTAAATGTCATATGGGGATGATGTAGTCCGGGTGTTACCCCACAACCAAGTCCCAGCATTGCCGTTTTAACACTTGGACGCTTAACAGCATAATAATGAAAATCCTCTCCACCCGGTGTATGAATAGCCTGGGCTAAACAAGCTTCTCCTACAGAATCGACAATTGCATCCTTCATAATACACATAGCCTCATTATCCACTTCAGCCCCTACGATATTGACACTTTCTTTTAATTCAATATGCACTTTATATAAAGAGGCAATTTGTCCGATTCGTTCCTTAATTTGCTCGCATAGTTTATACATCACATCATTTCGTTGGGCTCGAATATCAATAGAAAATAGCGCTTTTCCAGGAATAATATTTGATGCATCACCGCCTGCTTGAAATTTCGTTAACTTGTATGAGGCAGGGATTAAAGGGTCGTGGTGAATAGATGCTAGCATTTGCACGATAGCCCAACCAACCTCGATTGCATTTTGACCTAAGTGAGGTCTTGCCGCATGAGCATCCTCCCCTATAATCTCTCCTTCAAATGCCATTGCTGCACCATGAAAAATTGCAGGGCTATAATTCCCGTCTGCAATTTCCTGAATAGGCCGCACATGGACACCGAATAAATAAGTGAGTGGATCAATAACTCCTTGCTCGAGCACCTTTAATGCTCCCGCGCCCTTTTCTTCCGCTGGCTGAAAAATCACACGGATTGTCCCCTCAAACGCGGGTATATGTTTGAGTAGCAGTAGCACTCCAATCGCCATCGTCATATGGCCATCATGACCACATGAATGATTCGCCTTCATTTGACCGTCCACTTCCTGCCATAGTGCATCCATATCAGCACGGAGCCCCACTACTGGTGTCCCTTCTCCTACATCTACATAAAGCCCTGTGCAATCCTTGAATAGGATTGGTTTAAATCCTTCTAGTTGTAATAGTTTATATATGTACTTTGTTGTTTCATATTCATGCCAGCTTATTTCTGGATGGTTATGTAAATAGTGAAAAATAGATTGAATTTGTAGTTCTAACCCCTGCAATGCCTGCTTCATCGCTTATCCCCCACTTTTTAATTCCATTATATAACATCTGCAAGCGTTATAAAAATTAGTTTTTTAAAAACCCCGATATATCCATTTCTATATACAAAAAACCAGAGAAATGAAATTCGTTTCATTTACTCTGGCTTTAAATTATTTTACACCGCGCATTGCTTTCGAAATGATTGGCGTACCTAATAATAAAATGATCCCGATTGCGACCGCCAAACCACCTAATACACCGAAGTAAGTTGTTTCGCTTACTACAGCATATACACGTACAAGTTGCGCGTTAATTGCTTGTGCAGCTGCATTAGTTAAGAACCATAGAGACATTGTCTGTGCTGCGAATGCTGCGGGAGCTAATTTTGTTGTCGCTGATAAACCAACCGGAGAAATTAACAGCTCTCCAATTACAACAAGTAGGAAGGATAGGACTAACCACCAAGGACTTACTAATGTTTTGCCTCCTGATAATACTGCGGGGATGATCATAACAAAGAATGACGCCCCGGCAAAGAATAATGAGTAGGCAAATTTCTTAGGTGTTGAAGGTCCTTTATCTCCCCATCTTACCCAAAGCCACGCAAATAGTGGTGCTAACATAATGATAAATAATGGGTTTAATGATTGGAACCATGCTGGAGAAATATCATATTTCCCTATCGATAAATCTGTTCGTGTATCTGCATATGTTGCTAAGATTGTTGCTCCTTGCTCCTGGATTGCCCAAAACATCACTGCCGCTATAAATAGAGGCACATATGCAAGTAAGCGAGATTTTTCATCCACAGTCGTTTTAGGACTACGGTACATAAAAATAAAGAAAGCTATCGGTAGTAAAATACCTAGTGCTGTAATTAATAAACTAAACGTCGTAACTGTTAAGTTACCCGTTGCGTAAGCAATCCCTGCTACAACGGCAATGACTACTGCACCAACAGAAAAATTGCGTACAGCTTTTTTCTTTTCTTCAGCATTCATTGGATTTGTTGGAGCAGCACCTGCTAAGCCTAAATTTTTCTTCGCTGTTACCCAGAATACAACAAGACCAATAAACATCCCTACCGCTGCGATAGCAAAACCGACATGGAAGTTTGTTGCATCTGACACGGCACCTACGATTAATGGCGCTAGGAATGCCCCCATATTAATACCCATAACAAAAATACTGAAACCTGCATCACGACGCGTATCATTTGCCTCATACATATCACCAACAACGGCAGATACGTTCGGCTTTAATAATCCTGTCCCGATGATAATAAAGAACATCGATACAAACAGCATCGTCACGCCACCAGGGAATGATAAGACAATATGACCAATCATTATCATAATACCGCCGTAAAACACGGCCTTCTGTGTCCCCCATAAGCGGTCTGCAAGCCAACCACCAATAATTCCTGACATATACACTAACGATCCGTAAATCGCCATAATCGAGTTTGCTGTTACACGATCTAATCCAAGCCCACCTTCATGCAATTCGTAATACATGAAGAAGATAAGAATGGCACGCATTCCGTAATATGAGAAACGTTCCCAAAATTCCGTGAAAAATAATGTGAACAATCCTTTAGGATGACCAAAAAAACCTTTTTGCGGCACGGATTTAACTATTTCCTCTTTACTGTACATAAAATACCCGCTTCCGTTTCTGTTGAAATTTTTATTATTTCCGACAATTCAAATTACAATCCTGCAATCGTCAGATAACTTTACTTCACTACATTAAAGCAAAGAAAAATATTTTTCAAGCATTTAGGAAAATGTTAGAAATTTAAGGTTATTATCTATATTAGGTATTTTCTGAATAGAATTTTAATTATTTTAGACATCTATAATTATATAGAGATAACTTTTATCAGAATCTGCGCAATCAAAAATTACTATTCCCAGAACGGAAGATGTCAATACTACATAGCAATAAATTAAAAAGGTGTCCCGATTTTAAACATCGGGACACCTTTTTATTTCACAACATATTGTTCAAATTTTTTAAAATCTGCCTCTTTTAATTCTAGTGACAATAATGTGCCATGTTCTTCATAGCTTGTAGAATTTATCGTAGCTTGTTCGTTTAAATACGATACAGCACCGCCATCACTATACGGGATAAGCATGTCACACTGTACATAATTAGAAAAGATTTGTTTACGAATCATCCCCATCAATTCATCTAGACCGACATCCTGTTTTGCTGAAATCCACACATTATCTCCGCTAATCAGTGGGTATGCCACCTGGGCTAAATCCGATTTATTATAAACATAAATCGTAGGAATATCCTCTACACCTACTGCCTTTAACGTGTCGTTCGTTACATTCATCATAAAGCTATATTCTTCATTGGAAACGTCCACTACATGAAGGAGTAAATCTGCATCCCTAGCCTCTTCTAATGTAGAACGGAATGCTTTGACTAAGTGGTGAGGTAGCTTACTTACAAATCCTACTGTATCAGTTAATAAAAACGATTTATTGTCTGGTAGCTCGATATTCCGGACAGACGTTTCAAGGGTAGCAAATAACATGTCCTTCTCAAACACTTGCTTTGAATCCTCTTGCCCCATCTTTGCTAACAGCCTATTCATAATTGTAGACTTACCAGCATTCGTATAGCCTACAATCGAAACAACAGGCACAGCATTTTTACGACGCTGCTTCCGTTGTGTTTCTCGCTGCTCTTTTACACCCTCTAAATCACGGCGAAGCTTAGCAATTTGGTCTTCAATTTTACGACGGTCTAGCTCTAGCTTCGTTTCCCCAGCACCACGGTTCTTAAAGCCGCCACCTGTGCCTCCACCTTGTCTAGAAAGTGATGCATGCAATCCAACAAGTCTTGGAAGCATATATTGTAGCTGTGCAAGCTGTACCTGCATTTGTGCTTCACGCGTTTTAGCCCGGCGACTAAAGATATCTAAAATGAGCATTGTCCGATCTATTACTTTACATTCTAGATCACGCTCTAAATTTCGTATTTGAGATGGTGATAATTCGTCATTGAAAATAACGATGTTTGCATCCGTTTCTTCAAAAAACGCCTTTACTTCTTCTATTTTTCCTGTGCCAATATAATGGGAAGGTGTAACTCGCTCTAGTTTTTGAGTAACAGTACCAACAACCTCTACATCGAGTGCTTGAGCTAAATTAGCCAGCTCCTCCATTGAATACTCAAAATGATCATCATTTTGTAAATTAACACCGACTAATATTCCTTTTTCAACTAACGTTTCAATCTCTTTTAAAGTGTTCACTGATTTCCTCCTAAGGTTTATGAGGTTTGTGTCACAATCGTACCATAAGTTAAGCTCGTGGCAAACTTTCACCACGAGCTCTCGTTTACGAATCTTTATTTAACAGCTTTAATGTTTCGTTAAACTCTGCTTCAATTTCTGTATTTCGTTTATATGTTAATAGACTCACAACAATCGCCACCACTAAACACGCTAAAAAGCCAGGTACAATTTCATAGAGCGTCTTTGTTAATACATCTATTTTGCCCCAAATAAAGGCCACTGCAGCACCTGATATCATCCCTGCAAGAGCACCGATATTCGTTAGTTTACGCCAATATAGAGATAAAAGTATAATTGGACCAAACGCAGCACCAAAGCCAGCCCAGGCAAAGCCAACTAAATCTAAAATATTGCTATCTGGATTCCACGCTAATGCTGCAGCTACAATCGAAATTCCAAAAACCGATATCCGGCCGATCAACACATAATGCTTATCATCAGCCGACTTATTAAAGATGGCCTTATAAATGTCCTCTACTAATGCAGACGATGTCACAATTAGTTGTGATGAAATCGTACTCATGATAGCCGCTAATATGGCTGCAAGCATAATTCCAGCTACAAATGGATGGAATAATATTTGCCCCATCACGATAAAAATCGTTTCTGCATCCGATATATTTCCCAGTGTAGAAGCGTTTTGTTGGAAATATGCAACTCCGACTAATGCCGTAGCAATAGCGCCTAATAAACTAAGCGCCATCCAGCCAATGCCTATTCGACGAGCCTGCTTTGTTTCTGCTACTGTTTTAATCGCCATAAAACGAACAATAATATGAGGCTGACCGAAATAACCTAACCCCCAGGCAACGGATGAGATAACACCAGCTACAGTTGCAGTTGAAGCAAATAATGACAGATGTTCAGGGTTTACAGCCTTAATCGATTCAATTGTTTCTCCAAGACCACCTGTAAAGAATATCCCGACTAATGGCACCATAATTAACGCTAAAAACATAATAAGTCCTTGTAAGAAATCCGTATAGCTTACCGCTAAAAATCCACCAAACAATGTGTAGGCAACTACAACACCTGATACAACTAGTAAACCTGTATGATAATCATAACCAAATGAACTATCAAAAAACTTTCCTCCAGCTACCATTCCCGACGATACGTAAAATGTAAAGAATAATAAAATGATAATACCAGAAGCAATTCGAATCGCCTTCGTTTTATCACGTAAACGGTTATCCAAATAGCTCGGAATGGTGATGGAATCACTTGCTACTTGTGTGTATACACGTAAACGTGGAGCAACATATAACCAGTTTAAATACGCTCCAATTGTTAAACCAATCGCAATCCAAGCACTAACTAAACCATTAAGATAAATCGCGCCAGGTAAGCCCATTAATAGCCATCCCGACATATCAGCAGCCCCTGCACTAAGGGCTGTAACAGCAGGACCTAACCCTCGACCACCTAACATATAATCATTTAAACTAGAAGTTTTTACAAACGCGTACCAGCCGATACCTGCCATTGCCAGCATATAAATAATAATGGCCAGTAACTGATAGGCATGATCTGACATGAATATCACCCCCCTTTACGAATTTATCCATTTCCCCTAGACATTCACTAGCTTTCACGTATTTCTACGCTTATTACTTCATATTCATTATCAAATGATTTTATACCCGCTAACTTTGAGAAACACACAGAACAAACTACTTATGTTACACTATTCTTACTAAGAATAAAGAGGTTGAGAAGATGGATTTTGAACAAATGA
Source organism: Lysinibacillus sp. 54212 (assembly GCF_036662795.1). Classification (NCBI taxonomy): domain Bacteria; kingdom Bacillati; phylum Bacillota; class Bacilli; order Caryophanales; family Bacillaceae; genus Lysinibacillus; species Lysinibacillus sp. 54212. Next base: position 68,120 of record NZ_JBAFWZ010000003.1, read on the forward strand.
AGGAGCAGTTTTTAGCTCTGCTTTCTAATAAATCATTGGCGCTAGCAACGATTAGTCAGCCACGTCAAAAATCAAATGAATTAAAACGAGTAAAATTAAAGCCCATCGAATTAAAGGGCGTTTATATGATTCAACTCGAGTACCAATATGAAAGAATTTTAAAGCATGAAAACATACCATTACATGCGTTTAACGAGCATTGGGATAAACTGCTTGAGCAATTCCGACAAATTCATGCTGCGTTTGCAGATCAAACGATACACATTCAATTATCGAAAAAAAACAAAGTACTATGGAAGTCAGACCAACAATCTACTGCTAAGGAAATAAACCTATCGCATAACCGTAAGAAGCAATATTTACTAGATGCTGACACGCCGTATCCATTTCTAATTCGCCTTGGAGTCCAAACCGAGGATGGAAAAGTAAAAAAGCAAAAGTATGATAAATTCAAACAAATTAATCGTTTCGTGGAATTTATTGATGATTCATTAGTATACTTACCAAAGGACCGCCAAATTCGCATTCTAGATTTTGGTTCTGGAAAATCCTATTTAACCTTTGCTCTATATCATTATTTAAAGATTGAAAAAGGGTACAACATCCGTGTGACAGGACTAGATTTAAAGAAGGAAGTCATCGAGGATTGTAATCGTATTGCTAAGGATTTGTCCTATGACGACTTAGAGTTTTTAGTTGGTGATATTAACGATTACAATGAAGAATCGCATGTTGATATGGTCGTTACTCTTCATGCCTGCGATGTGGCAACAGATATGGCTCTGGCACGTGCTGTAAAATGGGGGGCACAAGTTATTCTTAGCGTTCCTTGCTGCCAGCATGAGCTTAATCGTCAGTTAAACTCACCTGCACTCGATGTTATGATTCAGCATGGCTTAATTCGGGAACGATTTGCATCGCTTGCAACGGATGCTATTCGTGCAGAGTTATTATCATTAGTAGGGTATGATACCCAGCTATTGGAATTTATCGATATGGAAAACACACCAAAAAACATTTTAATACGGGCCTACTACACAGGAAAAAAGGCGACAAAAGAGCAGCGTACAAACTACGATGATTTCGTTTCATTTTTACACGCTACTCCATTTTTACAAAAAGAATTAAGCACCTTATTAGCAGATTAAGTTATAGCTATTTCAAACGATCTACCATTGTTTGAAATAGCTTTTTTATCGGGTATGTACCTGCTTAAAAAAATCCTATACACTTTTATCTAATCCATCAAAATTTATTGTCGAACCCTAAATATAATCAATGTTACAGAATTGTAAAGTTTTCTAAACGAAAGTTAAAACTATATTGATTTTTTAAAGATTTTGTTATGATGATTTAGGTTAAATTTTAAAAACAATCTTTTATATACATGTAGGAGGCATTCCATGTTCAGTTCAAGAAAACAAGATCCATTCTTTTCAGCGCTGCATAAAATCGCTGTTAATATGCAAGAGGCCGTTCATTACACAAATGACTATCGTATTGAAACCGTTGCTGACTTAAAAAAAATCAGTATTCGTATGAAAGAATACGAAACGTCTGGTGATAAATTAATCCACGAGCTAATTGTCATGTTAAATAAATCTTTCATGACACCAATCGAGCGTGAAGATATTTTATCTTTAGCGATTCGTATGGATGACATTTTAGATGGAACTGAAGGCTGTATTGCCCACTTTGAAATGTTCTCATTAATAGAGATTGATCAGTCTATGCGTGATTTCCTAGGGTATATTACAAAATCAGCAGATGAAATTGTAAAAGCGATGGATCTTTTAAATAAAAAGGATTTAGTTGGTATGCGTCAGCACGCTATCCTTATTAAAGATTACGAGCGCGAGTGTGATGAAGTATTACGTTCGTCCATTAAACAACTATTCTTAAACGAAAAGGATCCAATTCGTTTAATTAAGTTCAAAGATATTTACGAGCAACTAGAAGAAATTGCTGACCATTGTCAAAATGTAGCAAACACAATCGAAACTATCATTATGCGTAACGCGTAATAGCGGGAGATTTTATAATGGATACTATATTAATTATTACAATCTTAGTCGTTATTTTTGCTTTAGCATTTGACTTTATTAACGGCTTCCATGATACGGCAAATGCGATTGCCACTTCCGTATCCACGCGTGCATTACCACCACGTGTTGCAGTTATAATGGCTGCCATTATGAACTTTATCGGTGCATTAACTTTCGTAGGGGTAGCTAAAGCAATCGCTAGTGATATTGTAGACCCCTTCTCCTTAAATACATTTGCTGGAGATGTAACAGGATCAGTCGTTATTTTAGCCGCACTTTCCTCTGCGATTACTTGGAACTTACTAACTTGGTACTATGGTATTCCTTCAAGTTCATCACATACGTTAATCGGCTCTATCGCTGGTGCTGCTATTGCAGCTGCTGGTTTTGGCATTTTAAACTATACTGGCTTCTTAAAAATCTTACAGGCATTACTTTTTTCACCATTCATCGCCCTATTTGTCGGGTTCTGCATGATGTCATTATTTAAAGTATTGTTTAAAAATACAAACCTTTATAAAACAAATAAAGGGTTCCGTACAATGCAAATCGGAACAGCAGCTCTACAAGCATTCACACACGGTACGAATGATGCACAAAAAGCAATGGGGATTATTACGATGGCTCTAATTGCCGCTGGATGGCAAACTGGCGACGATGTACAGGACTGGGTTCGTGTAGCTTGTGCACTTGCAATGGGTCTAGGAACTTCTGTTGGTGGCTATAAAATCATTAAAACAGTCGGCGGGAAAATTATGAAAATTCGTCCTGTTAACGGTGCTGCAGCCGACCTTTCTTCTGCTACAGTCATTTTCGGTGCCACAATGATACATTTACCTGTATCAACAACACATGTCATTTCTTCTGCAATTATGGGTGTCGGTGCTGCACAACGTGTTAAAGGTGTACGTTGGGGCGTAGCACGCAAAATGGTCTTAACATGGATTATTACCATTCCTATTTCAGCTGTAATGGCTGGGTGTTTCTACTTCCTTTATAGTTTATTCTTTTAATCGATAGCGAATCCGGATTACATCATGTAATCCGGATTTTTAAATGGGTAAAATTATCAATTTGTTTTATACTAAAACGAGAGACTGAGAAAGGCGGTACATAACATGCATACTTTTGCAAAGCTTGTTACTAAATTTGCAAAACCGATAATAGCAATTTGGCTAATATTTTTCTTAATCATGGCCTATTTCGCTTTTGAGCTTCCTTCAAAATTGCAGGGCGACGGTTTTTTTGTAGAGGACGATCATATACGAGTGACAGAGGAGCTATCTGAAACATTCGGTTTGCCAGCAAAAACAATTTTTGTCCTCTTTGAAAATAAAACTGATGAAGAGATCGATACACTTTTACAAGATTTTCAACAGGTTGAGGAGATTGCTTCTATCACATCTCCTATTGGTGTCGAAGCATTAAACAAGGACGGGATTTCCTATGCAACACTGAACTTTGATAATACAATCGAGGACTATTTTCCAATAATCGATGAGCTCCGTGAAATTATTGGGGAAAAGAACGGAATCGCACTTACTGGCGAACCTGTAATATCAAAGGATATTAATGTAGCAAGTCAAAAGGACTTAATGAAAGCGGAAGCAATTGGCGTACCGATTGCAATCATTGTACTATTACTAGCATTCGGTACGATTGTGTCTGCATTGTTACCCGTATTGATAGGTGGAATAACAGTTGTTGCTGCATTTGGTTTTTTAACATTACTAAGCGACACGTTCAATTTGTCTATATTTGTATTAAATATCGTTCCGATGCTCGGCTTAGCGCTTAGTATTGACTTTGCACTCTTATTCATTAATCGTTATCGAGAAGAACGAGGACATACAACTGTTGAAGAGGCTGTTCAAATAGCAATCCGAACAGCTGGACGTTCCATAATTTTCTCCGCGCTTTGTGTCATGATTGGACTAGGCGCAATGGTCGTTATTAAAGTAGAAATTTTCCAAAACATTGCATTAGGTGGCGCAATCGTTGTATTCTTAGCGATTATTTCTGGCTTAACACTACTCCCGGCATCGATATTGCTTCTAGGGGATCGATTAAATAAATGGCGAATCCTTCGCGTAAAGCCTACTGCGGGGCGCTGGCAGAAGTTTGCTGCATTCGTTATGCGCCGTCCGATGCTTATTATCCTATCAGCATGTATTTTATTAGGCATAGCAATGATTCCCATTAAGGATATTAAACTAACAATCCCTACTGTGGATTCATTACCAACCTCTTACGAAGCACGTCAAGCATACGAAACATTATCTGATGAATTTGATTTAGGAAAAGAGGCGACTGTGTTTTTACTTGCCCAACGAGAAGGCGGGTGGAATGATACTGAGGGATTAACCGATATACTTTCTATACAGGAAGAGCTTCTAGCAGATAAGAGAGTTACAAACGTTACCTCTATGTTCACAGCGGCTGATATCGATTCCGTTGAAACATGGGAAATGGCGAATGCGAATCCACAGGCCCCTGGTATGCTCGATGAAGTGATGAACACTTTCGTGCAGGAGGAGCAAATGTATATGGCTATTTCGATTGATGCTAAAGGGTCCTCTACAAAAGCTCAAGATTTCGTTCGAGAATGGAAAGATAAGGAGTTAGGTGTTTCCTTTGCTTTAGCGGGGCAGCCGAAATTTAATCAGGAAATATTCGACGAAATCGCGGATAAAATCGCCTTAGCGCTAATCATTATAATCACTACAACCTTTATTATTTTAATGATTGCATTCCGCTCGATCTTAATTCCGTTAAAGGCCATTATTATGAATATCATCGGACTTGGCTCGACGTTCGGCATTCTCGTCTATATATTCCAATACGGTCATTTAGGAATGGAGGCGGGATCAATTGCATTAATTATTCCGGTTATTGTATTTTGTCTTGTATTCGGATTAAGTATGGATTATGAGGTATTTTTAATTTCTCGTATTCAAGAAGAGTATGATAAAGGATCAACTAATACGAAGGCAACAATAGACGGTCTCGTTTCAACAAGTAAGATTATTACATCAGCTGCTCTCATTATGATTGTGATTACTGGCGCCTTTGCATTTACAGATGTAATGCCTGTTAAGCAGATTGGTGTCGGCATTGCTATTGCCGTAGCAATTGATGCAACTATAATTCGCTTAATGCTCGTACCTAGCTTGATGAAATTATTTGGCGACTGGAACTGGTGGCTACCATTCATTAAACGAAAAACACAATAATATAAGAAAAGCGGAAGCGCCCGGTTAGCCCCGACAAGCGCTGGAATTCCCGAATCGAAAGCATCTTTCCGCTTTCGACCGAGGGGGTGAAGCGACATCGAGGGGCTGGGCGCTGGAGCTAGACACATTAGAAAAGCGGAAGCGCCCGGTTAGCCCCGAATCGAAAGCTTCGAACAAAAAAAAAAAAAAAAAACGAGCGCCTTTATATACGGCGCTCGCATTTTTATGAATGAAATTTTCTTATTTAATATTGGCTTTATACCATGCTTTTGCAGCTTGGACTTCTGACATCGTTAGTTGATGTCCATTATTAAACCAAGCCGTCTCCACTGTTGCTCCAGCCTCTTGTAAAAGTTTTTCTAGCTCCTCCGACTCTTGTGGTGAACACATAAAGTCATTTGTACCCGCACCGATCCAAACATGAACATTGGCAAGAGAAGGCAGTGTTACGTCACGGTCCGGAACCATTGGGTGATGTAGGATTGCTCCAAGCAATGCATTTTTGTGACGGAACAATAAATTCCCGGCGATGTTCGCGCCATTAGAATATCCAATGGCAATAACCTTTGAAGGATTGAAGTCATACTGCCATGCAGCCTCTTGTACAAATTGATAAAGTTCATCCGTCCGGAAGCGTAAATCTTCCATATCAAATACCCCTTCTGCAACACGGCGGAAAAAGCGAGGCATCCCATTTTCTAGTACTTGCCCACGCACACTCAATATATTGGCACCAGCATCGATTTCCTTTGCCAAACCTATTAAATCTTGTTCTGTACCACCTGTTCCATGAAGAAGTAATAATGTATATCCATTACGTCCTTGTTGATAAATATGTTGCATGAAATCACGCCTCTCAAATTATCTTGAATTCGAGATAATTATATTCGGGCTAGCCCCTTCCGTCAACGAAAGTGCACTTGATTCGTCCATATTCCGGTTATATTTTTTGGGATCATATGTTGCATAAAAAATTTGAATTACAACTACAACAAAAATAGCCGCTACAATTATTGAACCAATTACGATCATCGCTACCTTCTTACCATTCGCTTTGTCTCTTTCCATCCCTACCCCTGCCTTTACTTTGCCAATTTAAAACCTTCCTCTAATAAGTACTCTGCAGCTGCGTCTCGTGTACCAAATGCTTCCTCTAAATTATCATTGTGATATACGTTCCAGCTACGATTTTCATACACTAATTCTAGCTCTGTCCCCATTTTATTGACCCAAGCCTCAATGATTGGCTCATCATTAAAATCCTCAGATAAATAAGCAATAGATGCTGTAATTATTGCGCGTAATGCTTCCTCACTATAGTCACGAATATTTACGAGCCCTTTGTCATTAGCTTCTTTTTCATATGATAATAAATCTCCGACGAAAACAAAGCCGTTTCCATTCGGATGTAGCTTTTCCACAACAACTGTTTTCTCGTAAAGACTTCCCTCAAAATGATAATTCACGCGCTTTAACGAAATTTCCTTTTTTGTTAGCTCCGTAAACCCTTCAATAATTGCCTGCTTTTGTTCAAATGTTAGCATAGTTCGCTCCTTAAAATTACTTGTACTAAGGTAGTATAGCATATTTAAAAACCGCTTTGCTTTTATGCAAAAAGAAGCATGCTATACCATGCTCCTCTTTTCCTTACACATTTTTTGTTGCTGTTTCTTTTATTTTTTTTCGTTCCTCATATACATTGACAACAATAACTTTTACTACTGCATATGTAGGGATTGCAATTAGTATGCCAATAAAACCAGCTATATTTCCTGCAGCTAGCACAATTGTGATAACCGTTAATGGGTGAATATCTAAAGATTTGCCCATAATGTTTGGTGTAATTAAATTACTTTCCACCTGTTGAGCAACTAATGTAATGGCAAGTACCCATATCACTAATACTGGATCCTGTATAAGAGCTACTAAAACTGCTGGTAGGAGAGATAGCCAAGGACCAATAAATGGTATCATATTCATAAAAAATGCGAACAGAGCAAGCAGCAATGAATATTCCAAGCCAATAAATAAATATCCGATTAACATCATCACAGCTAAAATAAAACTAATTAATACTTGTCCTTGCACATAACTACGTAACACAGTATCAATTTCTTCCAATGTATTTTTCACCCAGGATCGGCGCTCACCAGTAAAGATTCGATAGACATTCGGTGCAAACTTCTCGTGATCCTTTAACATAAAAATAAAGAAAAATGGAACTAAAATGAGGATAAATGTTGCCGATACAGCCCCACTTACTACACTGACGATCCGTTTACTACTTGTTATAGCAATATCTTGAATAGAATTGGAAATAGAATCGACAAACTTCTCTACTTGCGGCGGAAGATTCTCACTATTATCAAAAACAAAGTCACCTAATTCCTGAATATTTTCCGCGATAGACGGCGCATTCTTCACTAAATTATTTACTTGTGTAGCAATTGGATTACCTATCATTAGTAACATTCCTGTTATAAGTCCTGCTAGCAATACAAGAATTGACGATATACTTGCCCATCTAGGTAAGCCTCTTTTTTCTAAAAATCGTTGAATAGGCTCAGCTACATAATAAAGTACGCCCCCAAGTAATAACGGAACAAATATCGTTTTTATTAAAATAATAAGCGGACTGAAAATAAATTTAATTTCAATAAAATATTTTATAATTAACAGCGCGATTAAAATACCGACTCCTGTTTGAAACCATAATTTTTTCGTCATCACTTCACATCCTTTCCCTATACTATATTTCCCTATATTTTATTATTATAAGTCTATTTACAAAATTATATAGCAAAAGGTGCTAATAAAAATTAGAAAAACACATCTGGCACCTATATTTAAGGGCGAGATGTGTCTTATTTTTATAAGTTATACATTTGCTAGACTAGAACAAGAACTATCATTTAAAGTTTTGTATCGTCAATTGAATTTAAATAGCTTTCAATAGTACCAATTACCGATTCAACGCAGCCTTCCTCGAATGGCGAAATTAGACCCGCTTCCCGTACAAGACCTGTAAATGCTTGTGAACCGCCTAAGCTACATAAATGTACATAATCCTTCCATGCCCCTTCGAAGTCTTCGCGTGAGCGTTTCCAAAATTGGAATGCACAAATTTGCGCTAAAGTGTAGTCAATATAATAGAATGGGCTCGCATAAATATGTGTTTGACGTTGCCAGAAGCCACCTGATTCTAAGTAGGCGTGACCATCATAATCTCGGTGAGGAAGATATTTTGCCTCGATCTCTTTCCATGCTTGACGACGCTCTGCAGGTGTCATTTCCGGATTTTCATAAACAACATGCTGGAATTCATCAACGGCTACACCATATGGCAAGAAAATTAGCCCACCACTTAAATGATCGAATTTATATTTTTCTGTTTGATCTTTAAAGAATAGCTCCATCCATGGCCATGTGAAAAACTCCATACTCATCGAATGAATTTCACACGATTCATATGTTGGCCATAAATATTCTGGGATACCGATATTTCGACTTGCATACACTTGATAGGCATGACCTGCCTCATGCGTTAAAACATCAATATCGCCCGATGTTCCGTTAAAGTTTGAGAAAATATACGGCGAATCATAGTTTTCAATAAACGTACAATAACCGCCTGCTTCCTTTCCTTTTTTCGCTACTAAATCCATTAAATCATGGTCTAGCATATAGTTAAAGAATTCGCCCGTTTCTGGTGATAATTCCTCATACATCTTTTTACCGTTTGCTACAATCCAGTCAGCATCGCCTTGAGGTTTCGCATTCCCCGTTAAAAAGCTCAAACCTTCATCACAAAATTTAAAGTCATCTACACCGATTCGCTTTGCTTGGCGTTCATACAATTTGGATACTAGCGGTACGATAAAGGTACGCACTTGCTCTCGGAAATTTGCAACCATTTCTGCATTATAGTCAATGCGGTCCATATGAACATACCCTAGCTCTGCATAATTTTTATAGCCAAGTGTCGTCGCAATTTGATGACGAATTTTTACCAACTCATCGAAAATAGAGTCGAATTTTTCGATATTTTCTCTATAAAAGTTGGCAGAGGTTTCACGTGCAGCTTTACGTACAGAACGGTCCGTCGACTCCCCGTATGGTCCAAGCTGTGCTAGCGTTAATGTTTTACCATCAAACTCGATTTGTGCAGAGGCAACTAGTTTTGTATACTCCGAAACAAGCTTATTTTCCTGCTGCATAAGCCCAATGACTTCTGGAGAGAACCCTTTAATTTGATTTTCCGCTAATGCAAAAAGCTGGGTACCCCATTTTCCCTCTAGCTGTTCACGGAATGGAGAAGAGATTAGAGCTTGATAATATTCTGTAACGATTTCTTCTACTTCGGGAGAAGCATCATCTAAATAGTCACGCTCAGCTTGATAAAAAGAATCATTTGTATCGATTGAAGCACGAATATATACTAGGTTTGCCTGTGTTGAAAAGTCATTACGAAACGTATTAATTTTCTCGATGATTTCACTTTGCACTCCTACAGATGTAGCTCCCTTAAACAGTGCAATAAGCTCTCTTACTTTCTGTTTCATTTCTTCAACATTAGGACGCTTATATTCATAATCTTTAAAGGTTAACATGTGAATCCCTCCACTTTAATTCGAAATCCGAAATTTACACTTCCATTATTCACTATATTCTATCATTTTGCAACTATTCAAAAAGAAGAAAAGGGGTAGCACCCTGATTAGCCCCGATAAGCGCTGGAAGACCTGAATCGAAAGCACCTTTTCTGCTTTCGACCGAGGGGCTGGGCGACCTCGGAGGGGCTGGGCGCTGGAGCTTAAAAAAAGGAGGCAATTTCGCCCCCTCTCATTATTATCGTATAGTAAATTTTTTTATAGATTCTTGTAAGCCAACAATTTCATTCGTTAGTTCGTTTGAGGAGTTTGTAACAAGTTGAACGGCCTTTTGCTGTTCGTCCGTAGATGCTGTAACCTCCTCTGCCATTGCAGCAGTTTTTTCACTAATTGAGGCAATACGTTCAATTGAATCAAGTATAAGATTCTTCGATTGGTTTAATTGATTTACACTATCAGCTACTTCTTCAATCGAACCGCTAATATTTTCAACCGCATTTTCAATCTCTTTAAACGTGTTCTCCGTTTGTGCAACGGATTCATGCTGCCCTTTAACAATTGCATATGATTTAGACATTTCATTTGTCACTAAAGTTGTTTCCGTTTCAATACCACGTAGCGTATTACGGACTAATTCTGTTGCCTGATTCGTTTGATCCGCTAGTTTTCTTACTTCTTCCGCTACAACTGCAAAGCCTTTTCCATGCTCACCAGCACGAGCTGCCTCAATCGAAGCATTAAGCGCTAATAAATTGGTTTGATCAGATATTTCATTAATAGAACCAACGATACTTTCGATTTCTTTCACCTTTGCAATCAGACTATTTAAGACGGTTTGCATCGTTGTAATTAACTCATACGACTCACTGGATCGATCTTTTAGCGTAATTAAATTCCGTAATCCGTCCTCATTTGACGAACGCATTTTCTTAGCTGAATGTAACATTGAGTTATTTTTCTCATGTAACTGCTCAATTTCCCTTGCGAAATGATGCGTTGTACGACTCGTTTCATCTGCATCAATCGCTTGCTGGGAAGCACCATTTGCTACTTCTGTTACAGCTTTCACAATATCGTCACCGAATGCCGTTGTTTCCTCTGCTACAGCAGTCAAGTTCGTTGATGTATTTTGAATTTCTGAAATTGTACTTTCAACATCCGCAATTAACACTTTAAGCTGTCCTACCATATCATTAAAGCCGGTATTTAATACACCTATTTCATCTTGTCGATCTTCTGTATCCAATTCAATTGTTAAATCCCCATGAGCTACCTTTTTTACACGCTTCGATAGCTTCATAAGCGGTACGGCTAAATGACGTGAGAAAAGAATAGCCGATAGCCCACATAGAATAGATGCTATTAGTAATGAAATCAAAATGACCTGTAATAAATCCATTGCAGGAGCATTAAAATCTTGTAAGTATGTACCTGATGCAATAATCCAGTTCCAATTTTCATCTACTTTCGAGTAAATTAGCTTAGGTGCAACCTCGGTTTGTCCCGGTAGCTCAAACTCATAATATGTAAAGCCGCCCCCATCTAACGCTTGCTTCTTTACTTCCCGAATAAAATATAACCCAGAGCTATCTTGGTCTTCCCACAAGTTATCGCCTTCACGCGTTGGATGTCCAATGAGGGTTCCTTCATCATTCATAATATAAATATAGCCGTTTTCACCTAAACTAGCTGGATACGTTAAGGGACGCTTCCCTTCATCATTCATTTCTCCAATTAATGTCGATTTAACACGCTCCTGCGCTTCTTGTAATGTAATCGCTCCGCTTTCAACCTCTAAATTCGCTTGATCTATTAACTGAAGTGCGGTTTCTACACTATTTTTAATAACTGTTTCTCCAAGCTCGTCCAACCCTTGCTGTGCCTTGTAATAACTAATAAAGCCAATGACTAAGCTAGGGAGTAAAAATAATAGAAATGAAAAAATTAATAATTTCCCACGTATCGTACGTAAAACCTTCATTTAATCACCACTTTTCAAAATTTGAATATTTTTACCATAATACTATTATTACATAAACTAAAAATTTAACAATGAGATTTCGACAATTATTCTACAATATAAAGTATTCTTCTACAAAAATCACATTTTCCGTTAATACATTTCACTTCACAAAAAAGTGTAGCGCCATGAATAGCACTACACTCCTCTTATTTTATAATTTAAATTTCTCGATTTCTTTTACAACATCGCTAGACGTTTCATCTAATCGCTTCACGACGCCATTTAATTTTTCGACCATCTCAACTTGTATATCAGTAGAACTTGCTACTTCTCGAGTTTGAACAGTATTATTCGTTACATAGCGATGCATCTCTTCTGCTGTAGCAAGAATTTGTTGTGAACCAGCAGACATCTGCTCAATAACCGCTGAGTCCTCTTGAATTTGATTATTGACTCTTTCGACAGAAACTAAAATCCGCTCTAGTTTTTCACCTATTGATGCAACTGCAGCATTTCCAGCCTTTACATCCTCTGTACTAGATTCCATTTCCTGTAGCGCACGACCCGTAATTCCTAAGAAACTTTGTAAATGATCATGAATATCGTTCGCTGAGCTTCTCGACATTTCTGCAAGCTTCCTCACTTCATCTGCAACAACAGCAAATCCTTTTCCTGCCTCTCCAGCACGGGCAGCTTCGATTGCAGCATTTAAAGCTAATAGATTGGTTTGATCTGCAATATTCGTAATAACACTAATCATCTCTTCTATCGTGTTAAATTTATTCCCCATTTCTCGTACATGCTCTGACGTACGTACTACAGATGCCTCAACATTTTGAATTTGATTTATTACTTCATATGAATCTTTTACACTTGCATCTACAAGTTGTGTCATTTCACTTGAGGAAGATGCAATAGTATTCGTCGTATCTGCTAGGCGACTGATGCCTACAGCCATTTCATTCATAGCTAGCATTACTTCATCATTACTTGTTTTTTGATAATCGCTACTCGTCGCAATTTCCATAATATTTGTCGCAATCATGCTACTCGATTTCCCAACTTTTTCAGTAGATTCATTAATATCATCTACAGCACTCTCTAGGCTAGCTGTTTTGTTATGAATCGAAGTAAATGTTTCTGTTAACTGACTTAAGGTTGTGGAAAATGCCTTTGTAAAAACAGTAATTTCATTTTTCGCATTCTTATTAATGCTTGAAACTGTCTCACTTGCCCCACGAATATCCCCTTGAGCTAATAAATCCGATGCTTCTTCTAAACTCTTTAACGGCCTTAAAGAACGATTCACATAGTAATATAATGCGAAGAGAGAAGCAAACGTTATGAGCACGAAAATTGCGATTATACTAGGGAGAACCTCTTTCGCAATTGTACCGCTAATTTGCCCAACATAGGATGCATCTATGTCTACCCCTAATAAAGCCACGACTTCTCCTGATTCTGTTTGCAGCGGAATTGTACCTGATATATATTCCCCATACGTACCGCTTAGTAATTCAGAATAGTATTCTCCTTTTTCTAATACCAAAGCAATATGCTCATAAGTAGTTGAACTTGATTCTTCCCCTAAGGTAGCTGCATTTTCCGTATCATCTACAGGCATCCCGTCGACTAAAAACCTGACAGCTTCCCCTTCTTTTGGAATAGCGTACGTGTAGGCATAGAGAACACCGTTCATTTCACGCAATTCGTTTAATTGCTCACGAAGCTCCCAGTATAAATCGTTTTCCTCAGGATTATTTGCAAGCTCTTTAAATTTGTCTGCATCAATATAAGACGCCATATTTTTGGCAATAGACACTGTTCGCTCTCCCATTGTTGCTTGAACAGATTGCTTCGAATTATAAAACATCATCAAGGTATTTAACCCTAATAGTAGCAGAAAAATAATACTAGAAATTAAAATTATCCGACTCGAAAGACGGTCCATTTTCCTCATTTTAAAATCCCCTTTTTAAAATACTTTCTACCTATTATTCTGCTATATCGTTTTATATATATCAATCTTTATGCTTGAAAATTTTAACTTTTTCAAATTTAATTAAATAAAAAAATCCAAAGCTACATGAGCTTCGGATTTTTCAATATATTTATTCACCTAAATCGGCATTGTGATATACACGTTGCACGTCTTCTAAATCTTCTAAGGCATCAACCATTTTTTCGAACTTTTCTAAATCGGCGCCTTCTAATGCTACTTCAGTCAACGGAAGCATTGTTAACTCCGCCACTGTAAATTCTTCAATACCAGCTGCTTTAAACGCCTCTTGAGTTGCATGGAATTGATCTGGCTCAGCATACACGATAATTGTGCCTTCTTCATCCATAATGTCGCGTGCATCGACATCTGCTTCCATTAAAATCTCTAGTACTTCATCCTCAGTTTTACCCTCAACACCAAATACTGCAGTAGCTTGGAACATATGAGCAGCAGAACCGCTTACACCCATGTTACCACCATTTTTCCCAAATGCAGCTCGTACTTCTGAAGCTGTACGATTAACGTTGTTTGTTAATGCATCTACGATTACCATTGTGCCGCCAACACCGAAACCTTCGTAGCGTAGCTCATCGAAGCTTTCTTCACCGCCGCCTTTGGCCTTTTCAATTGCCTTTTCAATAATATGTTTTGGTACTGAATATGTTTTCGCACGCTCTAACACTGTTTTAAGGGCACGATTTGATTCTGGATTTGGTTCACCCGATTTTGCAGCTACATAAATTTCACGACCGAATTTTGCATAAATTCGGCTGTTAGCAGCATCTTTACCAGCTTTTTTATCCTTAATATTGTTCCATTTACGACCCATAATTCCACTCTCTTTCAACACTATTTATTCTCATAAAGCACTTACTTAAGTCTTAATAATTCATCCAATCTTATACGATTATACACTAACCTCTCTATAAAAAAAAAGGAGAAAGAGCAACTGAGAGCTTATCTATCTTCAATAATTTTCCCTTTGAAATTGACCAAAATAAGTAAAAAGTCCCTGAAATTATTTTAAATTTTTAACCTAAATTTAACCTTTATCATTTAATATTTCTAGATATGTAACCGATAAAAATAAAATTGGTAGAGTTAATAGTATGTAGAGTAATCTATCAAACCGGAATACATATTAATATTTTTCATATAATAATAGTGTTAAACTATTATTCATTAATATAATTCCCTTCCTCTATACTCTATAAACTCTTAAAGCAATCTTTCAGTCATCTCTTTTTTAATTTTAATAATAGCTTTTAAAACTATACTAATACACAGGATGAGAATGTATGAAAAAAATTCTATTTTTATTAATCTTATTAATTGTTGTATTTTCACCAAGAATTTATTGGCAGCTAAAGCCTGCTACAACATTAGATATTTCAGTAGTAGATAAAACGGTGCCTCTTGATGATTACCGAGAGCATAACGGACTGTTTTGGCTATTAACAAATGAAAAGATCACACGTTTAGATGGTGAGTTGTATGATATAGGCCGAGATTATGTGGGCTATGATCCATACGATAACAAAGCGATGGAGCCATACAATATTGATCGCTTTGTTGACTTAATCTATATTGCAGACACATATGGTGTATATGCTGATGATTTAGAGGAAGTTGTAGAAGGTGATCGGTCCAAAAAGATTTATGGTGGAATGGACTTATTAGAATGGAATGCAGTTATGGCAAGCAAAGGACCCGATACGATGTTAATTGCTGAATATAATTCATTTGCCACACCAACAGATGGTACAACGAGAGAAATTATGGAGCAAAATTTAGGTGTTGATTGGAGTGGCTGGTCGGGTCGGTATTTTGAAGATTTAAATAGTGAGGAAATTCCCTCTTGGTTAATTGACAATTACGAGACCCAATATAATAAAGAATGGGCATTTGAAGGCGCTGGTCTAGCATTCGTCCATCTAAATGATAAAGTTGTTGTTTTTGATGAGAAATCTATGAACAAAAACGTAATGTTTAGCTTAACGGAGGAAGGGAAAGAAAAATTCCAAAAGGCAAAACCATCAGATTATGCCTATTGGTTTGATATTATAACGCCATTATCTGGCACAACAGTCTATGCAAAATATGATTTAGATTTAACAGAAGATGCGTTAAAGGAATTAAGAGATGCAAACATCCCAACTTCTTTCCCAGCTATCGTTCGACATGAGATGAACAATACTTACTATTTCGCTGGCGATTATGCTGATTACTCGAAGGACAATTTAAAAAAATGGCAACGGTCTGATGCTTTTATGAATATTTTTTCAAACGATGCAACGAATTTCTTTTGGGTATCTTATATCCCAATCATGCGTGTCATTTTAGAAGATATAAAACAAGAAAAGGTGCAAAGCAATGACAAAAACGAAAGATAAAGGGCGCAACTGGAAAAGTTATTTAAAATTCGTCATGTGGTTTATCCTACTAAGTACATTAGGCGTTGGTGGCGGTATTTTCTTCTTACTCTTCGCCGTTGTACCAATTGAAGAAACGTATGTGCAACGAGGTTGGTCACAATATCGAATTGACGGGATTATGAAATACTATGTATTTGGATGGGTTATTTTCGGCTTTATAATGTCCTTTTTGTATTACTACTTTATTTTGAAGAAGGATAGATGGATTACTAGCACACTACTAATGCTTTCTTCTATCGCGCTTTGTATTTCTGGTCTTGCCTATTTTTTAAATACTGGTTCTTCAGTTGTACAAGCCTCTCAAGGAGAAATCGAGGTTGGAGAACGATTTACATTCGGACCTTACCCTGAGAAGGAGAACTTAGAGCTTTTAAAAGAACAGGGCTATGACGGAGTAATCACTTTATTAAGTCCGACACTACCTATAGAAAAACCATTACTCGATAAAGAGATTAAGGCTGGAGAAGAAGCTGACATAGAGATAATATCTATGCCTATGTTGCCATGGGTTGGAGATAATACCGAAACACTGAATCAAATTAAAGAGCTTATTTCTCAAGATGATAAACGTTATTATGTTCATTGCTATTTAGGGCGCCATCGGGTGGATGTCGTAAAGCAGCTAGTTAATGAAGAAAGTGGTGGAGAATATGATCTGCTCGTATTACAGCCAACTAGCTTTGAGCGTGGGGACTTAGTTTACGATGAAGAAAATGAAGTACTAATTGGTCCTTACCCTACAGATGAAGAATGGTTCACTCGTATTCGACGAGGTGAAGTAAAAGAAGTTGTTTCCCTATTAAAAAGTGAACAGAGTGATTGGCTTCAAAAAGAACAGCAAACTGCTTCAGAAATGGATATGGCTTTTCGTCATTTTCCTATAGGAGAAACTTATACACGAGCCCAATTACAGGAAGCAGTTGATTACGTCAAATCGCTGGATCATAAAGCATTTGTTCATTCACTCCTACACGACAATAAAATCAAAGAGTTTGAAGCGCTGTATAGCTGGGGAAATGCTATTTTCCCACTAAAGGATGCAGCAAACGTTGGAGTGACAGCTAATCTAGTTGGGGCAAGGTTAATGGTCGGTCTACAGCCTACAAATGAACAACAGGCGCAACTCTCTGCCTTAGGAATTGAACGTTTTGTAGAACTACAGGCTACAGATATAACGACCCTTTATAAGGAAGCATTACTGATCGCTAAAGAAGAAAAGGTTACTTATATCATCACTAAAGATGCAGCTACGATGAAAACAATGACTACTATGCTGTTCGGAGTAATGTATGGTTTTGAATTACCGAAAAAGCAATATAACGGTTTACAGCTAACAAATGGGGTACTTGATGTTCATGAACGAAATTTAACGCTTGGCCCTATTTTAACAGAGGAGGATTTTACTTCATTTGTTCTACCTCAAGGAGTTAAGCAAATTATTTTCTTAAATTCACCAAGTACTACATCAGAAAAAGAGCTTAAAAGGCTAGTAGCTCTAGCTAAAAAATATAATGTGACGATGAAAACCATTAATCTAGCTGCAAATTACGAGCAAGAGCTAGTGCCTCTGCTAAATGCAGAAAGCGGATTAAATTACGTCATGATTGACCCGCAGCTGATGCAGGTTGTACGAGACTATATTAAACAATTTTAAAGGAGATGTTTATGATGTCCTATATTGAGACAGAGACACGTCAGAAGCATCTTTCCGTTGAAAATGAAAAGCTTCAAATGCTTTTCACATTACAGCAAGCTTATGTAAAAAGGGCAAAACGGACATTTTCAATCGTTTTACTACGTTGGCATCCTTCCAGTGAATTTCCTAGCTATACAAAGGAGGAGGAATATAATCTCCTCTATGACTATATCGCTGGACAGGTACGTAATTCAGATAGCGTATTTAAACATGAGAATAATGAAAATGTCATTATTCTACTTGCTTTTAGCGGACAAGATGAAGCAATGCATTTTTTAAATCGGATAATTTCCCAAGCTCCTTCCTATTTACAGGGGAAAATTCCAAATACAGAGCAAGCCTTTCTAGCAACAGTTAGTGAGATTGCTAACAGTACATGGACATTAGAAGAAGTGTTAGAAATGAATACAGAGCTATTGAGCCAAACTTTAGCTCAAGACAAAAATACAGTGCTTACAATTGATAATTTTGCTACACCAGAAGTAGAGGAAATTAAAGTAAGTATTGTTGAAAACAACGAAATCACTACATCAATCTTAAAAAACTTACTATCTCATACAGATATTCCGAACTATAGCCTAGATATTAAAACTTTTGAAGATGGCTTTGAATTTTTAGAATCGAATTGGTACAAGTCTGGACATACACATATTGTTTTGTTAAATGACATCTTGCCAAGAAAAAATGGCATAGAAGTGATGAACTACTTACGTTCACTGCCAAATGATGAAAAATACATTATTATGCTTATATCCAAGCGAAGCACTGAGGAAGCTGTTATGTACGCCTTTGACAATGGTGCTGATGCCTTTTTTACACGCCCATTTAATTTAAGATTAGTAGAAACTCAAATAAAAAATATTTTAAGAAGGCTTCGACAATGATTATTTCAAAATCGTTACTATATGCACTCGTAACAATGGGCTTCCTTATTTTATTTATATTTATTATTTTCTTTTATTTAATCTTTAAACGTTATTTTGAAACAAGACGCGAGGAAAAAATTCAGCGATACATCTCTGAGTATAGTGATATTTGGTATAAATATTTAATTTACGGCACTGCAAAAGAGAGACTTATTCCGACTCGTGCTAATAAAACCTATTTAGCAATAGCAATTGATCGCATTTTCACTAATTACACAAAAACAATAAATAATGAAGATGTTATTAACCGAATGAGCCATTTTGCTGAGCTTAATTTTCAAGAATATTATCGAAAAATGCTTAAAAGTAAAAATTGGGGAGTACGAATGAACATCTTATATCGTGTGATCGATTTCAAATTAGCATTTTTGATTCCAGACCTTGAAAAAACATTACGAAATAATAAGTGTCAATCAGAGGAGGAGTATTTATTAATGCTCCATGCAATCTCTTTATATAACCCAAACTTATTTTTAAAACACTTTTATCATCCAGAATATTTATTTAGAGAGTTTGAATATAAAACAATCTTGTCGTATTTAGAGGAATCGTATATCGAGGAATTTATAGATACGTTCGACAGTCTTCCATATAATTTACAAATTGCACTTCTGGATTATTTAAGCTTCGGGACGAATATGGATCATAACTATTTGCAGTTCTATGAAAGCTTACTACAGCATGATGATGAAGAGATTCGAATTCGTACATTAAAGGCAATTAGTAATTTTGGTACGATTTCAAGATTAGATGCCTATCTCCCGTTTGCAACGTCCCAAAACTGGGAGGAACGAATGATGCTTGCTAAACTATTGCTTCATGCGGACGAGGATCAGGCACTCCCTGTACTTCAACTTTTACTCTGTGATTCATCCTGGTGGGTTCGAAAACAGGCTGCCCTAACACTTTCCAAACTTAAAAATGGAATACAAATTTTACAGGAAACAATTACAGCAGGCCATGATGAATATGCCGCTGAAATGGCGAAGGAAATATTAAAGGTGGGATAAAACGAAATGGACATATCAACAATTTTATTATGGTTACATGCGTTTTTCGGTCGCCTTATTATGTTTTACATGATTTTAATTATCATTGTATACACATCCATGTTAATTTTCGCCTATTTTCACATGCGAAAAGGGCTACGACTCGATAAATACACTTCTAACGAAGAAAGCTTAGACGCAATTTACTCTAAGCCCGTATCAATTATTGTTCCTGCCTACAATGAGGAACGAGGTATTGTCGGTACAGTACACTCTTTATTAACCCTACAATACCCTCAATTTGAGATTGTTATTGTAAATGATGGTTCCGTTGACGATACGCTCGGTGTCATTATTCAACAATTTAAGATGGAACCTATTCAGCGTACAATAAAAAAAGAGTTAGATTCAAAAGAAATTCACGGCATTTATGAATCTACATTACATCCAAATATTGTATTGATTGACAAAGAGAATGGCGGAAAGGCGGACGCTTTAAATGCAGGAATCAATGCTTCTAAATATCCTTACTTCTGCTCAATTGACGGGGATTCGATTTTAGACCACACATCCCTACTTCGTGTTATGAAGCCAATCATTGCTTCTAATGATGATGTGATTGCTGCAGGGGGGAGTGTGCGAATTGCAAACGGCTCAGACGTTCAGCTTGGTACGGTCGTGAATTCGATCATACCAAATAACCCCTTTGTTATTATGCAAATCATTGAGTATTTCCGCGCGTTCTATATGGGTCGGATTGCCTTAAGTAAATTCAATTTATTGCTCATTATTTCTGGTGCATTTAGTGTTTTCTCGAAAAAATGGGTGGTAAAAGCGGGTGGATATTCAGTAAATACAATTGGTGAGGATATGGAGCTTGTCGTAAAGCTTCATCGCTATATTTTAGAGCATGATTTAAAGAAGCGAATTGAATTTGTTCCTGATCCTGTGTGCTGGACAGAGGCACCAGATACTATAAAAGGCTTACGAACTCAGCGTCGACGTTGGCATCAAGGATTACTTGGTAGTTTAGCGATGCATAAAAGGATGACATTTAATCCGAAATATAAACGGATTGGCTTAATTTCAGTCCCATACTTTTGGATTATTGAATTTTTAGGACCAGTTATCGAATTATCAGGTTACATCTATATTTTAATTTCATTTATGGTAGGAAATTTATATTGGGAATCTGCGCTCATTATGACTGCTCTATTTTTAGTTTATAGCTCATTCTTATCAATGTTTGCAATCCTCCTTGAAGCATGGAGCTTGAACTCTTATCCTCGTATTCGGGATATCGTAAAGCTTATGGTATTTTCACTTACGGAGGTGTTTTGGTTCCGTCCATTAACTATTATCTTTCGTCTTGAGGGGATATGGTATTACCTGCGGAAGAAAAATGATTGGGGCCAATTAAAGAGAAAAGGACTTTCATCAGAGTCAACTGAAAAAGAGGCATTGTCTTAACGACTTTGCCTCTTTCTAATTCTATTTTCGCGCCTCCATAATTCTCTCTAATAATGCATTACAACCATCTAAGCAAAGCTCATATGTTTCCTGGAAATCACCTGTATACCATGGATCTGGAACGTCTTTTTTATGAAAGGTTAAATCTAAGAAGCGTATAATCTTTGTATTATCATCCTCACGTAGCATATTGCGTGTATTTTCCACATTGCTTGCATCCATGCAAACGATATAATCAAAATCTACATCAGACGTACGTAACTGACGCGCCTTCATGCCACTCGTAGAAATTTTGTATTCCTCAAGCTTTGCCCTTGTCCCTTTATGCGGTGGCTCATCAATATGCCAGGAGCTTGTTCCTGCAGAATCAATTTTTATTTCAGCGCTTAAACCTCGTTTTTCGACTAAATCCCGCATGACTGCCTCTGCCATAGGCGAACGACAAATATTGCCTAAGCATACAAATAACACTCGAATCATCATAACTCCTCCATTAGAAAGGCACCCCCCGTTTCGAAGGGTGCCCTAACATTATTTTTTACTTTCTAATTCCTGAATTAAGCGTTGGAGCTCCGTCTCTAAAACATGTGTTGCCTCTTCACGGCCTTCTTTACCGCCTTCAACAGCAAAGGGCTTACCATAAATTAAGTATCCCTTTTGACGCTTTAACACTTCTCCGATATTTCTCGGACCGACATAAGCTGCTGGGACAATTTGAGCCTTCGACAGCTGTGCAATTGTAATCGCCCCTTGCTTTAAATCCGTACTTTCCGCACTTCGCGTACCACTTGGGAAAACGCCGACAATCTTCCCCTCCTTTAGTAGTTGACGAGGGATTTTAATAACACTTGGGCCCGGATTATCGCGATCTACTGGGAAAGCATTTAACTTCTCTATTAACCAGCCTAAACCTTTAACATCAAACAATTGCTTTTTAGCCATGAAATGAATCTCACGAGGATAAATTGATAAACCTAAATTTAAAATATCTACATAGCCGTTATGCGTGCATGCAATTACATAGCCACCGTCTTTTGGTACATTTTCAAGTCCATATACTTTCGCTCTTGAACCATTAATCCCCAAAAATATTTTCACAATATTTGCCGCAAATTTATACAATGCTCTATTCCTACCTTATCTATTAATTACTTATATTTTACTCGAAAATAACGTAACGTTTCAATTACTTATACTTTAGTGATATTGGGCTACTATATCCTTCACTAGCCCTGGAAGCCAATCGTCTAGGTTACTAAATTGGAAACCTGCCTTTTGTGCCTTTTCCGTTGTCATAAACCATGAAGCTGGCACAGCGTATGGTGAGCGGATTTCATCATTACCGACAACTGCAATTTTTGCTTGTTGCTCTGCTGTAGCTTCTATCATTGTGATTAATTCCTTTATTGAAATTGTTCCATTAGCTGTTGCATTAAACGGTCCTTCTATATCGTTCGCTCCCGCCCATAGTAAAAAATCCGCTGCCTCCTCCGCTAAAATAAAGGACATTCTAGCATCAAGATTAACAAACCCTATCGGCTCTCCTTTTACAATACGTTCAACATGGAAATGTAATCGTTTTGTGTAATCATCTAAGCCCATAACAATAGGGAAACGTACTGCTACAACCGGAAATTTTGCGTATTTAAAGAACACTGCTTCGGCTTGTCTTTTACCCTCCCCATAAGTGAAGTCCTCTGTATTCCCAATCCTAATTTCGTGGCTATACGGATCAAAATCACCTTCTGATTTCGATACACCATCTGCCTCATAGGTTGAAAGTGTAGAGGTAAAGACTAGCTTATTGATTTTCCCGTTAAAAATATCACATAATACTTTCGCTTCATTTGGAGAATAGCAAATATTATCGTAGACAAGATCAAAATCTAAGCTTCCCACTGCTTGACGGAAAGCAAGCTCATCACGACGATCCACTATAATATGCTTCACTTTACCTTTGAACGGGTTTTCTAGCTTCCCTCGTGTGACAATTGTAACAGCATGCCCTTCTGCTACTAGCAGCTCTACTAATTTACGCCCAAAAAACCGTGTACCACCTAGTACTAATACCTTTTTCATCATTGTCCCCCCTGCTTTACTTTTTTAAAGTGACTTGCTGCTCCTTTAGCTTTAACCCCTCAAAATATGCGGTGTATTCCGATAATTCGACTATTAACCATTACGACCCAATTCTTCGAAAGGCACAAATTCCCTGCTTCTATACAAACAACTATTTTAGTGTGCCAATCAGTATATTCACATCTACTGTAATTTCTGATAACCTAATAGCCTCTTTATTTTCGATATGCCAGCCCATAGGTGTCATCTCTAATAGCTTTGGCACAAGATCTCCTGAGAGTGGAACCGTATAGTGAATTCGCTCAACCTCTACGCGTTCAAAGCTTTCCTTGAATCTCTGTAAAGTTAGAGCATTCGTATAGCTTTCCTTTTCAGAATGAGCAAAGGCCTGCTGTCGAAGCTCCTTTAAATACCCCTCCTGTGGAACAACCTTAATTACTTTACCATCTGGCTTTAAAAGGCGCTTGAATTCATCGTAGTTTGCTGGTGATAAAATATTTAATATTACATCAAACGTATCGGCACTATACGGACTGCTTGCTAAATCACCCACACACCAAATATGCCCATCGTAAAATTTAGCTGCCGACAAAATTCCTTCCTTAGCAATATCAATGCCAACACCTACAGAACCTTCTACTTTTTCACAAATGCGCGCTAAGTGAGAGCCCTCGCCGCAGCCTGTATCTAAAATATATGTGCCGGATATATGTGCAGCAATTTTTCTTTGTAGATCATCATAAAGACCACTAGCAATCACTCGCTGTCGTGCCTCGAACAGTTCCTTACTATACATCGAATTGACAGGCTTGGTCATGAAATTAATATAACCTTGTTTCGCAATATCAAAGGAGTGATTATTAATACAGGTCACCTTACCTGTGTCACTAACTGACATTCCCTCCTTGCAAACTGGGCATGCAAAAAGCTGTTTATGTTCTTTCATGTTTAAAATACTTACTGCTCGTTTTGATAATAGTCCCATCTTTATTCCTCCAAGTTATCCACTTGTATCGTAACATACTAACGAAACAGCCTGCATTTCAAAATTTGTTCTATTATGACATTCTAGCTCGAAATATTTCCTAGGAAATAAAAAGACTCGACACGATTTGTGCCGAGCTATATTTATATAATGTTTTGCTTAGTAAGCGGTCCATCCCGCATCGGCTGTTACAACGATACCGTTGACGAAGGCCGCATCCTCTGAAGCTAAAAATAGTGCAATCCTTGCAATATCCTCAGGTTCTCCGTTTCTCGGGTTAAAGCTTGCACCTGCCATAGCCTTTTCCATTCCAGCCATATTAGGATCTCTAAATGAAGCACCGATATTTGTATTAACCCCACCTGGAGCAATTGCATTACAGCGGATACCTCGATCTGCGTATTGGAATCCCGTATTTTTCGTTAATCCAACAACTGCATGCTTTGCAGCTGTATAAGCTGCACCTGCACGTGAACCATACAAGCCACCCACAGAAGCAATATTAACGATGATTCCGGAATTTTTTTCTAAGAAAATCGGCATTGCTTGTCTTGTAGTGCGCATAATTCCTGTCACATTTACTGCAAAAACTTTTTCCCAAAGCTCATCCTTTACATCGCCAACCGGTGCAAAGTTATCCATAATACCAGCGTTATTTACTAAAATATCTAGTGTACCATAGCTATTAAGTGCTGCCTTAATTAGTCTGTGTACATCTGCTTCATTTGAAACATCTGCTGCGACCGCAGTTGCAATTCCCCCGAATTCTGTTATTTCTGCAACGGTTGCACCTGCCCCCTCTAAAGTCAAATCAGACACTACTACTTTAGCGCCTTCCTTTGCATAAAGGATAGCAATTGCTTTCCCCATACCTGAAGCAGCTCCTGTAACTACTGCCACTTTGTCTTGAAGTCTCATATCCTGATTCCTCCCTAAGTGTATTCTTGTTACAGTATGTAATATTCTTGATAGACATGCATTTTCCTTCCTTATTAGAAAAAATATTATGGCTGTTTTAATTAATAGCTCTTATTGACATATAAGCATGCCAGTGAGCCAAGTAGCATTCGTATTCCAAACAGACTGCACAATGGACTACCTGCAAAATTAGACTAATAAGCTATTGTTTCTGTATATAAAAAAGAGCAAGAATATCTCGCTCTTAATTAGTTACTGTATTATTCGATGGCTGAGCTTTTGGTAGCTGCTTAAAGCTCATATTCCCTTCTAATGCATGGTGGACGTTTTCTATTTCCTCTTTCGAAAGCACTTCTCCGCCTATTTCAGTCGTCCACTTCTTTAACTCTTGCATTTTCATGACCTCTATATTCGTTGATTCTATTTCTATTTTTTGGAATGAACACCCATCATTAAATAATGCAACTGACGTGAATACATCTTTACTCACCTCTGGTAATAGCTCATGTAATACCGCAATAATACGTTTATTCACCATAATAGGATTTGTAAATTTTTCATACTTATTATTATGTAATGCCTGTACCCATTCAATATCGTTCTCTCTACCTGAAATCCAACCATTTATGTGTACACCATCGATTACATAAATACCTGATTCATGTATTAGCACCGCATCAACGGAATAAGTAGAATTCCCAATGGGCACCTGCAAATCGACCAATAATTTGTGTTCGCCATCGACTTTTTTCAATCGAGACATTAATTTATTCAATCGATTCGCCTTTTCCTTCGTTAAAATATCAAAAAATGAATAGCCTGTTAACTGGCTAAATTCGGTTCCGTCATGTAAATAAATAAGAACTGCTAGCACTATCACAATAACTGAAACAATAGAAACGATCCACAATGCCATATCGCTCACTCCCTCTAAAGCGTCTATAAACTCTTTTCCTATTTTATCAAATTTAGTAATAGTTGACTATGCAACATAAGACTTCCATCGCTATTACTTTTTACATAAACCAGAATATACAAGCAGAAAAAAATTATAAGTATGTATATCAAACGTCTGTAAAAAAGCCGCCCTCTATTAGGAGCAGCCTTTACGTTACATTAAAATCTCTTCTTTAATCATCTTAATAGAAATATTGCCCATATCTGTTTTTAATGAGATTGGTAGCGCGCCATCACCAAAAACAGCAGTACGTTTTTTATCTCCGTAAATCATTATTTTCCCCATATCTGTTTTCGCCTTCACTGTAGCATTTTGTAGTGGCTCAGTTGTGAGCAATTCAATATTGCCTGTGTCCGTTTTTAAATGTATTGGCGAAGTAACAGCTTGGGACTCGTAAATTATTCGGCCAGTATCTGTTCTAGCAGATATTTCACCACCGGCATGCTTTAGCACAATACGACCTGTATCGGTCTCTAGATTCCAGCGCTCAGCCTTCGAACGCTTTACCACTATTCGACCCGTGTCTGTTTTGAGCTTTGCCGCTGTGAAATTACAATCCTTCGTGACAATACGACCTGTGTCGACTAAAAGATCCGTTTCTCGAGCTAGAATATGACGAAGCTCTGTTCTCCCTTGATCCGAACGAACGGAGAGCTGTTTCATTTGGAGATGTTCGATTGAAATCTCCCCTTGATCTGATTTTACATTCATTGTTTCATATAACTTTTCAGGTAAATAAATCGTCACAACTGAATGACTATCCTTAGAAAAGATAAAGCTAATACCTAGAATTTTGAATTTCGATTCCTTAGCACGAATAGTGATTTTTAAAGTGTCCTGTTCTCGTTCGATATCAACTCTTGTCTGATCAGCTTTTTCTGAAAGCTCTGTGTATACCTTTCCAGTAGGTGATGGTAAAATACGAATGTCTGCTTGATCCGATTTTATGACCACATGCTTTACATCATCTTCCTGCTCTAAATGTGTCACCTGTACAAATTCATCCTCTGAGTACACTTTAAGCAGTTCTACTGCTAGTTCTTCTGGCGAGCCAAGCGCTGCAATCATTTCACTTGTTTGTTTCCCCTCAGCTCTACCACTTGCAAAATACTCTGTAAAGTCACGAATTATATCCTTTTTTTCAGTCTCATTTAACTTCAGTAATGCTCGTTCAAGTTGCTGTAAAAATCCCTGTTCTGTCATTATACGTGCTCCTCTTCGATTAATTCATTTACTGCGTGATGAAATTGAGCCCAATCGTTTCTTAACTGATGCAATTGCTGCTCACCTAAATCCGTCAGTTTATAATATTTACGCGCTGGTCCTTCCGAGGATTCCACCATATATGTCGTAAAATATTCTTCTGCCGTTAATCTACGGAGCAATGGATAAACTGCGCCCTCTGAAATATCAATTTTTTGTGAGATCGACTGCACAAGCTCATACCCGTACATATCCCGCTTTTGAAGTAGTGCTAATACACAAAGATTTAACACACCCTTTTTAAACTGCGGATTCATTCAAGTCACCCTCACTACTGTTTATTAATTAGTAGTGTAACACCCACTATTATTCAATGCAAGGTAGTTATATCGATTTTTCAAAAATATTACATCCACCTCATAGCATTGATGGATGTAGTCGAACTATTTATTAAAAAACAATTTCTTCAATATTTTCCCAAACAAGCACAAGTTCCTGTAACTTCGTGCCACCTATTTAAATATCAATCGCATCAATTTCTTTAGCACCTAGTGCCTTATAAAAATGGATTGCTGGGTTATCCTTTAAAACAAGCACGAGCATAGACTGTTTACCTGCCTTTTTTAAACTTTCAACTGCTTGCTGTACTAACTTTTTTCCTATCCCCTGGTTTTGCTGCTCCGCCAAAATATAGATAGCATATAGCTCTCCATCATACGGTGGATAATCATCACTTCGCTCCTCCCCTGCAGTAGCAAAGCCTACAATTTGTCCAGACGAATCTTCTGCAACAAAAACATCACTTACAGGAATCGCATTTTGCCATAATTCTTCACGAGATGAATATGTAAGCTTTTCTAAAAAGTCTGCAGGAAGAATTTCCTTATAGGTAGTTCTCCAACTATCCACATGTACTTTTGCTATTCCCGATGCATCCTCTAAAACTGCTTTTCGTATTTTCATTGAAACACACCCCTTAGTATGAATTTTCAGTTATTTTAACATAGAAAAAAAGCTAAACCAATTGGATAGCTTTTTATAGAATCGAATATAATTGTGATAATGAGCGAATTTCATATGTCGGTTGAATAGAAGTCGAATTAGTTTTATTATTTGAATTTAGCCAGCATGTATCAATACCTGCCCCATACCCGCCCACAATATCTGCACTAAATGAATCTCCGATAATAAGCGTCTGTTCTTTTTTGAAATCGGGAATACGTTGAAATACATATTCAAAATATTGAATCATAGGCTTTTGATATCCGGTATCCTCTGACACAAAAACATTTTGAAATTGATTGCCCAAGCCTGTCCTCTGTAATCTTTTGTATTGTGTTTCGGAAATTCCATTTGTCACGATATATAGGGCGTACTGATCTTTTAATGTTGAAATCAACTCCGCTGCACCCTCTATAAACACGGTACTTTCAGCTATATATTCTCGGTATTTTTTATCAAGTAAAGCCCCGTCTGCTTTCTTCCCTAACACTTCAAATAACTTGGTAAAACGTGTTTCGATTACTTGCTCTCGAGAGATTTCTTCCCTTTCAAACTTGTGCCACAGCTTCTCATTAATTTCTTTATACAAATTTTTGATTGTTGGCGAAAAGGGGATATTTTCACTTTCAAATAATTTTACAAGCGCCTGCTTTTCCGCTGCTTGAAAATCTAGTAGTGTATCATCTAAATCAAATAAAAGGTTACGATATTTTTTCATTGTTATTATCTACCTAGCGTTTTATTTTACTAACAAATTCAAGCGCCTTTTGTGAGGCGTGAAAAAAATGCTTAGCACCCTGTATTACTCTCAGCTTATACGCTTTAAAAAAACACTTTTCTGCCTCATAAATATCTCCTAATTCTAAGTAACACTTACCTAGGTGCTGCCAAGCATAATGCTCGTATTTCTCTAAATTATACTTATAGCACTTTTCTAATGCTAGTTCCAGTAATGAGATTGCACTTTCATATTTCCGGACATATTTTAATGATTTGGCATACCGTATCAACGTCTTAATGTAAAAATCGTAATCCTCAGTTCGCTCGCTATATTGTAAGCATACCTTTAAATAATCTAATGATCGATCTAGCTCCCTATTCATTCGATATAAATTAGCCATACTCCCCATTAATTTGTATTTACTATCTTCATCTTGTACTCCACAAATTAATTGCTCACCATAGTCTAATAGAGATTGTAGCTTATCCATATCCCTGCACTTTTCGCGTAAAAACTCATTTTCATCAATATAATACGATGCCTTAAGCACACAAAGCTCGTGGTTATATTTTTCCAGCATACAACGACAAAATCCCTTTCTATAACATTCATTTGCGTCGATTTCATAATTCATATTTCTAGCAACCAAACACAGTTTCACTACGCTTAGTCCAGGGTCTGGTTTCACTCTTTTCCCGCCGGAAGCTTTACTCTGTAGCGAAAGGCGCATGCCGTCAGCCACACTCGCTGTCTTTCGCTCCACCTAATTGTTGGTGAATCACCTTAGAAAAACTACTTACGAAATCAACTAATTTAAATATAGTTTTTAGACCTACATATTCAAATGTAACCTAAGATAATAGACTTATAAACACAATAATTCAAATTGATTATAAAACACTATAAAATACCCAAATAAAATTATTTTCATTAATCCAAAAGATTCATAATCCATTCCATACGATATAAGACAGCAAATCGGCTCCGTATTCATTGACTATCCGTTTATTGTGTTTTATATTTCAGCAAACGTTTTAAAGTAAGGTTTGTTTATAAGTAGATGAAAAACTAATTTGACTACAAATCACAAGAGCTTGTTCAAGGGGTAAAAAGATAAGAGGCTACCCTAAAAATGGGACAGCCTCTTTAACTCTATAGCAATAATTATTTTTTCGTTATCGTCACATTCAGCCAACCAAATAAAATAGTTAGTAGAGGACTTAACAAGCAAAAGAAGGCAAATGGCAAATAGCTCATTACTGGAACATCTAGCATCTCGGCAATAAACAAACCACATACACTCCAAGGAACTAACGGGTTAATGACTGTCCCTGCATCCTCCATCACACGACTTAAATTTTTCGGATGTAAGCCTTGCTCATCATATTTTTGCTTATATGCTTCACCCGTTAGGAGGATAGACAAATATTGCTCGCCAACAAGCGTATTAATACCAATTGCCGTGATGGCTGTTCCTGTAATTAATGAACCGACTGACCTTAATCCCTTTTCAATTTTGCTGAGAAGTGTTTGAATGACCCCGAGGGCGAATAATAAACCGCCCATACTTAGACTAAGAATCACCAGCATAATCGTAAAGTACATGCTACTAATGCCACCACGTGTTAACAGTGAATCAATCACCTCTACCCCTGTTTCCGAAACAAATCCATTATATAAAATGGCGCTATAGTCTGCGAATGTTAAAGACATATGAAACGTCGATAAGACAAGGGCTACTAGCGAGCTGACAATCAGCGTTAAAAAGGCCGGCATCTTCAGCAATGTGCAAGCAATTAGTATAAGAAGGGGTACAATCGCATACCAATGAATGAAATTAGTTTGTAATAAACTTGCTTTATAGGACGCTATAGTACTAGCATCAAATGTCTCTACAGAAGGGGATAGCACAGAATATAAGATCGCACTAATGACAAACGCAGGAACGGTTGTCAGGCTCATATTTTTAATATGCTCGAATAAATCGACACCAACGATGCTCGCAGCAAGGTTAGTCGTATCTGATAATGGCGACATTTTATCACCAAAAAAGGCACCCGATACAATAGCCCCAGCTGTCAAAGCGATAGATGCATCGATGGCTCCGGCAATACTCATAAAAGCAACTCCGATTGTTGCTACCGTAGTAAGCGAGCTACCAACGGCTGTACCAATAATAGCTGTAATCATAAAGACAATCGTATAATAAAAGCTGGCAGTAATGATAGATAAACCTAGATAAAGAAGAGTTGGAATCGTACCACTTACAATCCAGCTACTAATTAAAATACCGATTAAAAGGAAAATATACACCGCGCCCAGACTAGCCTTAGCGCCTGAAAGCAAACTTTCTTCTAACGTTTTAAACCGTATCCCCTTTATTAGCCCATAAAAAATCAAAAAAATAATAGCAAATAATATAGGAATGTGAGGGGTTGCCCCTAGTCTCCCAATCCCTATAGAAATCATTGCTATAATCATTACCACAATAAAAGCTGCCTCTAAAACAGAAGGCTTTATTTTTGCTTCAATAAAAAACATATGCCTGCTCCTAGATGTAAAGTTATAATTCAACACGTTAAAGTTCAACGCTTCAACTCGAGAAAGTATAAAAATATTCTAACATAGTTAATTAAGAAGTCAATAGTGCGAAAAATGAAGTGGCATTCTTCACTTACTTAGATTAAAAAATGAGTGCTTCCAGTATGGCTAGCATTTTGTTGATACTGTTGATTGTTATACCGATTTCGTTGATATCATCCAAACGCCTATTTTCGTTGATTCTATGCCACCAATTCAAAATTATTAAATCTAAGAGTCTAATCTATAATTTGATACCTTCAAGCTCTAACAATCTTTTTTTCATATCTAAGCCGGCACGAAAGCCAGTGAGCGTTCCATTTTTTCCGATTACACGGTGACATGGTATCACAATCATCACCGGATTAGACCCTATCGCTGTCCCTACAGCGCGTACAGACTTTGGATTATTTAACCGTTCGGCAATATCTGAGTAAGAGTATGTTGTGCCATATGGAATAGCACGCAAGGCAGCCCAGACGGACATTTGAAAATCTGTGCCCTTAAAATCTAGAGGGAAATCTATCTCTCCACGTTGACAGTCAAAATACTGCTGAAATTGTTTGGCGTACGGCGCAAGCTTTTCCTTATCCTCTATTAATTCCATTCCTTTAAAGGCTTTATTTACCCAGGCCCGTAATTCATCTACCCCTTGATTTTCCGAACCGGTAAAGCACAGTCCTTTTTCCGTAGCTGCAATAATAAATTCCCAATTACTATAACGAAATACTGTCCAATAGATCACTAGCATTCTCCCATTCTAATTTTAGTTTTTTCCATATTATACATCATACAAAAAATGAAACCTAATCATCCTCAAAACGTATAATTAATATCATTTATCTTTCGAAAGGATTGATTTCATTGTTTAAAAAAATAATTAAATCTTTACTAGGCGGCTCAGGTGGTTCTGGCTACCGTCGCTATTCATCTAGCAGCCGACGGAAATATTCAAATCGTCATAACTACTATGGTCATAAGCATTATAAACGAAGCCATCGTCGTAGCTCACGAAGCTTCTTTAGCTCGAAAAGTTTCTTTAGTAGCTGGTCATGATTTCGGCCTATACAGAATACAAGTACAGTAAGCTCGTAAAGGAGTATACAGAGCAACAAACCGAATTCCATTTTATTGAACAGCTTGGTGTTGGCTCATATGGTGTTGCCTATTTACTAGCACACAAAAAGACAGGTCAGAAAGTTGTACTAAAACGGTTAAAGGCAAAGCATCGAAAAAAAGAAAAAACGAAGCGTAAGTTTCTACAGGAAATCCAAATGCTAAAGGGGCTTCGCTATACGAGGGTACCTAATGTTTTAGTGGAGGGCTTTTTGAAGGATGTTCCTATCTATATTATGGATTACATTGACGGGGAAACGTTTGAGAGAGCCATTTTCCTACATGGGCAAACATTTTCAATAGACGAAGCGCTGGAAAAAACCCGCGAATTACTTACTATTGTAATTACATTTCATGCACACGGAATCGTGCATCGTGACTTACGAATTCCGAATATCCTTTTAAAAAACAATGAATTGACTGTAATTGATTTTGGCTTAGCAACCTATATTGATCCTACTTTAACAATTGAAGGCATTGATAATCCTAAAAAAGCGGAAAATCATATTAGTGATTTATATGCTGTGGGACATTTTCTGCTTTATTTACTCTATTCTAATTACACACCTGGGGATAAAAAAGAAAGAAGCTGGCAGCAGGAATTACAGCTTCCAGCCGAAGTACAAAATTATATCGAAAAACTATTAATGCTTAAAACCCCTTTTGCTAGTGCTGAAGAAGCTTTACTCGAACTACCATTTAGAAAATCACATCTCACTCTAAAATAGAGCAAGGTAATGTATTTTCTTATGGTCTAAGAAAAGCGCAAGCGTCCCGTTTAGCCTTCGAGGCGCTGGGGCGCTGGAGCTAGAATACGCTCAAACTCTATCTAAAAAAAGTGCCATAAGTTTACTTACGGCACTCTTTTATTTATAGCATCTCTTTTGTTGGTCCCATAACAGGTGGTACAGGTAAACCTGCTTGACGAAGTAAAACCGTCATTTGACCACGATGATGTGTTTGATGATCAATGAGTATCCGTAGTAGTTGACCTAATGGCATTTCCCCACCAAATGCCGGCACCATTTTTAGTAATTCCTCATTCGTTAACGATGCTGCTTCTTTTTTATACGCATCAATGACCATTTCATACGCTTCAACTATTTCTTGCATTGTTTCGGGTCTGTCCATATCTGGTCCTGGCGCTGGTATTTGTAAGCCTGCAAATTGGCCGAATGCACCAGCTACTTGTACTAAATGCCAAGATAACCACCCTAATGAATTGTGCCCCTCTACAATTGCTACATCCATTTTTTCATCTGTAATAGCCTTTAATACATTTAACGTTCCTTTTGATGACACATGCCATTCCTTTGAAAAGTCTTCAACAGTACGATACATTTTACAAACCCCCTTATTAGTATTCCTTTTTATCATAGTAAAAAGTTCTAGTCGTAGCAATTAAAGGGTTTTTATTCAAGATACATTCGAAGTATATTCCATGCCTCAACCTTTTGCTCAAATGTTTTAATATTTTTGCCTGGTACAGGACTAGTAGATGGCATTTTAAAATAAGCTCTGGCGCCTAATATCTCAAACCCTAGCTTCTTCTTAAATACGTCGTGTGCTTTTGTGCCATTAAATAGAACCGCTCCAATTTGTGGATAACGGTTGAATAACGCCTGGAAGTCATTCGGGATTTCATTTCGAATATTGCTATCTAAGCTTCCCTCACGTTCACACTCTCTAATCACGTCCCATAAGCCGATGCCATGGTCCCTTAGGAGTCTCAGTCGCGCACTATAATTAGTGGGGATTTCTTTTTGTAAGAGCTCCGCTATTATTCCCCAAAAATGATTACGGGGATTTCCGTAATATTGCTGTTTTTCGAGTGACTGCACTCCTGGCATGGAGCCGACAATTAGGACACGTGTATGTTCATCTACCACTGGCGGTAAAATATTTTCAACCATTCTTTCGCCTCTTTTCGTAAATTAGGAATGATTATATCATTGTTAGATTAAGGGAAGCAAAGGTCTCTGATGCTATATATGAATCAATAAAAAACGCAAGAATGTATGATGCCACATCCTTGCGCTACACAGCTCTTGTTTACTAGCCACTTTTTCCGAAATACTAGCCGAAAAATCAAAAATACTAGCCGTTTTTTTCAAAATACTAGCCACTTTTTAAAATTTACTCGCCAACGAGAATATTCTGATAATATCCAACTCGTTAATATAGCCTACTACCAGTCCATTTATTCGTTTACTCGTCGAAAAGCTAGTTAGGATTCATTAATAATATCCCAGTATTTCGTTCTTGTTTCCTCTTTTAGTACGCCCTCTTTTTCGAAATGACGGACATACACATATAACATCATTTCATTATCTTCTGTTGGCCGTAACCTCATAAGTACACGATTGATGATAGTTTTACATCCCTGAGGATTCGCATACATTGTATTCCACGCACGGACCTGCAATTCTAAAATCTCACTTAGTGCAGCAGCCTCCAGCTCGTCCATCGGAACAGGCTCACTAAAATAAGCGTAAGGATCCTCATAAATACTTGTATGAACGAACGATATGCATCGGTCAAATGATTCTGCAATAAGCTCTTCTCCAATATAAATGCCGTCCACTCGTTGCTCTAACGTCCCCGATTCTAACACTAGGTACGGTGCATCCTCTCTAATATCGACAATTCGAGATTGGATATTCGGTGTAATTAAAAAATGAGGATGCTCTATATTCAATGAAGCGGCATACCCAGCAAAATCCTCTGTTCCTGAAAAATCATAGTACGTTTTCGGTGGATAGTAAAACATAGCGTCTAAATCCTTTGCTTCAATTGTCCATTCTACTTCAGGACAATCAAAAATAACTCGTAACGCTATTCCAGCATCCGTTTTGATGATTTCATCGTAAATATAATATTGACCTACCTCTATGCTACCTATTTCACTAATAATCCCTGTAAAGCTAAGAATGACGACAGACTTTGTACTAAAGCCACCTTTTGTGTCCAAATGTAAGGTAAGCTGATTATTCAAACGCTTTATCCCTACAATTTGAGCATCATGTAAGCTTTGCTCATACACTTCACGAGCTCCATGGGATAAATAGGGAAGTGCGCCCTGTTTGCTTTCATGGGCAGCATCCAGTACAGCTTCAAATACTGACGTCTGCTCATTCACCCAGTTTATATAATCTTCCCGTACCGTTTGAGGTAATTGAGGTGTATTGAATGTACCATCAAGCACATATGGATAAAAGCGCTCTGGTATGCTCGCTAATAATCGGCCGCGCACATCGTCCAAGTCTTCTTTCCTCTCCGCAAGTAAATCAATTCCCTCTTCCATAGCGTTAGCCAAGTCGCTTTCCCATTCTTGATCCGTTTCAGGAATGGATAGAACATGAGCTTGTTCAAATGCCCTCTTCTCCTGTAGGGTTAAATGCCACACAAGATCACTCCTTAATTTTGTGATACACTAGCACTTTGGAATGTCGCCATTTCCTTAACCATTACATTCGCTGCTTGGACTATTGGGTAAGCTACTGCTGCACCTGTCCCCTCACCAAGACGTAAATCTAACTGGACAATCGATTTCTTCCCTAAAAACTCGGTTGCAATAATATGCCCTGGCTCAACCGATTGATGTGAGACGAGCATATAATTTTCAACGCCTGGCGCTAAAAGTCTCGCTAAGCATGCGGACACTGTACAAATAAAGCCATCTAATAAAATCGGTGTACGCGTTTCTGCAGCTCCAAGCATAGCGCCTGTCATCGCAGCAATATCCAGACCACCGATTTTTGAAAGAAGGTCAATAGCATCTTCCTTATTCGGCTTATGTAACGCAATGGCTTCCCGACAAACTGCTATCTTCTGCTGAAGCTGCACAAGATTTATACCAGAGCCGTGACCAACAACTGCCTCTGGGTCAATTTCAAGCATCGCTGCTAAAAGGGCACTACTTGGTGTCGTATTTCCAATCCCTAGCTCACCCGTAATTAAACAGCCTACACCATCACTAATCATTTGCTTTGCTGCATCGTAGCCAACTTTTATTGCTTGCCAGGCTTCTTCCTCAGTCATCGCTCGTTCCTTCAAAAAGTTAGCTGTTCCTTGTACTCGCACCTTTTTGTTAATTACTTTTGAAGTGGGTACAGGTCGTAAAATCCCGACATCGTACACTTTTACCGGTGCGCCAATCATGCGCCCAAATATACTAATACCAGCGCCTCCCTCAACCATATTCATAGCCATTTCATACGTTACTTCTTGCGGAGAGGCAGATACGTTTTCCGCTACGATGCCATGGTCTGCTGCAAATACTAAAATACCTGGTTGAATATCTGGCTTTACCTGCCCTGTCATTCCTGCTAGCTCTATTGCAATCTCCTCTAGACGCCCTAAGCTTCCAGGTGGTTTAGTTAAAGAATCAATGTAAGAACGTGCATCCTCTATTACTCTATTGTTTAGTGGCGGAATTGAAAAAGTTAACATAGTCTTGGAACTCCTTTGAAAACAGAATTTTCGATTAATATAACATACT
This sequence comes from Lysinibacillus sp. 54212, assembly GCF_036662795.1. Lineage (NCBI taxonomy): Bacteria > Bacillati > Bacillota > Bacilli > Caryophanales > Bacillaceae > Lysinibacillus > Lysinibacillus sp. 54212. The sequence goes on from NZ_JBAFWZ010000003.1 coordinate 105,552, forward strand.
ACACATGCTAACTTATCCCATTTGGTAAAATTCACTAAATAATCCGCCAAAGAAATGATATGTAGTACATGGCTCAAAAAAAGCAGGAAAATTCCTGCTCCTAGTTATTAATAGATAAAAGAAGAAAGGCTAAAATGAGACCGAGTACTCCCAACGAGGCGATTGGTATCGTATCTTTGATCGTATCCTTTATACGCATATGTGTTAATATGCCACCAATACTTATAGCAACGAGTAGTAATACACCATAAAATGCTAGTGTTGTTGCCCATATACCAATGATTAATAGGGTTGCTGCCAAAAGCTCCACAACTCCCGTAACTATACGGAACCATTGTGGATACCGCCATCTTCTAAATGAATCAATATGCATTCTAGAACCGGTTACTTTTCCAAACCCAGCCATAGCAAAAACAGCGCTTAATAGCCCTTGAATCACCCACGTTACAACCTCCAATAAGAATCCTCCTTATTGATTCAATACAATCGGCTTTTTCCTAATCCAGACATCTCCATAATAGCTTGTATAGCGAATCGGATTACCATTTCAGGCTTTTGCTATGTTGACCTCCGATACATTTATACATCATATGTAACGAAAGCCGCAGTTAATGATTAAATACGGTAGAAAAACATATCCTCCTAAACTGATACAGCTTTTGTTAGCTTGACTAAATGACAACCGAAAAGCTCATTTTGTATTAACATAAATCAAAATGAGAGTCTTTTAGTAGCCTTAGATTTTTATCGAAAGGCAAACTTTTAATGCTACTCAAATGGTTCAACTAGCTCCTTTTCGGCCTTCTTTAAAAAATTCTCATAAGCTTCATATGCCTCTTTCAGACGAGAATGTGCTTCTTCACGTTCTTCTTCCGTTACTGCATTTATATAAGAATTCACGCTTTGAGCATATTTAGTTTTTGTATCTAAATAATCCATGAAATATCGATCCCTAATATGTTGCTCCATCTGAAGTCCTCCACCAGTATGGTTAGATACATCAGCAAACGCATCATATAAAGGCTCAATTAATTGTTCTCTTTGCTCCTGTGTATATTGTTCTGCAGTTTCTTGAAATATTAATATACGTTCTATCGGTTTTTGTATAATGAATAGTTGACCGTAAAGTAATCCTCGATAACTTTTAATTAATTGATGCTGTTGATAAAAAGCTGTACCTGCCACCAATACGATTAGCAATAGTCCCGCTATATATAGCTTTTTCATGACATCACACTCCTACTTACAAATTATTCATATTATTATCTGAAACATTTTTTTCACAACAAATCACTGCTTTTAATAATGCTCTGCAATGCTTTTCAGCTATTTCCCCCCACCAAACACTGCAAGCTCCATCCATTTGAAATAGCAATCAGCATGGTTAAAGCCGATCTCTCTAAGCCAGTTCACTTGCACATCTACTCGTGCTAAAATATTATCCGCCTTATCCGGTCGGTTGTAGTATTCTTTAGCGATTTGTTGTCGGTCACCTTTGTTATAGGCGGTTAAATGATCAATAAACAATTCGTCATGTAGCCTTTCGATTTCCTCTGTGGCTGAAGCTGTATGCTCAATATTAATAAATATACCGCCTGGCTTTAGTAACTGATAAATATCCTTATACAATGCTTTCTTCATGCTATGTGGCAAATGATGAATGGCATAGCCCGATACGATGCAATCTACACTGTTTGGCCTAGCAAAGCTGTCGATGCTCTGACTAAAATCTCCTACATAAAGCTCACATCGATTCTTATACGGCTCCATATTAATTTTTGCCTGCTCAATCATTGGTGCTGAGTGGTCGATGCAAATTGCCTTTGCCTGTGGATAAGAACGAAGTAAAATCTCAGCCAGGAAGCCGTTTCCACAGCCTAAATCCATCACAATCTGTGGCTCACTTACAAAATGATTTACGACTTGTAGCATTATTTGTGCTTGCTCTGCTCCATAAGGAATGCCTCCTCGTACTTGCTTTAAATAATGTGTTGTTACATCTTCCCTTTGCCAAGTTGTTTCCATCTCTTTTCCTCCCTTAATAAAATAAAAAAACTCCGCCTCTATTAAGAGACGAAGATGATTTCGCGGTACCACTCTAATTAGCTTTTAAAGCTCACTCATTAGGATATTTATCCAAGCTGTTAACGATTGCTACCGTTTGCACTTACTAACCTTTCAGCACAAATACTCATGGACGAGTTGGGGATCCTACTGACTGCTTTTCACCATCCAGCAGCTCTCTATACAATAGCCTATCCTTAATACTTCCAATCAACGTGTTATATTATTAGAATTTTCAATATGTTATAACAATAAACATTTATTGTCAATTCTAGTTATCACTCTAAATCAATCACAACTTTACCTTCCCCCTGTAAAAAGCTTGGGTAGCTATTTATTTTAGCAATCATTGGCTGTGACATCGTGCTCATTTCTGTTGGATCAAAATAATAAGTAGCATCTTCAAGCAAGTCATTATCTCCACTTACAAAGCTCGATTGATAAGGGGCAATCACATTTCCATTTTGGTCGGTTAATTCCCAGCCTATCAATGATTGTGAATGATTTAACTTACTAAGAGGATATTGTGCAGTCAAACTACTTGAAGTCACATTTAATACGACATCTTTAGGTTGTTGTACTATTTCTCCTTTATCAAAATCTATCACTATCACATCTTCACCTTTTGGAAGCGCCTCGATTTTCTCTAATACAAGGGTCAATTGCTCCGGCTTTCTAAAATAATTACTTTGTACAAACACACTAAACTCACCACTTTCGATACTACCCATATTTGTTATACCTTCATTTATATTTCTCCATTCTTCCCCTTTTTCATCTATGACCTTCATTGTACCAATTTGTAATATTCGCTTCGTGTTCCCTTCTGCTATCGCTAACTTTATTTCCGCACGTAGTGGTGAAATAACGAGCTCTTTTACACTAATTTTTTGCCCGTCTACTTCTGTTTCTTTGTTAATCGAGTATACTTTACTCGGCGCTATAGGCTTAGTAAGAGTAAATGGTATAGAAAATGTCGTTTCATTATTATTTTCGAGTGTCACATTAAGCGTGAAATCTAAGCCATTTAATTTTGTTTCTTCAGTGAATATAATCTCCAACCTTTCCTCCACCTCGAAAACCTCATCACTACCAGAACGACTATGTGAAATTAAAGGTTTTAAATCCTTACCATTTTGAAAAAGTTTGGGCTCCCTTAGAAAAATATTTTCTAGATTGTGCTTCGAGGTAAGCTTGTAGGCAATCATCATGCCTGTTTCATCAGCAATCACACTTTCAACCGAAAAAGTAATGCCATCCTTTTCCTCACTCGCCCCAACGATGGTTGCATAATCATTTTTAATAATATCTTCAATGCCTTTATCCTCGGCAATCATTTCAACAAATACGGAGAGCCCTGGGATTTTCGCAACTGCTTGGGCAAACGCGGGCGAAATACGGATAGATGTAATGAAGCAAAGGGCAAGCAGTGCTGCAACACCTGCTACTCGAATCCACCGACGACGAAGTCTTTTTTGATTTTGTACTTCTAAAGCGGCATTTCTTTGTGCCTGCTGTAGGGCAGCGGATGGCACATCAATTTGCTCTAGCTCTTCAACTAACTGTTGGAATTGATTATCGTCAAATGATTTCATCTATAGCTCCCCCTTTCCCATTAGCACGCGTAATTTTTTTAACGTCGTATGAAGCCGTGACTTTACCGTACCCTCAGGAATTTGCTGAATATGAGCAATTTCATCATTTTTTAGCCTTTGGAAATACTTTAAGTAAATTAGTTCCTGTTGGTGCTTTGGGAGCTTTTCAATTACGTCTGCCATCTCAAATGAATACTCATCTAAACTAGGTAAATCCGGCATTTCCGTTAATACTATTCTTTGTTGTTTCTTCTTCATGTTTAAGCAAATATTAATAAGGATGCGAACAAGCCAGCTATCAATATACTGTGGCTCCTTTACTGTATGCAGCTTTTTTAGTGCCCGTAAATTAAGCTCCTGTATTGCATCGACAGCATCATGCTCATTTCGTAAATATGCATACGCTGTTCGATATAATAAAGCCTCATTGGCCTTCAATAGCCCGATGATGGCCTGCTCTTCTCCATTGATCGCGCGCATCACTAAACTCTGTTTATCCATGCTCCCCACCCCCTCACTTATTAGACAACCGAGCATCCAAAATCGTTCATTTATTTTATTACACAAAAAAGCCCGATTCCCTTTTTATAGGAATCGAGCCCACCTCTTATTATTTTTCCCCAAGCCACTCTAGCGGAACATTTTTTCTCGAGAGTAGTTCATAATAAAATGGATCGCTGCCGATGATGTAGACACGATCACAGCAGCTTATAATTTCATCCATATCATGTGAGGTGTATACTATCATTTTATTTTCCTTTTTCGCAAGCTGCACTAAATACTGACCAATTTCCGTTTTGGATTTTAAATCAATACCGACTGTTGGCTCATCTAACAAAATTAGCTGTGGATCGTGGATTAAACTAATAGCAAGATTTAGCTTCCGTTTCATTCCACCGGATAACGATGCTGCCGGTTCCTCCCACTGTTCTAAGCTCATGTCTAGGCATAGCTGGCGACATTCCTCTATTCCACGAGATTTCCAGCTAAGCTTTTCGAAAAAGCGCATATTATCCTTCACAGAAAGATGGTCCCAAACCGATAATTCCTGTGGTACATAGCCAATCATACGGCGACAATCGGATACATCCTTCTCATACGAGAGACCGTTCAAAAGAATAGAGCCACTTGCTGGTTTCGTGATGGTAGCAAGAGTATTGAGAAGCGTGGATTTTCCGGCCCCGTTTTCACCCACTAATCCGACAACCTCACCTGGCTGTACGTTCAATGAAATGTCCTGCACGACCTTCTTTTTTCCGTAGCCTTTATATATGTTTTTACCTTCAAGCATTGCTCCTCACCTCACGTATATACAAAATACTCCCTATAAATAATAATAACAGGCACCACACGTACGGAATATTTTGATTTAATAATCCATAAATCGGACTAGCCTGCTCTACTAGCGGGAAACGACGAACGAGTGAATCCATCGGCATAAAGGCACCACCTAAAATCGCTAATAGCAAGCTCATTACAAGCGCAGATAAATAATAAAAAACAGTGTTGTTAAATAAGAACGCTACACAAAACGAGAATAGGTTAATTATTAAGCGATATAAAATAAGCGATAGCAGAAAAGATACAGAGACCTTGCCATAGCCCAATAACATCGTGACGACGACCATAGTGCCATCAATAAGTAATAGCACAAGTGTATACAGGATTAAATTTGTTACAGCATAGTGCCAAAAGGAAATCTTCGCAAAGGTCCACCGCAGCTTAATCCCTTGACCCTTTTCCTTTACTAGCCAATCAAATAAATAAAATGTCGTTAATAAGGACAAAAATGCCCATAACCCCCAAATTCCTTTATTATTACTCTCTCCCAAATTGTTCAATTGTGCTTGGCTATATTGGAAGGATGTTTGGAGTAAATCTGTCCGCTCTTGCCTTTCCTTACTTTCTAGCACAATTTCATCAAATGACCACTTCAGATCCGCTTCATTTTCTGCAATCAAATCTCTTACCTCGTAGGCAGCCTTTGCCCTTGAAGCATCTTCCTGAGCTAAGGAGCTAATGCTTTCCACAACAGCAAAATAAGCATAAGAGCGATTTGTTGAATACGCTTCAATTAACCGATTTCGCTTGTTCTTGTCCAACTGCTCCTCGTATCTCCGTTTGATTACAAAAACACTATCAAGCTCATATTTCTCCAGCTGGTAAAGTGCCTCTCGCTTCGATACAACCGAAACATGTAAATAAGGTATTGCCTGTATTTGCTCGATTAGTGCCTCACTCAGCTGCGATTTATCCTCATCCACTACTGCAATCGGAATTTTTGATTCACCCGCAGTATGCATAACGAGCTGGTAGATGAGCAGCGTTAAAAAGATAGGTGAGAATATCCATAGCAATGTACTAAAAAGATGTTTTTTCACATGCAGCCAACGCGTAAATAGAACAGTATTCAACGTGACCACCTCTCCTTCAAGCTTAAGCAGCCTAATAGAACAATGACGGCCGTACCGAGCTGCGTTAATAATTTGCTATAGGAGATATAATTTCGCTCCTCCAGTGTAAGATCCACAAGCCACTCCCATGCCTCATAAAAATACACATATGGCAGCCACTCCTGCATAAATAATGGCAAATACATTGATGGAATGATTGCACCACTTAGCACAATCCCTGCCCCGAGTACTACAGCTTGTACTAGGAGCGATACCTTCTTGGACTGAATTAGTACATCCATAACCGCTGTCACCGTTAAGACGATAAATGTATAAATAATAATAACTCCCATTATTCGAGTATAATCCTTCAACAGTAATGGAAGCTCCAGTATTTTTATGACGCCTATGCATGCTAAGGTTGACAGTACACTCCCTAATAAAAATGACGTTAAAATCCGCGCTATCATTCTATGCCATAATGTTACACCGAGTAATTTTAGGCGGATTGCCATCGAAGGTGAAACTTGCTGCGCTAGCAACAAATACACACCGACGGACCAAATCGTGGTCACAATAAACCATGCTGCTAGTGTAAAATAGTTTTTTGGTGTTGAGGTAGCGATATGGGCAATTTGCTCCTCTCTCAGCATATTGCTCTTACCAAGCGTATAAAGAGTAAAGCCCATAAATTGCTCCAGCTTCAACTCTTCCATCTCTTCCTCTTCGATTCCCACTTTTTTAGCATAGTGATACACTGTTAAAATATTGGCTTGTGCAGATTCAATATATCGGGAAAGTGTATCGACTAGCTCTCGAATAATAAAGCTATCCGCTTTTCGATTTGGATTTCCGACGACACCAACCTCTACAGAGCTCCCGTCAAATAAGTCAGCAGTAAAATTTTCTGGAAAGACAATATACGCACTTAAAACATCACCCGTAATCCCTTTTTCAGCATCAGTAATTGACATTGCCTCGAGTGAAACATGTTCATTTTCTTCCATTAATAATGTAATAAACTGTGTAATCATCTGACTTTCGTTCGACCCATCTCTATCAACAAGACCAATCGAAATTTTATCATTGGCTGTCGGTGCTATAAATGATATAGCCGTTATAATAAACAAGGTCAATATCATGATTGGAAAAACAAAAAGAAGAAGAAGTGAAATCCACTTCTTCTTTAACTGTTGTAAATATTGAGTCATGAAAAATAGTATTCTTTTTATGATCATCATATTAATCACCTAACATAATGCATTAATAGAAGGCTGACCCTAGCTCGTAGAAAATACCCATACCCCATTGCTCTGCATTAGGCATTAGCTCTGTATATAGGTATTCCTCTAATTCTGCTTGATCCATCTCACCAATATTCACTGCTTTACTGTCTTCATCAATGTCTACAGATTTAATGACTTTTCCTTTTTGATATAGATTAATACCAATCTCGTCACCTTCAACCGAAATACCAATCGTATGCTCGGCAGACATTTTATCTTTTTCATGTGTTGCCGTGCCTTCCCAATTTAGTCCAACTGTCTCATATCCATCTTCAATAGAGAATACGCGCGAGAATGTACGTGTGTTTTTATCTAATTCTTCTTTTCCTTCATAAATAAAGCCAATTTCATCATCAGCCATCAGAGAAATCTTATCCTTAATTTTGTTGTCCTTTGAAGCTAATTCACCTTTAATAACAACTGAATTATACTCATCGCCTAATTTATAATTCCAAACTTGTTTATCCTTTTTGAATAATTGAGTACCTTCGATTTTTAGCTCATCTTCTTCAATTGTTGTTTTGAAATCACGTTTCACGATGATATCGCCATCTACCCAAATTGTAGATTTCAATCCCTTTGGCATTGATAGCTCTTTTTTCACAGCATCAATCATATCTTCAAATACAACATCGATTTCTTCACTAATGTCAATATCTAATGTCGCTAGAGCTTCTCCACCAGCTTGTTCAACGATGTCTAAGATGATTTCTTTAAGCTTTTTATCATCCTTTGCTTTTTCAAGCATTGTTGTTAACACTTCTTTAACTTGCTTCTCAGTTAATGTCATTGTAATTTTTTTAGCTTTTATCTTTTCACCTTCGACACTAACCTGTTCTTCGCCGTCCGCTTTAAATGCCTCGTCCGGAAGTGCCTTGACAAAGCCCATTACATATTCATCTTGAAGGTATTCCATTTCTTCATCTGATAAAAAAGTGTTTTCTAGTTTTAAACTATCTAGGCCTAGGTTTTCAGCTCCTATGTATGACGGATCAAAAGTACGCATTAAATTGCCATAATCCTTATCATTTAATTGTAGCAATTCGTCCTGGAATGGTAGAGATAGCAACAATTTTTCAGTTGTCATATACGCAACAATATCATCAATTGTAACATCCATTACTTTTACACTTAAATCAATCTTTGCCTCGCCCTTTTTTGGGTCAGTTGCAGCAACAATAGTAGCTGATGAACTTTCCACTAAGTCCGTAACCATCGGATCCACATCTAAAAAAGCGTCCGAAGCGGATAAAGATACCTCAAATTCATGCTCGGTTGGCGTTGTCTTTGATTTCTCACTCCATGCAAACTCATTTTCATATCTTTCCTTAAACGAGTTCCAGCTTTGCTCCATCGTTTTGTATTCCGCATAGAAATATTGCTCTTTCGGATTTTTGTTAAAAATGAAAAATGCCGTTACACTACCACCAATTAATAGCATACAAGCAAATACCACAGCAATAATGCCTTTTTTTGCTTTAGGGTTATTCATTATTTTCCTCCTTATCGTTTTCTGAGTTTCTTTAAATAAACTCTCAAGAACACACATCCCTTATTTTCAATTATTAACAATTAGTAGTCAAGTTCACCTTTAAACATTTCTAAATATTTTTTACTACTATACTATTTCTGAATTTGTACATTGTCGTTCATCTACCTTAAAAATTTATTATTAACACAAAAATTTACTTGTATTTCCCAGTTCTGAATAGGTTAAATCAACCTTTATAACTCTTTCATCATAAAAAATAAAAAAGTCCTCAGTAAATCGCCTTGAAGCGCTACAAAGGACTTTATCCATTATCGTTGAATCCGTTCAATGATTTGGTGAAAGGCAACTTGTGCCTCTGGGAACGTGAAAATAGGATACACGTGCACCATATTCTGTTGTTCAATATAATCTATCTCTATTCCTTGCTCTGCTGCCATCGCAACAAACTTTCTTGAGTCTGCTACCAAGCTATCCTTCGTTCCCACAAAAAGAGTTATTTGTGGCAACCCTTTTAGTTCACCATACATTGGACTTAATAAATAGCAGCGTAAATCCTCACCTCCGCTATACCATTTCGCAACCTCCATCAAACCTGGCTTTGCAACAAAATAATCGCCCTTTTGTAAAATATCGATTTCCGGGTTTGATAACGTCATATCAAGCCAAGGAGCAATTAATATAAGCTGACTTGGGAGTGCCTCCCCATTGATTTTAAGTCGTTGCGCTAAAGCAAGCGCTAACCCTCCACCAGCCGAGTCACCCATGAAAATGATGCTGTCCTTTTGCCCTAGCTGCTCACGATAAAGCTGTGTCACCATATCAACGGTTTCCTTATACGTATGCTCCGGTGCTAAAGGATAAAGTGGCACAGTCAAGCTGCAGGAGAGCGTTTGGGCTAAACGATATAAAAAGTCCCAATGATATTTTGTGATTCGATGTACATACGCACCGCCATGTAGATAAAGAATATGAGGCTGATTCCGACCGTTTTTCTGAGAGATTTCATAGTAGTGGTGACCTTGTATTTCTTTTTGTTCAACATGAAATTTATCATACATTTTCTTAGGTGGTTCTGTAGAAAGTATGCGACGTTCTGCAATTCCCTTCTTTAATTCATCCCCCGTTTTATACCAAAATCGCTTACGACCTACTATGAGTAACAAAAGCTTAAAGAATTTACTTTGAATACTTTCCAAGCCCAAATTCCTTTCGTTTGTTTTATATACTTTATTATGAGTGAGGTTTTTTTAGTATTGGGGCATATCATACTATTTGATTGCATTCTAAAGGGATGCTTTCCACTAAACAACGCAAGCCCCGTCACGTAGACTTCTGTGGGAAAGCGATAATGGAACGAAGGCTAAAATCGTCACGTCGTGTGACAATTTATCTGTGACGAAAGCGAAGCGGCAGTCACAATGCCTTCGTGACCAACATCGTGTTGCCCCGAGACCCCGCAGAATTTGCACTCTTGCAAATTTGAGGAGGCTCGGCGCTCGCCCACGAAAAGCGTAGTGGTGGGGCTTGCCTATTTCTATGCAACTAAATTTATTTACAGTCTAAAACCCGGAAAAAATTCCGGGTTCGATTTCACTTAGTCCTTCATGCTATTTTAAAACTGTCTGGCTTTCGCCTCAGATCTCAATAATCGGTTATGAAGGGTTATCTCCGTTTGACCATTTACTTGAGATTTAGAATGCTTAATCCTTGTCCAGTTCTGGTGGATCTTTTGAGATTTTGGATCTAAATTGTCCTTTTTGCTCAAGCGATATCTCCTCCTTAATAATCATGCGGACTTTAATTAGTGAAATCTCCATTAGTATTGCTCGCTCATTCATATATATACTTCCAACTTTTTACCGAGCTACTCGCCCTGCTGTGGGTTGGCAATCGTCCCCATAAAAAGAATTATATCCGTAGTATCGTCTGTAATGGCCACAAAAAACGGGCGATTAACTTCCATCTGGAACGGAGTGGCTGGTTCTCCACCTGTTTTCACTGTTACGGATGTTGCAGCTGCAGCCTCTGTCCCTTTTTCATTCACATCGATAAAGGTCTTCTGCTTCACTTCACTAATAAAAAACGGCTCTTTTTCTTCAATCATTTTTGAAAAATTCGCTTTAGCTCCAAACGCCTCATGAATACCAAGCTCCTGTAATGGCTCTTTAAACGCTACCTCATACTCCAGTTTAAATTTTGGTAAAAGAACGGTTCCTTGTTTTTTTATAAAGCCCGAGCTCCACTGCTGCCAATGCTTATTTGTTAACAGTTTTTGAAAGTCCTCTAAATTTAAACCTTCCCTTGGTAGAAATATTTTCATGCTCATTTTTTCGTCTTCTCCGTATGGAAGCGATACTGCCTGGAAATGATCATTTTCTAAATACGCTATTTTTTTCTCAAGCTTCATTAGCGGAACTTCTTTTTTTGTACCGTCTGCTAAATAGAAAGGGCGGTTCGTTGTATTCTTCTTTTCAAATTCATTTGTCCATTGCCCTTTAAAATACATCGTATTAATTAAAATAGCCGCTAAATCAGCACTTAATGGTTCATTCACAATGTGCTCTATTTTGCTATTCGTAGATTCCTTTACCCAATCGTTAATCTTATTTGCCGATTGACTGTCCTTAATATCAATTTCATGTAACGCTGCATTAAAATAATCGCTTACCTTCTTGGAAAAGTCCTTCTGGAACCTGTACTTAGTATTTAACCAAACTGAATTCGCTACATAAAGCTGCACCTGCTCTGAGTTTCGGTGAAGCATAGACAGTAACGATGCATTGGCTTCGTTGAGATCATCGGCTGCTATCCCTTTTACCTGCAAAGCCTTGGCGATTTCCTCCTGAGTTCTACCATCTGCTCCGTTATAGACCATAGACAGGGCCATGTATAAACTCATTGGTGAAATTATCCTATTTCCATGCTCATCCTCATTTACTTCTGGTAATAGACGAAAGCCTAATCCATTATTTGCAGATACTATTTTTTTATAATCATCCTTGTCATAAACAGCATTGCTGGACACTTCTAATCCTTTTGATTGTTGTCCGCACCCTGCCGCAATTAACATAAGTGATGCCATCGACATTACAGCCACAAGCTTTTTCAACATAATCACCCTCCTCGTTGTATAAGACTGTTACAAAATTACGGAAAGTACCTAGGATTCCAATTTCATTCCATTTATCCTCAAAATATTGTGACACCTTATTGACCGTCACCATATTTATATAAAGGAAAGGGGCGATTGGATGGTGGCGATTGAGCCAATAGAAATTGACGGTCATTCATTTACAGCAGTGACTGTTCGTTTACCGAAAACAACACTGTTAACAATTTCAAATGATATAGGTTATATCATGTGTGGGGCTCTAGATGTCGGATTGTTAAACAGTCGTCTAGCCGACCGCAAAATCATTGCCGGTCGAGCAGTTGGCGTCAAAACGATTGACGATTTGTTAAATGCCCCACTAGAATCTGTGACAGTCGAAGCAGAAAAACTTGGGATTAGCAAAGGTATGGTTGGTGTAGAGGCATTATTAAAAATGCTTTAAACTCTGCACGGCATATAAGCCTCAGGAAAGTGGAGATACTACCCGGAGTAGTATCTTCAAATCCCTGCTAAAAGGGTGTTAAATTAGAAAACATCATAATATAGTGTGTAAAGGCTATTTGAATTCTTCCAAAATTCCTTACACTAAAACCTATAATAGTCCCGTATCATGTTAAAGCTTCAATCAAAATTTGTTCTAACAACAACTAAGGAGCTGTTTGCCATGCTAAGTTTTATTATAACGGAGTACCCTTACAGGCTTTGTATTGTTAATATGACTAGCAGCGATGCACACGATGTTTATATAGCATTTTCAGGAAATGCAATTGAAGATGGCGTTTATTATGAATTCCAGCCAAAGTATTTTATCGAGAATCGCCTTCTACAAACTCAGCCCATTATTTTAGAAGAATACGATGCCTGGGATTTAGATAGTAAATATTATTACGAGGTGCTTTACGTGAAAGAATCTCGTATGAATCTTCAAAGATATTACCGTAATTATTTAAATAATGTTATTTCTATACATCTTCCAAAACGTTTTCGAGAGGATGTTTGGCAAATTGAAGAGGTCTCTCATGAGCAATTTTCAGTTACTAAAATTATGCCCATATTGTTTGATGATTTATACGTAATGGATGTGCCTGTGAAACATAAATCCTATCTAGCTCTTCTAAAAAAAAGCAGCCTATTTGAACGATTTTTCACTGACTTATTTAAAGACGCGAACGAAAGGCTTCGTAATGGCCTACATAACGAAGAAGATATCCCTCAATTTGCGGATTATTTATTAGAGGAGTATAACATTGGATTTGAAACTTCTGAGGGAACAGATGTGGTTCTTTCAAAATGTGAGGCTGTAATGGAGAAGCTTCAGCTTTCCTATAATGAAATGGGCAGTTATTTTATGAAATATGTGATTTAACGTGAAAGAACCATATAAAACGAGTAGACCGTTTTATATGGTTCACTTTTTATGCTGGCATTTCTGTCTGTGTTGGCTTTGCATAGCCTTCTTTATATGTCTCATCAATGCTATTACGGATTTCTTTTAATGATTTTCCATCCTTATGCATCTTCACAGAGTTTAAGGCAATTTCCACACATACGATACAACGTGTACCGTGATCGTCCCAAACGATGGACCCATCTTCCCTCACTTCTTGAATGAAGCAATTTAGATTACTTCCGTGTCCAGCTGATTCCCCACAGCCACAGTAGCATGGCATCCACTTTAAAACATCAGGTGCTTGTCCCGCAACTTGATAGGCTAAGCGCATTGTTTCATTATGATTATCTAAAAATGATGGAAGTACTTCAGCACTCGCAGTCTCTTCCTGAATATCGCCTGTTACATACTGCTCCTCGTGCTTATGGTTTTCATCATTACTGCTCTTACTAGGCTCCTCACTCGTACAAGCAGACAGAAATAGAACCGATGCAAGTAAAAAAGACAACTTCTTCATAGAAATCCTCCTGAATATTAAACGTTATTAGCATCGTATCATATACGAGCACAATCGACTATAGTTCACGGATGAAGAGCTGTTCTAGTTCGCTAACACTGTTCACAATCTTCGTTGCTTTCGCTTCCTGCAGCTCTTCGTAGGAGCCATACCCAAACGTAACACCAATACAAGCTATTCCATTTTCGTGAGCACCGATCATATCATACTTACGATCACCTATCATAATAAATTGCTGCGGACTCACTTGTGGAAAATGCTCCGTAGCATACGCAATAACCTCACCCTTTGCTGTGCGTGTTCCGTCTAAAAAACTGCCTGCCACAATATCAAAATATCCTTCAATATCAAAGTATTTGACAATCTCGTCGGCAAATACAGTAGCTTTAGACGTAGCAACGCCTAATCGATAGCCTCTTGCCTTTAACGAGGCTAGTAACTGCGGAATTCCCTCATATATTTTATTTTCAAACATACCTTTAACTTTAAAACGCTCACGGTAGTACATAATTGCCTCGTTCGTTAATGTCTCGTCAAATTGATAAAACTCTCGAAACGATACTTGCAGTGGCGGGCCAATAAATGGCTCTAGCTTATCTAAATCGGGCTCATTAATACCAAGCTTCCCTAATGCATATTGAACAGATTTTGTAATCCCTATCTTCGGATCCGAAAGTGTCCCGTCTAAATCAAATAAAATTACCTTATATTGCTCCATAAAAACAACCTCTCTTTATCCTTTTGCCCTATAAAAAACGGCATCTATCCTGTATTCGCTAAACGCCTTCAAATTCCTTTATTGACTCCATTCCTTTTTACAATGGCGAGGCTCGTTCTTTCCGTATATTTCCGCGCCTCCTTCAATACATTGAAAGAAAGTAACTTTTCATAAGGAGTGGAGAAATTGCCGAAAATCGCATCTGTTAGTACATATACGCCCCCCTATACTTTAGCGCAATCGAATATTGAACGATTAACAAAGGAGCTGTTTCAGGATAAGATTCCTCAGCTGAATCGGCTATTGAAGGTTTTTGAAAATGGAGAAATTGAGACGCGCAATTTTTGTGTCCCCTCTGAATGGTATAGAGAGCCTCATACATTCGAGGATCGAAATGAGCTTTATATTGATCTTGCTGTCCAATATAGTGCCGAGGCTATTATAAAATGCCTCACAAACCCTGCTCACCTACAATCCGAAATCGCACTAGATGAAATTGATGCCTTTATTTATGTCAGCAGCTCCGGCATTTCTACGCCAAGTATTGATGCTCGAGTAATGAACGTTCTTCCGTTTTCCCATCGGACGAAGCGAATCCCTATCTGGGGGCTAGGCTGTGCTGGTGGGGCAGCTGGAGTTAGTCGGGCATTCGATTATTGCAAGGCATATCCAAAGGCGAAAGTACTTGTTGTATGTCTCGAGCTTTGTAGCTTAACATTTCAAAAAAACGACTATTCCAAAAGCAATTTAGTCGGGACATCCCTTTTTGCAGATGGTGTAGCCTGTACGCTTATTTGTGGTGATGAGGTGGAGTTGCATACCGATAAGCCTATTCCAACAATTCTCGGCACTGCATCAAAGTGGATGCCAAACTCAGAGGATGTCATGGGCTGGAATGTAAAAAATAGTGGGCTCCATGTCGTGTTTTCGAAAAATATCCCGACAATTATTTCAAAATGGCTCGGTCCATTTATTCACGAATTTTTACATGAGTACGGGGTAGAACCACATCAAATTTCAAATTTAGTTGCTCACCCTGGTGGAAAGAAAGTGTTAAAAGCTTATGAGGATGCCTTGCAGTTAACAGAACAGCATACGGCTATATCCCGAAATGTTTTAAAGCAGCATGGCAATATGTCTTCACCAACCGTGCTCTATGTATTAGAGCAGTTTATGCTTCAGCCCCATGACTCAAATACGCTCGGATTGCTCGTAGCGCTTGGCCCTGGCTTTAGTGGTGAAGCCCTACTGCTAGAATGGAGGAACTAGTATGATCTTTATGATCCTGCTGCTATTCGTCATTGCACAACGATTAGTTGAACTCGCTGTTGCAAGGCGCAATGAAATGGCGATGAAGGCGAAGGGGGCTTATGAGGTCGGGGCTTCTCATTATCCGTATATGATTGCTCTGCATAGCTCCTTCTTTATTTGCCTCATTGCAGAGGTACTTTATTTTGATTTAGCACCTTCCTCATTATTCTCGTATATGCTCGCGTTATTTTTACTTGTACAAGGATTACGAATTTGGTGTTTAGCTTCGTTGGGGGAGCATTGGAATACGAAGATCATTATTCTACCGGGAGCTAACGTCGTGGCAAAGGGACCGTATTCATTCATTCGGCATCCTAATTACTTAGTCGTTTGCATAGAAATTGCCCTATTACCGCTCATGTTCGGCGCATACTTCACTGCTATCACCTTTACAGTGTTAAACTTCATCATGCTATCTGTACGCATTCCGCTGGAGGAAAAGGCTTTACGAGAGGCAACAAATTATAAGGACTATGCCTTGCGGAGAAAAGGGTAGTAGAAATGAGGCAAGCCCCGTTGGTCGTACGGAGCTTCAGACTTTAGACAAAGTATGCCCTTAGAATTAGTCAAGCCCCGCCACTCCGCTTTTCGTGGGCGAGCGCCGAGCCTCCTCGAATTTGCCCGAGTGCAAATTCTGCGGGGTCTCGGGGCAACACGATGTTGCTCACGAAGGCGTTGTCACAGGACGTGACGATTTTAGCCTTCGTTCCTTTATCGCTTTCCTACAGAAGTACGTGGCGGGGCTTGCCTTGTATTCCAATATATTTTAATAAATTTTCAAAAGACAACATACACAAACCGTTTTTCCAACGAATGGAGAAGTAAAATAGAAAAAGATCTTTGCATTTACTTTACAAAGAAGATTCTCCTAGGTAAAGCTATTAGAAAGTCAGTATTTCAAGTTGTTCACGTCATGGATTCCATTTTCCATTATTACCTGGAACATTTTTCACAACAAGTAGAGAGCGACATATCTTATCATTATGCATTAGAAGTTAATTGTAGTGAAAGGTGCGACACTCCTTGCTGGAAAAGCACGAGCTGAAAATCAACGGTTTCTTGCTGATTATATTAAAAAGCAGTACGAGGCCTGCCTGTTTATTTTAAGACTTTTTCTAATCTCAGCTCATCTTTTAACGGGATCCCGTCATTTCCTATAAGCGGAATGGTTGGCTTCACCTTTCTTGCTTCGTCAACAGCATCCGGCAAAATCTGAACTATTCGATACCCTCTTTTTTGATAAAATTTCAGTGCATGCACATTATCATTTGTAGTAATAAGAGTCAGCTTCCTGCATCCTGTTACTATAGCCTCTTGCTCTACCCTTGTTAGGAGCTGAGAGCCTACCCCCTGTCCCTCAACGATACTGTCCAGGGAAATGATTTCACATTCCTCCTCGCGAAACACAAAGGTAACGAGACCGATAATTTCGCCCTCACTGTCGAGATAAATAAATCCATCTAATCTACTACAATTAAATACCCCACTTGAGATGACCATTTCCGTGCTGCCCCAGTGCCTTTTAAAAAAGGCGGTCACAGCACTCTTGTTATGCTTTGAAATCTCGCGAATGCTCATTGTGATTCTCCTTTCACAATAAGAGGTATTTCGGATAATTGCTCGATTGTGTAATCTGCTTTTGCTTCACCCCATGCCCCATCCTTTTTCCAAACGCCTATCATCCCTAAGCTTTTTGCTGCCTCCACATCATTTAGAGGATGGTCACCTACAAATACACTTTCGATTGGTGCAACTTGAAGCTTTTGCAGTGCTCGCAGGAAAATATTAGGATCGGGCTTTTTTATACCTTCCCATTCTGAAATAAGAATCGCATCAAAAAATTTCTCAATGCCTAAAGCTTTAATATTATTTAATTGAAACTCTCCGTACCCATTTGTAATCATCCCGAGCTTTAGATTACAGCTCTTTAAATCCTCTAGGGTTCTATATAGTCCTTCAAATGCAACACAATGGTTCCTGAATTCTGTCTTATAATCTTCTAATAATGCTTCTGGCGTAACCGTAGTAATTCCAAACTCCTTCACTAAATCCGCATACACTTTATCCTTCCAAACATATCCCCGGTTATCCAGCTCAATAAATCTTTTCATATACTTTTCCTTTGGTATATGTTCAAAATGCTCTTGAAGTCGTTGGTATTGAGACGCGATAAAGGCCCGAACTGAAGCATCCCGATCCAGTAAGGTTCCATCTAAATCAAACAAGATTGCTTTCATTTTTATCATCCCTTTCCACTTACTAGAATAACCCCATTAGCAAATACAAGGCCGTGCCCCATATAAATAGGGCCGATAGCTTGTTAAAGGCTAAAAATACTTTGTCTGATATTTGCATTTTTTTCAGGGATGCCCCCGTAATCATTAAGCCGATAAACCAAAGCCAGGACACTATGATGCAGGCGAACATGAAGAGCCATAGCTGTTGCCCACTGTATTTTACCGCATTCGTTCCAATAACTCCGATCGTATCGAGCAGTGCATGTGGATTTAGCAGCGAGACAGATAATGCAAAAAGAATTTGCCGTTTGATCGGCAGTGCTTCCTTGCCCTCCAGATTGGCGGCACCTGCTCGCCAAATAACGCCACCCATATAAATCAAAAAGACAATGCCACCTACGAGTAGTACGAGGCGAATCCATTCATATTGCAATACAATCATCGATAAGCCTAAAATCGCCAGTGCAATTAAGATCGTGTCACATATAGCAGCAGTAATGGCGGCTGGAAGTGCTCTTACCAAATTCGGCTGTGTCACTCCTTGTGTAAAGACGAATATATTTTGAACCCCTAAAGGTAAAATCAGTCCAAATGCTAATATAATGCCATGTACTATTGGTTCCATATTACCAACTCCTTTTCCTTCTAATCGTACATATGCTATAACTACATTAAAAGGTCCAATTGGTTGGTTTTTTATCCACCCAATTTTCAAGGAGGCTAATAATATGAGTTGGAAACCGAATCGTTCACTTTCTATTAGTTTATCAAAGCAAATTGCAGACTGGATATCTCAGCAAATACTAACCCGACAATGGCCTGTCGGTACAAAGCTTCCCCCACAGCGTCAGCTCGCCATTACTCTCGGCGTGAATCGAAGTACGGTTCAGGAGGCAATTGACGAATTAAAGGCCGCTGGAATCCTATCCTCTAAAGTGGGTTCAAGTACGTATGTTTCGAATGACTCTTGGAATATGCTTACGAAGCAGAAACAGCCAAATTGGCAGCATTACATAGATGCGAGTATTCATAAACCAAATTACCAAACGATTCAGCTCATTAATCACATGGAGCAGGATGAGTCGATTATCCGCCTCAGTACAGGAGAGCTATCGCCTAGTTTATTACCAGCAGAGGAGATACAAGCATCACTCCAGCAGCTACCATTGGATGGAAAAGAGATTGGCTATTCTTCACCACAGGGCAGCTTAAAGCTACGTAAAGTGCTTGTTCAATATTTGGAGAATAAAGGGATTTCAACGACACCCGATAATATATGTATTGTTTCTGGCGGTCTTCAGGCTTTGCAATTGATTGCGCTTGGATTATTGGAGACTGGGGCTGTTGTGTTTCAGGATGAATTTTCATATTTAAATTCCGTACATCCATTCCAGTCATTCGGAATACAATTACAAGGAGTTAACTCAATAAATAGCAACGAGTCAATCATGACAAAACGACGGGGAAAACGCCAAAATATTTTTTATTCGATTCCGACATTGCATAATCCAACTGGCGCTATTTGGTCTTTAGAGGAACGCCAATCCTTTTACGACACTTGCACTTCCATGAACATGCCGATTATCGAGGATGATGTATATGCCGATTTATCATTCCATCCACCACCCCCTTCATTAAAATCGATTGATACGGACGGACAAGTACTCTACATAGGTAGTGTTTCAAAAACTTTAAGTCCAGGATTACGAATTGGTTGGATTGTTGCACCAACACCAGTCATAAAGCGCCTAGCTGATATAAAGATGCAAATGGATTATGGCTCTAGTGCCTTTTCACAGGAAATTGTGAGTTATTGGCTATCCACAGGTTTATATGAGGAGCACGTAACACAGCTGAAAAGAGAGTTACAAAGGCGAGCCGAGCTAATGAATCGACAATTAGATAAACAATTCTCGAATATCGCCACTTGGTCATCATCTAAAGGCGGATTCTACATTTGGCTTGCGTTCACCCATCCAATTGTCACAACGGACTTCTTTTTAAAACTTCTGAAGCAAAAGGTGCTGATTAATCCTGGGTATATTTACCAAGGTAAGGATGCTACTCACATTCGACTTTCCTATGCTTACGCTACAGATTCTGAAATGCTGAAGGGACTTCATATCCTATACCAGGAGGCAATACAAGAAATACAGAAGAACTTTTAGATTCCTTGGATTTAAAAAATCATCTCGCCACGGACATATAATGGAGCTTTTAAATACTATACAAATAAATGCTTGTTTAGGGAGTGTAAAAATATGGGGGCTATCAATGGACAGGAGTTTATAAATCGAATTAACAGTTTAAAATCAGAAATATGGTTGGATGGTGAAAAAATTGACGGCTTGCTTTCCGAGCACCACGCCTTCAAGGGACTTATTTCTTCAAAAGCATCTCTTTATAATTTACAGCTCGAGCCTAATTTAAAGGATGACATGACCTATATATCGCCTACTTCAGGAGAACGAATTGGACTTTCATATATGCAGCCAAAGACAATTGGAGATTTACAAAAAAGAAGAGGGATGATGAGAAAATGGGCTCAGCATACGAATGGTGTTATGGGAAGAAGCCCAGATTATTTGAATAGCGTCATTATGAGCCTGTTTTCTTCGAAAGCATTTTTAGCAGGAAAGAAAAATTGTTTTCCAGATCATCTTCAGGCGCTTTATGAACGTGCCAGAGAGCAAGATTTATCGTTTACTCACACATTCATACCACCACAAGTAAATCGTTCACAACTATATATCGAAAATTCCGAGGAACCTATTGCAGCAAAGATTGTCGAAGAAAATGAAGAGGGACTGATTATTAAAGGTGCTCGCCTTTTAGCTACTCAAGGTGGCTGTACGGACGAAGTATTTGTTTCAAGTGGCTCCCGATTTCATTTTGAGGATGAGGCCTTTGCATTTTCCATCCCCTCCAATACTAAGGGGCTAAGGTTTATATGTCGGGAGTCATTTGTTGGTGGAGAATCTACTTTTAATCATCCATTAAGCTCACGGTATGAGGAGATGGATTCCATTGTTGTCTTCGATCGTGTCTTAGTGCCATGGGAGCGAGTATTATATTACAAAAATGTCGAAGTCGCCGAAAACTTGTTAGCTCAAAGCTCCTTTCATCACTTTGCCACTCATCAAGTCATTACAAGGCAAATCGTCAAAACAGAATTTATACTAGGCCTTACGGAGCTGCTCATTGGAACCATTAATGTCCGAGAATACCCCCATATACAAGATAAAATGGCAGAAATCATTATTGGTTTAGAAACAATGAAGGCTTTACTAGAAAAATCAGAGAATAATGCATCGGTCGATAAATGGGGAACTTTGTGTCCTGACATTGTTCCACTTAGAGTAGCTAGCAATATTTCCCCCAAAATTTTTCCTCGTTTCAGCGAAATTATCCAGCTAATAAGCGCTAGTGGAATCATTTCCATCCCAACAGAAAATGCATTTCAATCAGAAGTTCGCCCTGATTTAGAGCAATACCTCCAAGCGGCAAGCAAGCCCGCTGAGGACCGCGTGAAAATTTTTCGCTTAGCCTGGGATCTAACAATGAGTGCATTCGGAACACGCCAAACCCAATACGAGCGATTCTTCTTCGGCGACCCAAACCGACTTTCATGTGATTTATATAAAACCTATCCGAAACAGGAGTACGTACAGCGAGTGAATGATTTCTTGGATTTGTAAAGGGAAGATACTACTCTCATTGAATGTGTTGGGAGTAGTATTTTGGTTGGTTGAGTGGTGCTGGGGTGGATGGGGGCTGGTTTTGTGCGGATGGGGGGCCTTTTGTTCGGATAGGCCCTTCTTTGGTGCGGATAGCCGCTGCTTTTGTGCGGATAGCTCCCTTTGGTTCGGTTACGCCTCGCTTTCGTGCGGATAGGCATCGCTTTTGTTCGGATAGCTCCTGCTTTGGTGCGGATAACCGCTGCTTTTGTTCGGATAGCTCCTGCTTTGGTGCGGATACGCCACTCTTTTGTTCGGATAACCGCTCCTTGTGCGAATGACTCCTTTAGATTCGGTTACGCTCCTCTTCCTTGCAGATGAAGCTCCCTTTCGTTCAAACACGCTCATCTTTCATACGGATACAATTTCATCCAAACCCTGCAATATTAATAGCCTACTTCATCCCTCTTCAAAAACACACGCTGGACAAAATCCTCTTTCCATCTCGTATAATCATTGATGCCCGTAGCCGATTTCTGGAGATATGCCATTTTCACATTTTCATATGCTTTCTTTTCTGCTTCATTTTCGTTCAAATAATCTCTAAAGAAAATGAGATTTTTCCACAGCTTCCCGTTCAAAGCAACAGCATGAATAAAATGCGTTTTGATTTCAAATCCTTCATCTGCAAATTTTGCAAACACAACCTCAGCCTGTCTCTCAACCTGTAATCGGTAAAATCCAATAGAGCGCAGAGCCCTTTCAAAATCGCGATCAATCTTTTCTAAAACTTCTACACCCAATAAGATATCGATAATTGGTTTGGCCTTTATTCCTTCAATTGCTGTACTCCCAATATGCTCAATCCTATCCTCACAAACATTTAAAACACCCAAAATTGATTTTTTCACTCGTTCAAACTCACTTGGCCACTCCGGATCATACTGTACAATTTTCACTTCGTCCTTGTTTAAACCTAGCTTCATATACCTCTCCCCCTTAATAAATAGAATAATTTGGATTAAAAACAAATAACAGTATTATAATTTCCTATTTTTTACGCTATAATTAAATCAGCAAAACGTAATATTTTTACCCTAAAATTTTTTATGATAAAGTATAATTAATCAAGTAAATTACCATCGTAAGAGAGAAAATTTTCTTGTAATGGAGCGAAAATTCTCAATATTTACAATAATATTTTCGTTTTCATAATAATTTTTAGGAGGCTTTTTATATGGCTCGTTTAGAAGGAAAAGTTGCAATTATTACAGGTGCTGCTCGCGGTATGGGTGCATCTCACGCTCGTCGCTTTATAGCAGAAGGCGCAAAAGTTGTTTTAACAGATTTAAATGCTGAAGAGGGTACAGCTTTAGCAAATGAATTAGGTGAAAACGCACTATTCGTAAAGCAAAATGTTACAAATGCTGAAGATTGGGCAAATGTAGTGGCAGAAGCAGAAAAAGCTTTCGGTCCAGTAAATGTTCTTGTTAACAACGCAGGGATCACAATGGCTAAATCAATTTTACAAACGACAGAGGAAGAATACCGTCGTATTGTAGACATTAACCAAATTTCTGTATTCTTAGGCTTAAAATCAGTTATTCCATCTATGCAAAAAGCTGGTGGTGGCTCAATCGTAAACATTTCTTCAATTAACGGTATCGTTGGTGGTGCTGTTGGTTATACAGATACTAAATTCGCTGTACGCGGTATGACAAAAGCTGCGGCTATGGAATGCTCACACTACGGCATCCGTGTTAACTCAGTTCACCCAGGTGTAATCGAAACACCAATGGTTACACAAGGTGATGTAGCTGATCAAATTAAAGAGTTTGCAAAACACATTCCTTTAAAACGTGTTGCAAAACCAGAAGAAGTATCAAACTTAGTATTATTCTTAGCTTCTGATGAATCTAGCTACTCTACAGGTTCAGAGTTCATCGTTGACGGCGGTATTACAGCAATGTAATTCATCCAACCGTAAGAAAGTTGATTTCGATCAATGCTCTTACGGTTTTTTGTTTCCTAAAAAGGGTGGGTTAGCCTTTATAAAAAAGGGATAAACTAACTTTTACTACCGTTGCTACATCAAGAACCCGGTAGTAATCACCCAGAAGTAGGAGGAAACATATGAAGAAGGGAAAATACATTTTCTTATTATTTGCCTTAATCTTAACACTCTCTGCATGTAACAAGGAAAAAACCGAACCAGCACAAGAAAACAAACCAAGTGAACACGAAAATATGAATCATACAGGTCCCAATGAAGCACCTGAAAATATACAGGCTGCGGCGAACCCAGCCTTTCCAGTAGGCAGTACAGCGATTATTCAGGCAGATCATATGCCCGGCATGAATGGAGAAAAAGCAACGATTGTAGCCGCCTATGATACAACTGCCTATGAGGTTTCGTATACTTCTTCTACTGGCGAGGTTGTAAAAAATCATAAGTGGATCATTCACGAAGAGTTGCGTAATCCGCAGCCTGCCCCCATTCAACCCGGAATTGAAGTAACATTGAACGCGGAGCATATGGAAGGGATGCAAGGTGCCAAAGCTGTTATAGATTCTGCAGAACAAACAACTGTGTATATGGTGGACTATACTTCATCAACAGGCGAAAAAGTAACGAAGCATAAGTGGGTAACTGAGAGTGAGCTTTCTAAGGAATAGCTTATAATCACAACCGATCATTAAACAATGAATGCTAGAGAACCGTGAAGGGGGTCCTCTAGCATTCTTTAGATTACAGCACTTAAAACTAATTAAAGTGGTTACAGTAAGTCGTATAAAGCTAACAGTTGCCCTTCTATTTCTTCCATACACTTTGAAGACAATGCCTTATTTTTCAACTGCTGTTCTAGCGCATTTATATTTAACTCGATGGATTTCACTTGTTGCTTCTCTTTTGCCCAATCAAAATCACCTCGATGGACTGTTACCGTTTGATACTCAATCCAAGCAATTTTCGTAAATAACTTACATAAGAAATAACGATCGTGACTGACCGCAATAATGGTCCCCTTAAATACTTCTAGTGTTTCTTCCAATACCTCACGTGATTCAATATCTAAGTGATTTGTTGGTTCATCTAATACGAGTAAATTGATATTTTGCTGCATTAATTGGGCAAGGCGTAAGCGCATTTTTTCCCCACCACTTAAATCACGCACCTTTTTAAATACGTCGTACCCGTAAAATAAAAATTTGGCTAGAACATGGCGCGCTTCCGATTCAGTCATATATATTTCTTCTCGAAAGGCATCGATTAGACGAAGATCATTTCGTGCTAGATCAAATTGCTGCGCTAAATAGCCGATTTGTACGTTGCTACCAACGATTACACTCCCCTCTGTTGGCTGAAGCTGACCGAGAATCATTTTTAAGAGTGTCGATTTCCCCGTACCGTTATTCCCAACAATGGCTATTCGGTCCTGCCACTGTACAGAAAAGCTTACATCATTAAATAATAGCTCATTGTTAAATTGCTGCGAAACCTGTTGTAACGTAACGACCTCTTTACCGCTTCGCTCCTTTGCCTCTAGTTGCAGCCCCATTGCATTAATTTTTTTAGGCTTTTTAACAAGCTCTATTCGAGAGAGCATCTTTTCCATCGCCTTCGCTTTTCTAAATAAATCGGGATTCGGTGGAGATGCCTCATTCGCCCACTGACGTAGACGACGAATCGCTTCTTTAACCTTTTTGATTTTCTTTTGCTGCTCATTGTACTCTGCAAATTGCTGCTCGAGCTTAGCTTCTTTATTAGAGATATATTGATCATAGTTACCTAGGCTAACCCAAACTTCCCCATCTTGGAGCTCAATTACTTTTTGCACAACATTATTCATAAATTGTCGGTCATGAGAAACGATTATTACCGTTCCTTGAAACTGTTTAATATATTGCTCGAGCCACTCAATTGCCCCAAGGTCTAAATGATTGGTTGGCTCATCGAGAAGTAAAATGGTCGGATGGCTTAATAGAATTTGCCCTAGCAGCACCTTCGTCTTTTCGCCACCACTTAATTGATCGAATGATTGGTCGAGCAGTGGCGAGAATCCTAGACCATTTGCAACCCATTGCATCTTTGACTCCATTTCATAGCCACCAAGCTGCATAAAAGATTCTTGTAGCTCACCATATTTGGAGAGGATTTTCTGTGTTACTTCTGATTGCATTTGTTGCTCAAGCTCTTTCATCTTTCGTTCCATGACAAGTAGCTCGTCAAATGCTTTTATACATACTTCTTTTACTTTTAACTCCGGGTAATTATGGATTTGATGTAGAAAACCAACTTTACTCCCCTTCTGTTTTATAATTCGGCCTTCATCCTGTGTCTCAATACCCGCTAATAAATTCAGAAGTGTAGTTTTCCCACAGCCATTTTGTCCAACAAGGGCTACGTGCTCACCAGCTTGCACCTCTACCGTTAAATTTTTAAAAATAGTATTGCCACCAAGCGTTTTTGATATATTTTCCGCTTTTATTCTCATTGTTTCTGCCTCCAAGAGCGAGCTGATTAAAGGCAAAACAAAAAAGACCACCCATTAACGAGCAGCCTTTTCGTTGTGAAAAGAATGATGTTAATCAGCTACGCATTTTTTTGAATTCTTCTAAAAAAGGGCATACGAATCCCGTTAGCGTCAAAATCAAAAGTAATGACACGTGCAAAATACATAGCTGTATCCACTTTTACACATGTCTGCATAGCTACTTTATTCATCCTTTTCACCTCCGTTCTAAATAATTAAGTTAATTATATCGATTTTTCAAATAATTAACAAGGAATGATATGAATTTTTTGATAAATTCAGTTCCATAGCCTCTCAACATCAACCATCTCACTCTTGTCCAAATACAAATGGTGATTCGGCATGTCTAATCATATAAATTATCGTTTCCATATCGAAAACATCCTTTCACAAATCGTTGAATTTTCACGTTGGCGAGTAAATTTAAAAATGTGGCTAGTATTTTGAAAAAAACGGCTAGTATTTTTGAAATTTTGGCTAGTATTCTAAAAAATCCGGCTAGTATTTCAAAAAAAGTGGCTAGTAAATGCTAGAACAAAAGACAAAGTCACATATGGCTTTGTCTTTTTTGAATCTACATTACGGCGTATTCCAAATAAAGGTTGTTTCGATAAAAGGGATGACAATAGCAATAAAGATCACGAGCCCGTTCCCAATCAAGCCCACTCTTTTAAATAAATCCTTCTCCGCAAATAATGCTAAGGCAAAACCGACAAAAGCAGATCCAATTGAGAGGGCTAGAAAAGCATTTTCATCTATAAAGAAAATGAATCAGACATAACATACGGACCCTAAAACAAACAACATAGTCGAAAGTACGCCCAATTTTCTTTTCATCATTCTCTCCCCTAACTGATTTATTTTTGTCAGACAAATCGCTTTAATTCTTAATGCCTATTATTTCATCAAAATTGTCTCAAACCGCTGCTTAATCTCTGGCCATTCTTCATTCGTTATACTATACATCACTGTATGTCGGATTGTTCCTTCCTTACGAATCATATGATTTCGAAGGACCCCTTCTTTTACAGCACCCAGTCGCTCAATCGCTTGCTGAGAACGGATATTTTCATGCCCCGTTTTTATTTGAATACGCTGCAGGCCTAGCTCCTCAAAGCCATATTGAAGCAGGAGAAGCTTACAATTCGTATTCACATTTGTTCGCCAATAGCTAGGGTTGAGCCAGGTTGACCCGATTTCCAGACGTTTATGAGGCAGCGAAATATCCAAATACCACGTAGCTCCTATGATTCTATCCGTCACTGCATCGACAATCGTAAAAGCAAAATCCGTTCCCGCCTCTCTTTTTTTCACTGCATCCTCCACATAGCGCTCCACACTCTCCTGTGTTCGCAGCTCGACAGGCATATGTGTCCAGATTCGCTCATCCTGGGCTGCCTGTAAAATCCCTGCCACATGCGCGCTTTCCATCGGTAGTAATTTCACAACTTCATTTTGTAGTGGTTTCATTTTTATCACTCCTCATATATATTTAAAAATTTATTTGGTATTATTTACATAACCAAAACAAATAAATTTCACCATACCAAGGAGTTTATTATGGAAATCCAAATAGTATTTACTAGCAACGTACCGAAATATATAGAGATCTATAAGCAAATGAAGCAACTTATTTTAAAACAACATTTGAAAACTCATACGAAAATACCGACAAAACGTCAGCTTGCTCAACAACTAAATATAAGTATTCATACTGTCCAAACTGCTTATGAACAACTCCTTAGTGAAGGATACATCTATGCAATAGAGCGTAAGGGGTATTTTGTATCAAAGATCGATTTCGACTGGCATGGTAATGAGGTTCATGAAGTAGAAACCCCAAAAAAGACAGAAAAACCTCCCCTTATTAATTTTCATAACGGTCAAGTAGATGCTATACAATTCCCCTTTAGGATTTGGCAACGATTATATAAAAATCATTTAGTTGCAACATCTGTCCCTAATGCAAATTGGCAAGGGGAGGTAGAACTCAGACAAGAAATTGCTTATTACCTACAACAAGCCAGAGCAATTAATTGTAAAGCAAATCAAATTTTTATCTTCAGTGGAACGCAGCAGCAGTTACAGTCACTATGTACTTTTCTTCATGGGGTACGTGTTGGTATTGAGCATCCTGGCTTTAGTAGAGCATATACGCTTTTCCAACAGCTTAAATTACCGACGGCATTAGTCCCATTAGATAGTGAAGGTTGTACAGTACCTACAGAACCAATAAATTTACTGTATGCAACCCCTGCCCATCAATACCCTTTAGGACAAATCATGTCGATAAACAGACGGCTCCAATTATTACAATGGGCAAAATCAACAAACAGCTACATTATTGAAGATGATTATGATTCAGAATTCCGCTATAAGGGGGCCCCTATTCCACCGTTAGCCCATTTAGATGGATTAGATAGGGTCATATATTTCGGTACTTTTTCAAAGACTCTATTGCCCTCTATACGAGTCAGCTATATGGTTCTACCGACACATTTACTATCAGATTTTGAAGCATTCAATCAGCTTACAAAATCCACTGTTTCTCGAATTGATCAATTAGTCATCGCAGATTTTATGAAATCAGGTGAGTATGCTAAACATATCGCCAAGATGCGAACACTTTATCGTGCAAAAAGGAAATGTTTAATCGATGCTATCACTCAACATTTTGGTCCATCATTTTCAGTACTCGGTGATGATGCTGGACTGCATGTCGTATTATCCTTACCACCTCATTTAACAGAGGAAATTGCCATTAGAAAGGCGGCATCAGTGGGTGTGGCGGTGGATGCCATATCTCAATGCTTTCAGCTCGAAAAACCAAAGAATCAAATTCTCATAGGCTATGGAACCCCTACCATTGAGGAAATACAAAAAGGAGTGCAGTTATTAGCGAGTGTATATTGCGATTAGTAATCATTTGATAAATGGGATGACAACCCTTTTTTATTTTCATTGGCGTCTCTAATTATTTGAAATAATAATATAGCTTATCGTTTCTTCAGTATAAAACATAGATGAAGCGCACACCATTTGACCGGTGTGCTCTTTTTTATGCTTTCTTTAGGTAGCACAGCTTTCGTTCTACTCCACTGCAGGATTAGTACCACCATATCAGTAAGAAAATTGCCCCTCTTTAATCTATTGAATTCTACTTTTCCAATGTTAAATAAGTCCATTTACGAAGCAGCCATTCGAGCGGACCCCGTTGGAACTTTTTCAAATAGATTTGGCTTATCCATACTTGTAATAAGAAAACAGCTATTGAAATAAGGCAACCCGCAAATGGTCCAAGCTTGCCGAACAAGCCTAATCCGAAGCCGTAGAAAATCAGGACCCCGATGATGGACTGCATAATATACATGGAAAGAGAAAGTCGACCAATATTGGCAAGCCAAGCAAATAACCTAATCTCACTATACTTTGTATATAAGAGTGCAAATATTCCGATATACCCCCCAGCAACAAGCCAGGCACCTACACTAAAGAAAAAATATTGAAATGGTAGATGGAGAATAAGAAATGCTTTAAATACGATTCCGACTGGTAGCATTAAGGCAAGCTTTTTATAAAGCGCTTTGTCATTTTGAGGATCAGTAAAAATCCTCTTCCGAGCATACCCCATCCCAAGAAAGGCTAAGGGACCTAGAGTTAGTGGCGACAGAACAAAGAATAAAATCACTGCAACTATTATAATTGCAAAAAGAGAGGCAAATTCAATTCTTTGAAACTCGTCGACTATGGTCAGTCGAAGCTCAAAAATTTCTGCATACGAACCATTTGCATAAATAGCCGCCTCTTTTTCAGATGGCGATGGTGTAATATCATCCCCCATAAAATTGCTTATTAAAAAGATAATGCCTGTAATTATTGCTATGACCGTAGCCCAATTAAAAAATGTATCCACATCACTCTTGGCAAATGCTAAATATATAAACAGTGCCAATCCATACAATAGTAAAACATCATTCCCAAAAATGAACATTCCATGGATACAGCCTACTACTATGAATGCTAGTGCACGTCGAATGATAGCCATTCTGAAAGGGATAAACCCACTCTGCATCGATTCAGTCATTTTAATAAATGAATAGCCTAGTAAAAAAATAAAGATTGCGTAAAAGGAATCACGGAAAAATAACGTAATGATGACGTATGTTGCTTGATCAACATACGAGCCTGCCGAGAATAACTCATCGGCCAGCTCTCCATATTGAAAAATAGCAAAATTAATAATAATAACACCAAATAATGCAAAGCCTCTTAAACTATCAATAAAATTTATTCTTTCTGCTTTCATAAAACTCCCCCATTGTCACTCGCACGTCGAAATACGAATTTCCACACACCGAAATTAATGATGAGAAGTGAGGCTAAATAAATGAACACCCCGTAGTCCACCTTCGTTACAAAGAAATAATGGATTCCCGCAAATATTACTAAAGGAATAAGTAACACTAACGTTATCCATCCCTGCCCATTACCTATTTCATCATACGGTTTTGTGAAAGGGATGCTGCTGCCGAAGCCGATATAGCAAATGACGGTATACATGCAGCCCACTACTAAAATGGCGATTAAGTCTGGAAGGATTCGAATTCCATACAGGTAGCACGAGACAATACTTTGAACAACAAATAGCGGAAGGTATAACTTTATCAGGAACGCCTTTAAGCTTCCCTTTTTTAAATCTGTATAGTCCTTCAGAGGAAAGATTTTATAAATCCAAGCTGCCTTATACTTTCCTGAGTGGCCTAGCATAAACACAGCAGTCGGAATAATCAGCATGCTGAAATAAATCGTTAAATAGCTGATACTGGCAGAATAATCTACACTTTCTCCTCTACTGAAATTAAAGATAAATATAAACGGGATAACAAAGGCAAATCCTAGAGATGGATACACCTTTAGCTTGAACTCTCGCTCCTGCTTCATCATCAGTGAGGCGAATCGGTAAAAGGCTCTTTCCTCATTCGTACGGCAGGCTATTTTCAACAATGCCTCTCTTAGTCGGTTGCGCTTTTCCTTTTTCGACTTACTCGTACTCAACAGTTTTTGTAGGCTCCGTTCAAAGGTTGGGATTAGCCTTATATATATCCATAGCGAAAGGATTGGCATAATAATAGTTAAAACGCTAAAGGCAATTGTAAGTACCGACCGATCCCCATTTAGCAGTAGCTCATATGGTGCAGCAAACCACATCGGGATAAGAAAAATGCTCCACCAATGAAACTCTATAACAATATTTAAATTAACAAGCTCAAAGGACCTGGCAAGAAATTGATAGCCAATCATCAGTACCAATGACAGCCCAATCTGCACGTAATTAATCATATCCTTCAGCTTTTCCCCATCGAAAAACCGCAAGATCAGCATATATAATATCGCCGTCAGGACAACGACAAAAACATTAATTAAAACGAGTTCAAACACAGTGATGACAAAGAACACGATACCATGTGTGAATAACCCAACTATGACCGGAATCGCCGTTAAAGCTATCGTTAAATACGTTAAATAAATCAGGATATGCATAAATTTAGCTGCATTTATTGTTTTAGCAGTAATAGGCTTTGTTGAGAGAATCGTTCTATCACGAACATCCAATAGTACAGTAGAGAAATCAGAAATCATCGATGTCATAATCATAAAAATAATCATTGCATACGACATACTCATCTGAAAAAGGAAGTTCTCGCCTAAGATAATAAATGGTATTAACACAAGGCTAATTAAAACGTAAATCCATAAAGATTTAATATAACCATACTTTTTATCCTCGCTCTTTTTAGTAGCTGATTGGCTAAAAAGCGTCGGTATCCTCCGCTCATCCATCGTCAGCTTAATATGGAGGATTTTTCGCATGGTCTCATAATCAATGCCTAATTTAGTAAAGAGAAAACGAACCCGATCAAGCAACAGTAATGTTTTGAAATCCTCCATTATTGCACCTCTTGAATGACAGATACAAATTTTTCACCAATTTCCTTGTAGTTATCGAAGCCAGTCAATTGGTTGAAAATCCCCTCTAGTGTACCTGCAGTATTGCTCTCCTGTAGCTCCTCAAATGTACCATCAGCCGCAATTTTCCCATCGTTTAATAGGATTATTCGGCTACTGATTTTTTCAACAACATCCATCAGGTGAGAGGAATAAAAGATCGTCTTCCCTTGTGCAGCCAGCTGCGAAAGAATTTCTTTAAAAATCATGACACTATTCGCATCCAATCCGTTAATCGGTTCATCTAAAAATAAAATATCTGGGTTATGTAGTAGACTAGAAATAATTAATAGCTTTTGACGCATGCCTTTCGAATAAGAAGAAATCCGTGAATGGTAGGCTTCCCCTACACCGAATAACTCCATTAACGTTTGAGATTTATGAGTAGCCGCCTCCATATCGAGCCCATAGAGCTGACCGATAAAGGTTAAATATTCATAGCCTGTTAAATTATCATACACATCGGCTATTTCGGGTACGTAGCCGATTCTTCGTTTATATTCAATGTGATCTTGCCCGATATCCTCTCCGAACAGTTTGATTTCTCCGCCATAGTCACCTTCCATGCCTAAAATAATCTTGATTGTTGTACTTTTTCCAGCACCGTTCGGACCAATATAGCCAATGATTTCTCCACTGGATACATGCAAATCAATGCCCTTTAGGATTTCCTTGCTGCCATAGCTCTTTGTTAAATTTTTTATTGTCAGGATTTCTTGTCGGTTCATAGTGAAACTCCTTTCTGTGTTACATTGTTAGTATTTGGACGTGGCGTTGATTTCCGCTCTAGCCAGTGTGCTTTCCTGGGGGCGTCCGATAAGCCGCTTCACTCGCTACGCTCGCTCCAGGTCTTATCTGTGACGCTAATCCCCAAGGAGTCACGATGGCTCCACTCCAATCAACAAACGTAGCTCGATTACGGTGAAAGTTCCTTTTTATTGAAATATTTATTAACTTTTACATTTATACTTTCATTATAACGATTGCTAGAATAATATTCGATGCTTCTGTGTATTATTTTGGAAAATTGTTTGATCTTGAAACTTTTTAAGAATCTTATTGCCTCTAATAGGTGAAAGGAGGTTGCAATATGACCTATTCAGTTCAACTTGTTTATGCAGCAGCAGCTGGCGATGAACAAGCATTCGAGCAGTTGATCATTCATGAAAGCGACAAGCTCTATAAGATTGCCTACCTACATATGCAAAACAAGGAAGATGCATTAGACGTAGTGCAGGAAGCAACGTTCAAAGCTTTTTTATCTATCAAACAATTAAAGGAGCCCGCTTACTTTAGTACTTGGCTTGTGAAAATATTGATTCACACTGCCTACAAAATGCTAGAAAAGCAAAAGCGAACTGTCCAGTTGCCACATGAAACGATTCAGTTCATTTTAGAATCCAATCAGGGGGAGGAAGCTTCGATTGATTTGTCTCATGCATTAAGTCATTTAAGTGCCGATTATCAAAATTGTATTACTCTGTATTATTTTTATGATTTACCGATTAAAACTATTTCGCACGTTTTGGGGAAACCACCGTCTACAATTAAAACCCACTTACGACGAGCGAAATTAGAATTAAAAAATTTATTAGAGGGGGACCATTATGCGAAACGATTTATTTGATGAGATTGAAGTACCAAAGGCGGATGTACAGCATGCCATTAAACAAGGAATTGCGAAGGGTAAAAAAGTACAACAGCTTCATAGGAAAAAAACGATGGGCAAACGTATTTCTATTTTCGGTTCTGTAGCTGCTGCTGCCGTTTTAGCATCTGGCTTAATTATTGCACCCATCGGCAATGCATTAGCTCAGGTACCCTTTATCGGAGATTACTATCAAAAACTTCAGATGCCCATCGGCGAAGAAATGGCTTCGGAGCAATTAATAACTGAGATTAACGAATCTGTTACAAACAACGGCGTAACGATGACGATTACCTCCGCCTTTTATGACGGCCATTTTTTAGGAATTACATTTAAAGCGACAGGTGAAAATTTAACTGGGCAAATTGGCGGTGACAATGCACCTGAGTCTGGATATACCTTCGACTTATTTACACAAGGCGATGATACGGATGGATTTGGAGGATCAATGGCACCATTAGTCAAAGAGGGGGATGCTTACATCGGGGCAATAATTTTCGATAACGACCGAGTGAAAGATCTCACTACTTTACCTATAACATTTACCTATATAACAGGGGTGTTTGGAGAATGGCAGTTTAATGTTCCGGTTGAAGCATTGCCTTCTAAAACACTATCCTTACAGCAAACGTCCACATCAAAAGACCAGGCTTATGCTGTTAGATTAACAGACGCCGTTATTAATAAAGCAAGTATTATTGTCAATTTTGAAATTGACAAGCAAGCGGGGATTGAAGGTGAGCATCTCCTATTTAGAACAAAGGTAAAAACAAAGAATGGCTATGCCTATCTAAAAAGTCAAAGTGATAATTCAATCATTCTAGAAAAAGGCATCGATACCGAAACGATTATCCTTGAGCCTTACTTTAAAATCGGGAAGAAGGAAATTGACTTAACACCGATTGAGTTTCAAGTGAAATAATAATACAAAAAAGTTTATTTTTCTCAACTATTTATTGAGGAAATAAACTTTTTTGTGTTGGGAATCGTTTAGGCTATTGAAAGGGGGAATGAATATGTATCAAGCTGATCAATTTGAAAAGATAATGGATAACTACACTGACCTTTTATTTCGTATCGCCTATTACTATACGCAGGATGTTCAAATATCTGAGGATATCATTCAAGAAACATGGATTAAATTTTATTGGGATCGCAATTATCAAGAACGGAATGAACTAAAAGCCTATTTAGCTACGATTGTAACGAATAAATGTAAAGATTACTTAAAAAGCTGGGCATACCGCAAAATCGTTTTACATAAAAAATTGTCCTTCTTTAACAGCATAAAATCGTATGACGAACTATACGAATCATCTCCACTAGAAGAGGAAGTACTCTTATTACCATTAAAAATAAAAGAAGCAATCGTTTATTTTTATTTTGAGGACTTTTCAATAAAGGAAATCTCGCGTATTTTAACAATTCCAGAAGGCACGGTGAAATCGAGACTTAGGCGCGGTAAAGAGTTATTAAAGGAGAGATTAACTACATCAGAAATGGAGATGATGTTATATGAATAAATTACGATTCAAACGATTCGACTCAATGCAGGGGAGTAAAGAAAAAATTATGAATCGTACTAAAAAACAGATTCAAAGCAATTCAATAAAAAAAGAAAAACGAAAAAGCAATGGATTTTTCATTTCCGCCGTTGTTATCTTAAGTTGCATATTTTTATGGGGGTTAAAAGAGATGGTAACAATTTACGGGGTCAACGAGAATGCTTCAAATATTGAGACATTAAATTTTTCAGGCGATTTATTTGGGAGATTACATTATTCGAAGGATGAATTTTACTTTCAACCAGATGAAACTTCCATTCGTGCATTTCCGGAATTAAAGGGATTCATTACTTCCTCAAGTAAAATTGTTTTTAACGCAGAAACAGAGAGGCTACTTCACAAATATATCAGCTTCGATTCACAGGATGTCTCTCAAGCTGCCACATTAAACGTTAGAGGCTTACAAGCAGTCGATGAGTTGAAAGACACCTATTTAGCTAAAAATGTTGAAGTACTTGAACTGCCCTCCGAACACTATGATGAACTGTTTTCTTTTAACCTTTCCCTAGATCCTGAGGGAAACATCGTATTAGATTCACAACTTGAAGACATATTCAATGAATTTTCGATTGCATACAATCAAGATTTACTAGAGGGTCTTCAACCTCATGAGGTTTTTCAACTCTATCTATTTGCAGAAGAACAAAAGAATGATCGCGCTCTTTATGAATTAATTAACGACGATGAGGATTACTTTAAACCGACGTTGGAAGAGTATATGAAGGAAAGTGAAATAGATGTAAATAGGAATAAAATAATAGATAACCCTTTTAAAAATAAAGAGCTTTATGTGATGGATGAGGGATCTAATGAGGCCTATATCATAACAAAGTATAAGGAACATTTTTTTGGGATGTCTAAAAACTCTAATGGGATTTGGTTAGTTAATCTTCTCCCAATACAGTAGGATAAAGGTTAAAAAATCATCCCTGTATTCTATCATACAGGGGTGATTTTTTTGATTCTCTAATAGAACTAGATGTTTAGCTAGTTCCTTTAAAATTATTGCCGTTTTCATAAAAGCATCAAGGTTTTTCTAACTGATCTTCCGTGATGTCCATTACATAATCGACTTGAAAATCTTGACGTTCCAACCAATGGGTTTGACCCCCCGTTTCTACATATACATCCTGTCCCTGCTTATCTACTGTTTGTATGCCAAAATAATAGGAAGGCGGAGTTCCTAGTATTGATGAAAATAAAGAATCATGTTGGATCGGAGTCATTCCTTCAATAATAGTTAACCATTCTTGAGGAATAGGCTGCAGACCATATAGCCGTTCATTAAAGTCGATATCCATTCTAAGCTGTACACGTGGTGTGTAAAATTGATTATTGTCTCCAGATATAGAATAGTAGCGATCCTGCAAAAGGAAAACATTCATTTGTGCTACCTCTTGTTGTGAAGAGAAATTCCAGACAAAATAATAGCTCGTTGGATCATCCGGACGTAGCTTCCATATTTTTAATGAGCCATTCCATTCATAACCTACTAACTTCCATCCCGACAGCTTAAAAGACCAGTAACTCATTCCAGCTCGACCATCCTCTGTTGTAAACGGGACAAGGCGATATGACGGTTCAGCTTCTAAAACATCTAATACCGTAACTGTATGAGCAATATTTTGCTTATTTAGCACCTCGGTAATCTCTTCAACCGTTAGAAAAGGTGTTGGTGTACGATAATTTAGTGCTACAGCTCCTAAAACAATTATGAAGATTATAGCTAACGTAACTACCCATTTCTTACTCATCCTCAACGCCCTCCTTTAAAATGGAGTGCTGAGAGCGGAAATAATATTGTGTTTTTGTTGTCGACACAAGTATCCCCTTCCCGTCTCGTTCAATGTAAATACTTGCTGCGATACCACTTCCCCATTCCGGTTCATGACCGACAACCAAATACGGGAATCGCTCTTCAACTTTTGGTGGTTCATAATTAAAATGCGTCTCATTGTACCACTCATCAACAAAAAATGGCGTTAATTCAATATCTGTTAGCGCTTGCTGAAGCTGATTGATTACATGTCGCTCTTGTTTTCCAGATGGATGAAGACTTTCTATTTCGAGATCACTATTTGCACCAATATACGTTGATAACTGCTCTGGCGGATATATCCATTGGTGAATAGGTGTTTCCACAACCGAGATGACTAAAAATAAATAATTACTAAAAAAACCTAACCAAGCAAACTTTCGATATTTCTCCCATGCTCCTTCACGTTTACGTAGGATGGCAAATAAAATCCATACCCCTAAAGGCAAAATAGCGATTTTTACAGACATATCTTGAATCTGGAATGTTAAGCTAAATGAAAATAAACCTACTAGGATAACTAAAATCACTTTCCAGATTTTATAGGATTCTTGCTCTTTTTTCGCTATTTTCAGAGCAAAGAATAGGATAATGCCCCAGCATAAAACGGTACTTACTAACGCTATAATATTCATAAACCACCTACCTAGACTGTATTTCATATGGCTATATATGTAAATTATACAGAACTAAGAAGCGATAGGATAGACATCGGCTGCTAAAATATAGAAAGTAACGTCTTTGTTTCTTGTTCTTATATCAAATAAGCACGAGGATAATCGGTGAGCTCATCCGAATTATCCTTGTGCTCTATACTTTTCTTCTAAAGCTAGTTTCCCCTAGTCGATGCTTAATTCTTGCTCTAGCTTTTCAATTAGTTGCGGTAGCTCTGCCATCGTTTCAATTGTAAATTGAGCGCCGACCGCTTCAAATCTTTGGCGGGTAGAATCAATAGCCTGCCCCTTTTGCTCCTCATCCAACGCCCCGAACTCTTGCTGTGAAAGGCCCATTTCTGAGCTGCCAATAATGACACCAACAGCCCAAACCCCGGCCTGTAATGCTTCTCGAATATCAGAAGCTGTGTCTCCAACCTTGACGATTTTTCGTACGTCCTGTAAGCCTAATCTTTTCATATTTTCAAAAATCATATACGGGTAAGGACGGCCGAAGCCATCTACATCGTCTGGCGTTACAAGTGACTGTGGCTCATAGCCTTTCTCTTTTGCATTTGGTACAACAACATCCATCATGCCACGCGTATAGCCTGTTGTTGAGCCGATTTTTAAACCAGCCGCCTTTAAATCATTGACTGTATTTAAAACTGTCGGAATTGGATCTGTATAAGTAGCTAACGACACCATTAATTGCTTTTCAAATCTCTCATACAATGCTGCTACGTCCTCTTCATTCGATGGGCGTCCATATAGATTCTGCCAAGCATCCTGAATACGTGGCATCGCCAGCATTG
Source organism: Lysinibacillus sp. 54212 (assembly GCF_036662795.1). Classification (NCBI taxonomy): domain Bacteria; kingdom Bacillati; phylum Bacillota; class Bacilli; order Caryophanales; family Bacillaceae; genus Lysinibacillus; species Lysinibacillus sp. 54212. The sequence goes on from NZ_JBAFWZ010000003.1 coordinate 144,382, forward strand.
TACGGATATGGTCGATTTTTAGCATGCCCATCGGTTCGCGTGCTTCCCCTAGTGTCACCTCAACACCTGCATTTTTGAAAATGTCTAGGAATACATTTACCGGAGCAAAACATCCAAAATCTACTGCTGTACCTGCCCAATCTAAAATAACGCCTTCAATTTTTGTCATTTTACCGTCACCGCCATATAGTTTTCGATTAATGTGCAAAGCTTTTCGATATCTTCCTTATAAATTTCACCGATATTTCCGATACGGAATGTGTTAACCTCCGTCAGCTTTCCTGGATAAAGTACAAATCCCTGTGCCTTCATCTCTTCATAAAAGTGATTAAACTGAAATTGCTCATTCGGATATAAGAAGGCTGTAATAATTGGTGATTGTTTATCGCCATCGATATAGCCTTTAAACCCTACCTTCGCTAATCGGTCACGCAGAATTTGATTGTTTTCTGTATAGCGCTGGAATCGTGCCTGCACGCCACCTTCTTCTTTCAGTTCCTCAATCGCTTGAAGGAAAGCTGCTACTACATGTGTAGGTGATGTATAACGCCACTTCCCGTCTACGTCCATAACCTTCCATTGATCGTATAAATCTAACGATAGACTACGAGCTACACCTTCACATTTTTGAAGTGCCGTTTTCTTCGCAAGTACAAATCCAAATCCAGGCACACCTTGAATACATTTATTCGCAGAGCTAATTAAGAAATCGATACCGAGCTCACCTACAGCAATCGGTACACCGCCGAAGCTGCTCATTGCATCGACAATGAATGTCTTCCCGTAACGTGTCGCTAAGGCGCTTACTTTATCAATTGGATTGAGGATGCCTGTCGTCGTCTCACAATGGACAATGGCAATATGGGTAATCGATGCATCCTTTATTAAATAGTCTTCTACTTTTTGCATCTCTGGATATTCATCATACGGTGTTGCATACTGCACATAAGACAATCCGATTCTTTGTGCCATTTGCGCAAGCCGTTCCCCGTATGCTCCGTTTGTGATAATTAACACTTTATCTGTCGGACGAATAGTAGACGTTAGTACCGATTCGACTACAAAGCTACCACTTCCCTGCATTAAAACGGTTGTGTAGTCCTCTTCATCCACTTCCGCAATAGCTAATAATTCTCGGCGGATTGCTTGTGTTAATTGCTTATATTCATCATCCCATGTACAACGATCCTCTAGCATTTGCTGGCGTACCTTTTCTGAAGTTGTTAACGGTCCTGGTGTCAATAATAGATAGCGGTTCATGTTAGTTGCCTCCTAGTGCTTGTGCTTCTTTGAATAATGCTTCATGTTTTTTTAATAAATCGACAGTTAGAGTAGATTCCCATTGCTTTAAATAAGCTGGTGTATGCTGTGCACTTAGGGATTCCCCTTCATAAAGGGTAACTGGATATTGCTTGATTAGCTCTGCACGGGCTTCCTTCGCAATCAGCTCTGCCATTTCCTTTGCTTTCATTTCTTCTTTCTCTGATTCTTTGTCGACTACGGCAATCGATTCAACTAGCGAATAATTCCCCTCTGTCGGATCGATATACTCGATAGGTAGTCCCTCTTCGTTTGCATCGACTGCTTGAGCTCGTAGACCGAAACCAACTGCTACTTCACCAGTTTGTACTTTTTTAATTGGACCAGAGCCTGAGCTTTCTAGATGTGGACCAACATTTTTTATTAGATCGGCAAATACTTTCTTTCCTTCCTCTTCGCCATACTCGCCGATAATTGCTTGAGCTAATAACCAGCCAGTCGATGAATCTAGCATATTCGGAATGGAAATCAGATTTTTATATTGTGGGTCAGTTAAATCTTTTATCGACTCTGGTAGCTTTAGTCCCTTATCCTTAATCACCCCTGTATTCACAAAGATAGACCCAACATTCCCTAGGATAGGTAGCTGATAGCTTGAAAAGGTTTCAAGCGTGCTTGCTTCTGAGGATAAATCAATAAACATGCTTTGCTCCTCTTGTGCACTGTCAATATAATAGGAAGCCATTGTTACAATATCTGCTTCAATGCTTGTCCCCTCGGCTAGCATTTTTCCGCCTAACTCCGACGTGCCAAATGATTGAATGACATATTGATCTTTATAGCCATTGCTATCTAATACCGTTTCCATAATTTCAATTGCTTCATCATCTCCATTTGAATAGATGATAACTTGATCCTCTGCCCCTTGTTTATCTCCACACGCGGCTAATAAGAGAGCTAAACTTCCAGATGCGAACAGGCCTAATACTTTGCTTTTCATTGGTGATGAATCCCCTTTTCTCAATAGAATTTAAAATATTACAAAATGTCATAACGACAATATTGGTCATTAAAATTAGTAAGGACAGAATAAAAATCTCATTAAACTTGGCAAAATGCTGCAGTTCTTTTATTTTAGTAGACATTAAAATCGTATTTGTACTAACAAGGAATATAACCCCACTTACCGTGACCATGGCGTTGATAAAATAGTACGAAAATACGCTAATAATCGTCTTTCGAATGTTCGGTACGATTACACGGACAACTGTTTTAAACCAAGAGTCCTTTAATAAGGCACCCGTTACTTCCCATGTAGGGTCCATTTTCTCTAGCGCATTTTTCATCATTAAATACGGTGTTGTAAAGAAATGAATGATGTTACATAGGATCAGTATGAGAAATGTCCCCTTCAATGAAATCCCGTTGAAGAAAAGTAAATAGGCTAGACCCAGCACCATTCCTGGAACTGTATTCGTAATAATTGAAATCCAGTTAAGTGAGCGCCTACTTTTGATGTTTGTTCGTACACTAATGACCCCTGCTATAAACGCGATGAGTACACCTATAGCTGCACTCCCTATTGCCACGAGGATCGAGTTCTTATATACAGTCGTTACATCCTTCATCGATAGCGCCTTCTCTAAATGCTCTAAAGTAAAGCTCATATTATACGGATAAACAGACACAAACGGCACGATGAACAGGGTAGAAAAAATAATGATAATCGCAATCGCTATGACGGATGAGCTAGCACCAAAAACTAGATCTTTCACTTTATTCGAAATCGGCGCTTGGTTGGATAACGATCGATACGACACATTGTATTTATCAAACCTTGTCAGCAAAATACCTCCAATCACTGCTGGGAATAACATGAGCATGGCAATGACAGCTCCCTGTGAAAAATCAGGGATAGAGCCGAGCATTGTTTGATATAGCGTCGTTGCAATGACCTCATAGGTCCCCCCTACCGAAGCAGGAATCCCGTAATCCGTAAAGCTTAAAATAAAGGTTAAAATAAAAGCACCAGCAAGCGTACCAACCAATGGTCTTAGCACCGTATGATAAAATCGGCGAAGTGGATGATCATTCATTAAAATGGACACTAGTGCAAATCGTTGGTCGATATATTCCATGCCATTCGCAATTAACAAAAAGGCGGCTGGCAGTGTGTATAACACATATCCAATGACTAAGCCATTAAAGCCGTAAACAGAAAACATAGGCTCGCCTAGTAGCTTTGTGATCAAGCCTTGATTACCAAATACGTAGATCAGCACAAAGCCATACGTAATGGTCGGCAGAAGCATAGGTAGCGTAATAATAAAGCGAACACCTTTTTTAAACGTTGCATGAAGGGTTGTAAAATACAACGTGTACGCCACAATAAAGGCGAGCGTTGTTGTAATAACGGCACTTACGAGCGAGACCTTTATACTGTTACCTATCGCCGTAGCAATCGAGGAGGAGCTAAGCACCTCTTTAAAATGCTGCAAGGTGAATGAGCCATTTTCACTTAGTGAAAGCCACAGCATATATACGAGCGGCACGACTAGAAACACACTAAAAATAACAAGTAACGGAATATATACGATTCGCATTGTTTTTGTTGTTTTAAGCATATTGCTCACCAAATAATCGATAGATATTTTGACGCTTTATGTGTAGCTGCTTTAATATAAAATTTTCCACAAAAGCATTAGCAGGCTGATTGACAATTTCGCTAGGCTTCCCAAATTGTGCTACATGACCTTCGTTAATGATGAGCACCTTATCTGATAACGTAAGTGCCTCCTCTGGATCATGTGTAACGATAATTGTCGTTAAGCCAAATTCACGTGCAATCGATCTAATGCGCTCTTTAATGGATTCCTTGATAACGCCATCTAACGCACTTAAAGGCTCATCCAGTAATAAAATTTTCGGCTTCATGACAAGTGTCCGCGCAATAGAAACACGCTGCTTTTGCCCACCAGATAGCTGATCGATACGTTTATTTAAATGTGGCTCCAACTCTAAAAAATCGATATATTCCTGAATATCTTCCTTTGATACTTTCTTATGCTGATTTTTAAGTCCATAGATGATGTTTTCATAGGCAGTTAAATGCGGAAACAAGGCAAAATCCTGGAAGACAATATTAAATCCACGACTTTTCATTGGCATACTGCTAATATCTTCATTGTTATAAAAAAGTTGTCCGCCTGTTTGCTCCGTTAATCCAAGAATGATATTTAATAAGGTCGTTTTTCCACAGCCACTCGGTCCTAGTAAGGATAAAATTTCCCCGTTGGCAATCTCTAAATTTATATTTCCTAATACCGTTTTTTCCCCGTAACATTTACTAATATTCTTTAACTGCAGCAATCTCTTCACCTCTCATTTGTTATTGCTAGTATAGAAAAGTTTTGTAAATCCTCTATGCGTTCTTTGTAAATCATTATTAATTGTTGGTTAATTGATGACAAAGTATTGTGGAACTCTGCTATGATATGGTCATCTTTATGGAAAGGATGTTGACTATGTATCCTATTGAAAGACAAAGAAGAATTAAAGAAATACTTGAGGAGAAGGAAGTGATAAAGCTTTCCTCCTTGTGTGAAAGATTGGATGTATCAATGGAGACCATTCGAAGAGATATTCAACTATTAGTAGAGCAAGGCGAAGTGGAAAAATTTTATGGTGGCGTAAAATTAGTGGAAAAAGAAAAAGCCGAGTCTCTTTTAACAACAAGGCTGAACGAGAATCTATCCCAAAAGGAGAACATTGCGCAACGGTGTGCAAGCTTCATCGAGGAAGGCGACTCAATCTATTTAGATAGCGGAACGACTACCTTTCAAATTGCAAAATATATTAAGCATTATAAGAGGCTAACGGTTATTACAAACTCGCTGCCGATCATTCTGGAACTAATGAATAGTGACATCAACGTCATTATTATCGGTGGGAAGCTACGACAGTCAGAAAATTCGATTACGGCGTATGATTTCTTGTTTAACTTTGAACGACTAAATATCTCCAAAGCATTCATATGCACAAGTGGCATCTCATTAGAAAAAGGACTGTCAGATTACAATGTAGAGGAGGTACAAACAAGAAGGCAGATTATCAAGCTAGCTAATACCGTTTATATAGCGGCCGATCACTCTAAATTTAACAGAGATGTGGCAGTGAAAATCTGTGATCTAAAGGAAGTCGATTATATTGTGACTGACATTATACTTGATACGTCTTACCTTAAAAAATTTGAAAAGCAAGGGGTACGTATTGTGACAGCCTAATAATAAATCCCACAACCACGCTTTTAGTATAGGTGGCTGTGGGGACTGGTTGTCTAGCTAGTAGCATCTCCATAGGACGATGGCATTTCCGTATAAAGCGCCCTCTCCATATTTTTTCGTTTCCATAGGAAGACGATAAGCGCAATATAAAACACAATTATAGGAATTATCGTAATAAAATAATATTCTGCGACAATATCGATAGGTAAATGCATCCATAATTCAGTAACGAGCAGAAACAATATTTGGGCACCGATAAATATTTTAGGGAAAATACTCTTCTCGATTTTTACTATTTCATTTGACACGTAAAAGATACACGCATAGTTTAATATATAAATCAGGCTAATAGCTACATAGATTATTTGTTCCCAAATATTTCCTGTTTCATAAAAAAATACACCTTCATTCTTGACTTGAAACATTTCAATAAAAACGTAAATCGATAATAAGATTGAACAATACATCCCTAGTTTGGCATACGGGACATCTACCTTTGAAAATGCACGTGCAAAAATAAGTAACCCAATAAAATCCGGAATTAAAGCAATACCGATACATACTACTCCAATTAGGACGAGCTTATGAAAATTCATTTATTCTCACGCTCCTTTACCTTTTCATCCACCCACTCTTTACTCGGGATCTCATTCAAACTGTTATAGAGGGGGATAATTATCCCATTATTCATTTGATCTACTCCGCTTAATTCAATAGTAAACGGTTCACCTAGAAATAATGCAATACCATTCGTTGAGTGATAATAGATTGTGTCGTCTATGTTTAGTTGAATCGGCTGCTTAATAGGGAGTGGCACTTCCTCATTATTTATTTTAAAGCTAGTTAGTTCCACACTTTCCCCTTCGACAGCTAATCCATGCAACGTGAATGGTTCGACCACTTCATAATGCGCCTCCGAACCGTCTGTACCGCCAAAGCTCATTGTTTGATAAAGCTGTGTTAATTCATCCGGCTGGCGAACATTCAGGAGGATCTTTTCGGTATGTCCATCTGTAAAATGAACAGTCCCCTCTGTTGCAGCTGTTAAGGATTGGCCATCATCTATTTGAATTGGGATGGATGGTGCAAAAATCGAGTAGTATGTATAGTTCACATAGCTTGCCCATTGAACTGATTGTTGTGAATCAGACTCAACATCAAAATCATTTTGAGGATAATAATGCATACCATCTATTTCAACTGATTGTAATTCATGTGGTTGTAATCCATTCGTGATATAAGAGATATGGATTGTGTTCATCCCCAAATCAACTTCATTGGCAATGATAATTGGCTCTTCAAGTAGCTTAGATTCATAGTAAAGCATACTCCCGATAATAATTAGGCCCACTACCGCCAAAATGACGAATAACTTTTTCATGGACTCCCTCCTAGTTACATATATTACTAAATATTTTTTCATTATACATTAATATATGGTATAAAAATACATTTCTGAACAAACAAAAAACCCACCCATTTAGAGAAACAGGTGAGATGTTGGTTGAGCCATTATGTATTACCTCGACATATATTCCTGAACATAGTCATAGCCGTTTTTGATTAGCATTACTACGGTCACCGTAATAAATAATATTCGAACATAATTACTACCTTTTTTAATAGCAAACTGCGAGCCGTAAATGGAGCCGACTAATTGAGCAATCCCCATTGGAATACCGTATGCAAAGTTAACTTGACCTAAAATAATAAACATAATAAGCGCCGCAATATTACTCCCGAAATTTAAAAATTTTGCATTCCCTGCTGCCTTTAAAAAATCGAAGCCCATCATTAAAAAGGCGAAAATTAAAAAGGAGCCTGTACCGGGACCCATAAAGCCATCCCAAAAGCCAATCAGAAAAATAACAGCGATAAAGAGAATCCATTTCGTGCGTGATAGCTTCACATCCGTGTTCGTTTGTGTCCAATCTTTTTTAAAAATCGTATAAACGGCAACCCCTGCTAGCATGACGAGCATTAACGGTTTTAATAAATCCGGATTGAGAAGATGGACAATCCATGCCCCGATCATTGACCCGATAAACACGAACGGGAAAAATTTCGCAACTGATTTTATATCTAGCTGCCCTGAGCGATAAAACATAACCGTACTTGTTAATGAGCCTATAGTGCCCGCTAGTTTATTTGTCGCTACTGCTGTTGCTGGAGGTAGTCCTGTAAACATGAGGGCAGGTAAAGAAATTAAGCCGCCACCACCAACAACAGAATCAATAAATGCTGCTAAAAACCCGAATACTATTAACACAATTAGTATCGTTGGATCTAAATCAAAAAACATTTTTAGCCCTTCTCTCTTTAGGTACTACTAAAACAGTAACGAAAGAAGCCTGTGCTTGTAAACAGTTTTATTCTAATCAATGTTTCATTCTAGGAACTATCGCTATAAAGGAATGAACGGAAACTTCATTATTTCATATGATAGGATACGAAATTTAATAAAAAGGATGATGTGTCATTGTTACTCTAATGAGGATGTTGAGTAGAGGCATACGGGACGGCTGGTATGATGAGCACCTGGACATTGACCGATGGGAAAATGACGGTGGAAGATGTCCTGTAGCGAGACATGGCTTTGATAACTAAGGGGGGCTCAGTATCCCCCTTAAAGGTTATCTCTTACTGAAAGGACTTTAAAATGCTGACAAACTAATAGTATTTTTCTGTTGAAGGTTTCATTAAATTGGGAAAGTGCATCCGTAAAGAAACGTGTATGTATGCTATCCCAGTTTTCATAAGAACCATCTCCCTCTGCAATGGCAAAGCGCTCATCGATTTCATCATAAGGTATGAATTCCACCTTCTCCAGTTGAATGAGTGCTACTGGTTCAAGGGCTTTGTTTAATATAATGTTATATTCGCCAACCCTCGGAATCGGGTGGTTTTTAAGCTCATACAGTCGTAATGCATTACAGGTTGCTGTTTTTACTCCATTAACGACCATAGCTGCTAATTCATCGGGCGTATCTCCAAAGCAAAAAGCTTCTACATTCGTAGGCTTCTCTGCCTTGCCCCAATATGTATTCCAAAATTCCAATGCTGCTTCGTTCATCCGTTTCACCTCAATCGAAATAACTGTTAGCAGCATTATAATAAAAGATGGTTTGAATTGGAAGTTCACACCATCTTTTAGGTTGGGCTTTATTCGTTTAGGAGCACGACTAATTCCAGCTCCTTTATTTCCTCTTCAAACCCTTCACTATTTAACTGGTACCGTTTCCTGATCGTTTCCTGATAGATATCCAAGGCATCCTGTTCATTTCTAACATAGGCATAAGCAGTTCGATATAACTTTTCCCTAACAGATTCGATTAAGAGCTCAAACGCTTCGCCATTCCCTTTCTTTGCTCCGTGGACTAATTTCGCTATGTCCATCCAAACAAGATAGACCGTTGTATTAATCACATTTCAGGCAGTTTTATTAAGCTATTAGAATAGTTTCACTGTATCTTTCACCAATACAAAAAGCTGAATTTTCGATGAAAATGAACAAAAAACTGCGAAAAAACCGCCTGAATTCACCTCTTTTTCGTCGTTTCATTCTGTCTATTCTAAGTACAAGCAGGACAATAGACTTATAATTATCAGGAACAAAAAAGAGGATAACACGAAAAAAGCACACATAAAAAGACCGTTTTCCCACAATATACATGTTATTCAGGAGCCATATTTCTCCCGCACCAGGATCATTTTTATTGCTGTTTTTTAAAAAAGGCCGTATATTCAAGCCCTCACACAAAAAAATCTCAAGATTATTTTTAAAGCCCGCTCTAAAAAACTGCATTTTACAAAATTGGCGAAATCCATATACAACATATTATAAAATAAGTGCCAAACTAGGTCTTTACTCCCAAATTGGCACTTATTTATATTTAAGTCGTATATCAATCCTGCCAAATCGAACAAATAGCATTTGTAAAACTATGTTAGCCAAATACACGTGTTCCAATTCAATGCAGGGATGATTTGCTAACTCAGCAAAAATGCTCTAATATTTTTTACTACAAGTAGCGTCTAGCACCAGCGTAATTTTTCTTATATACACCTTGATCTAGCTTTTCAATTCGAACCTTCGCAGCATAGTGCGGTGCATGAAGCATTTGTCCATCTCCGATATATAAGCCTACATGGTACACCTTGCCCGTTCCACCGTTATATGCAAAGAACACTAAATCCCCTGGCTTCAAATTCTTTTTCGCCACTTTCGTTCCTTTCGTTGCTTGATAGAACGAATCACGAGGAATCATAATACCATGCTCACGGAATACAGCATATAAAATACCTGAGCAATCATAGCCCCACGAGGATACACCTGCCCATAAATACGGTAAACCTACATAACGTTTTGCTTCGCTAATAATATCATTTGCTGTTGGCTTCGGGATGTCTTTGTAAGATTTATACGATTTTACATCTGATGCCTTTAGCATTTTTACCTCATTATTTGCCGCCTGGACATATAACCAGCCGTTTGCTTTATGCAGCACCGGTAAAATTGTTGAATAGCTGATTTCTAAATATGGTTTACGGTCGATAATATTAAACATTGTCGCTCTTTTCGACGTTACAATGGCAATTTCACAGTTTGAAGTATCGATATTTGAGCTAACAATATGACTTTTCGGCACCCAGCCTGGATAGCCAGCTGCATTATACGGTACATATTGATCACGAGCAGCAACACGATACATACTACCCCGTGTTTCCATAATAGATACCTCGTCATTATAGAAGCTTTGCGTATCTGTTTTTCCAACTAACCATTTCTTTTGCGTAAGGGACATACCATTGATCCATTTTGCATTATTAACTGGGTTCGTTAAAGAAGGACCATCCACTGTTGGTCTCGCTTGATTATACTTGTTCCAAAGATTCGTCACCGACACATTAACACGATATTTCTTTTTAGATGTTTCTTTCGCACAAATATTATTTAATCCCTCATAGCTTACACGCATATCAGGATTTAGGCTTCGTGCAATGAACGTTACTAAATGTGATTTCGTTAGATTATTGCTTGGTAAAAATGTAAAATCACTCCCACCAGTAGTAATCCCATTTGCTACTAAAATATCAATATATGATTTCGCCCAATGCTTCGAATTTACATCAAAAAATACACCGTTTGACTTACCACTTAACTCAAAGGCAGTTACGAGCATTTTTGCCATCTCTGCACGAGTGACAGGGGCATTTGGCTGTAGCTCGCCCTTTTCATTGCCTTTTATAATATTGGCATAATACGCTGCAGCAATAATCGGCATGTTTGGATCGTCTGCCGCTACATCCTTAAATGCTGGGAATTCAGTTATATTTTCTGTATCAAGCTCTAAAGCCTGAACTAGCATATGTATCGCTTCAAACCGTGTAGCGGTATCTTTAATGCCAAACGTAGCGTCCGGGTCTGGTATTAAAATCCCCTTATCAATTAAATATTTAAACGCTGCAACACCAGGCGTTTCTGTTGTAACATCCTTATAGTAGCTTTCTGCAAAAGCTTTTTGATGTGGTGCTAGTGTAAATAAGGTTATAAGTAGTGCCAACAGACTAAGTTTCACAATTCTCTTCATCCCAATAATCCCCCTATATAGTTTTGATTACCCCATAACTATACAGTATTTAACATTCGAATAGCATTCGAAATCATGATTATTAAGGAATATTAACCATATTCATTCAATTTTATATTACTAGCTTGGCTTTTAAGCGGCTCTTTCATCTAAAACATACCAATCCATTTACGATGAAAAAGAAAGCTTTTTGGCAGAAAAGCAATCTTAAAAAACAAGGGGGTGTCCAGAAAGTAAAAACTTTCCCAACACCCCCACAATCCTTCATAATTATCCATGAAGAAATATTGCCCCTACGGTGGTCGCATCAAAATGCCACCATCTTAGTCTCAAGGGGGACCGTCTCAAAATATTTTTGGGACAGCCCCTCTCCTCTAAATTTCCTCTTTTTGAATAAGATCAATTAACTTTTCGAAATACTGGATTGAAGTATTGATTCGAAAATGTGCATAATCGCTCACAAATTCTCCCAATACTTCTTGCCCAGATTCCACAAAATGTTTGCCCTCATATTGAGACATCCTATCCCACGTCTCTTTAATTTCATCTACTTTTTTCTCTAATATACGAACCACTTTATTTCGATCCACATATTTCATATTGGCTAAACCGATAATCATATCACCAATTGAATTTGCATTTTCAAACAGTTTATAAATCTTTTTCGGTAGGGCTTCTCGACCCTTATCAGTAATAGCAAATACTTGCTTGTCTGGTCGATGCTCTTCTTTGATGACCTCTTTTACCTCAATTAAGCCTTGCTTTGCTAATGATTCGAAATGATAGTATAGCTTACTCTCGGTAAGACCGTTGATCGTATCGAGAGGCTGTAATTCTGAGATTTGCTTTTTTAATTTATAAGGATAATTATCCTCTTTCATTAGCTTAGTCAAAATGAAAATTTGAATTGCCATTGTTTCAGCTCCTTAGGCAAATATTAGTTCTATTGTATCAAAACTAATCATTTACTTCAGCCGATTTAAACTTTTGCTAACTCTTTTGTCTCTTTTTCATCGACTGGCAACTGCTTATGGAAAACCGAAACAATGACACTATTAATAAGCATCGCTCCGATCCCAACTGCAATTAAGCCTAATAAATACGGACTAGCACTTGTGCTACCAAAAATATTAGCATAGTAAGCTTGCACCGAATAATACATCGGTGTCACATAGCTTGCCAACTCATATGGTGCATACATCATCTCACGTGTAATTGTTGCACCGTTCGCAAGTGTTTGCACTAATAGAATTGGAATATTTAAAAGCATACCCGCTTCTCCGAAAAGGAATACGACAATAGCGGTGAAGTTAAAGAATACCCAATAATTTAAAATCTGCTGTCCCCATATTAGAAGGAATGCATCGCTGCTTAAATCATTAATCCCAAAAGCAATTCCTGTTGAAGCTAAACCAGCAATAACACCGACTAGGATGGAAGTTAATTGTACATAAATGAACAAGCGTGTTCTGGAAGCTTTCCCACGATTGGCTTTAAAGGCACCGACTAATTGCATCGCTGAAATCATGGCGCCAACATATAGAGACATCGTTAGGAACATCGGTAGCATATTGTTATGCATACCATCTGGCATATCATTAATTGTCACAACATTGCCTACATAGCTATTTTCAATAAGCGCTGTCATTTCCTTTGCCTGCTCTTCAGGTACATTCAAATTCATTAGAATGCCCTGAGCTGTTTGCCTTGAAAATTGTGTACTTAATTGCTCATTAATTTGTGCAACAACTTGTGTCATAGACGAGGATACAACTGTTGCACCTGCTTCGTTCAACGTGAAATCAATACTTGATGATACATCACCATTTTGTAAATCGGCAGAAAACGTTTCTGGAATATGAACCACTAAGGCTAGTTTGTTATCCTCTAGCTCTTGTAAAGCAGCCTTATTTGAAATCTCTGTTTTTATATTTTTAAATGGAAGCTGTTCTTCTAGGCTTTCTGCAATTTGAGCTCCAGCTTCTCCCTCATCATCATTCACTATGGCAACCGATAGACGATCAATATTCCCAGGTATCGCTGTGTACCCTGGCAAAAAGATTCCTAGCATACAGACTGCATAAAAAACACCCATAAATAAAGAAGCTGTTGCACCTTTACTTTTCAAAAACTCTTTAAATTTCATCTATTAAACCCTTCCTAAGTAATATTCTATTTTAATTTTATCAGTTAAATTAAAGTACTCTAATTTAACTATGTAACATATTCTATTCTATTAGCTTTTCATTTGCAAACCAAAGATATAGATCGCTAACTATTTTTTGTCGAAAATATGAAGGAAAAGGTGGTAAATAACAGAAATTTATTACCCCTTTAGTATTTCAAAAAAAATAAACGCCATACCTCCTATGAAAAGATACGACGTTTTCTTAAAATTGGGCCATATCAAATTGGTTCATAGGCTACGCTTGTTAGGTATTTTCCTTGTATCGAAATGCACGTTTATAGAAAAGAATGCTAACAGCAACTAGTGCTGCAATAATAAAATACAAGCCCGCTTCATACTGGACTAGAACCCAGCCGCCGAAAATGGGCCATATAAAGGAGCCAATATTTTTTAATTGTGATGCGCCCAGATACGATCCCTTTTGCCCTTCTGGTGCGATATTTTCAATCAATACATTCATCGTAGGGAACGTACATACTTCACCTATTCTCTTCATTAGGTGTAGTTGTTGATCAATGTTAATTCATGAAGTGTATATCTACCCACATTAGTTAGACTACGTTTACTAACTTTATACAAGGATGTATCATGAGCAGGCTAATATTACTGCTCTTTTTTACTAAGCACAAATAAGTTAAAATGAATAGAAATGGAATATTCTACAAAGGGGCTGACTGATATGAACCATGATAATGCTTATAGGTCATTCTTTTGGAAATGGCTTTTTATTGTATTTCCCCCTATTTTCCTTATAGGTATTCTTTCTGATTCTAATATATGGAGAAATCAATTTAGAGAGCTCGAAGATTATGGATCATTTATTTTCTTTCTTTCCTATTACTTTATCGCTATATTTGGAATAACTGCCTTTTTCATTTCATTCGCTTGGAGAGTTAAGCAATCCAAAAAATAATTAAGCTTTATATAAACTGTATCGATTAATAACATCACTTCAACCGACCAGGTATGATTAGCCTCTCGGATAAAATTTACAATATATTGAAACTAACGGGATATTTTATCGTATGTATATTTATATAACTTTGCGGAGGTGACATTATGATGAAATTATGGTGGGCAACAAGTTTGCTATGGGTCATATTATTTGGTGCTATCGCAATATTTATCGGTGCTCGAGAAGTAGATAGCGCCGGGGTAGAGCAAACTCCTGAGTTAAGATTAGTTGCATGGATTGTGTTAGGCGTGGCTTTTGCTTTTATTGTATTATGTCAATCTGTATTTCTCTTTTTTGCAAGAAAAAGAAAATCAGCTTCAACTTATTGAAAATGGTTAGTCAATCCCCATTTAATACAAAGCAAAAACTCCATGTTAACTAAAATGGAGTTTTTTTTATGTCTAATACGAATTTAGGCAACGCTCTTTAAAGTAATATTATACTATTTCTATCTCAATATCCTTCACAAATACAGCCTTACCTGAAATAGAGATTTCTAATTGTTCTTCTACCTCTTTTACATGTACATATACACGTCCATCTTTATTAATTTCATGTCCTTGCTCCACTCTTAGTGTTGCAGGCAAACTAATATCTTTATCTACAAACGTTTTATAATACGCGCCCATTACGCCTGAAGCCGTTCCTGTAATTGCATCTTCAATAGTCCCCGAATGAGGAGCTGAAAAATGACGAGCATGCATATCGTTTCCAGGATCGCGCACTTCAAAACAAATTGGATGTAGTGAAGCTTTTGGCATCTCTAATAAAATATTCGGAAATTCTTCGGTGTGTGGTGTCATTTTTGAAAAGCTTGCTAACTCTTTAACTGGGATAATTAACGTCCAAAGACCTGTACTTCCATAAACTATTGGATATTCTGAATGTAAATCTTCTTCTCGTAACCCAATGGAAGCTGCTAAATCGGACTTTGAACCACTGAATGATTGAAATTGTGGTGTTGCCTGTTGCATGGTAATCAGTACTTCATTATTTTCTTCACGAACCTGTATCGGCAATACACCAGCAAGGGTTTCAATTGTTAAAACTGATTTAGTTACTAACCCTTTCATTCGTAGGGCATATATCGTTCCCATTGTTGCATGGCCACATAAATTCACTTCATGCCCAGGTGTAAAGTAACGAATACGAAAATCAGCAACCTGCGAGGGAATAACAAAGGCTGTCTCATTAAATCCAACTGCAGCTGCAATAGCAAGCATTTGTTCTTCTGTATAATCCTCCCCATTCAATACGACTCCAGCCGGATTCCCTTTCTCTGGAATTGAACTAAACGCATCGATATGTTTTACACTTACCTTCACCATAATATGTATCCCCTTCCATCGTCGTAATCAAACTATACTTTGATTACTCGATAAGCGAAATTCTCTTACTGGTATGAAAATTCCTACTTTTATTGTATCGTAAATAAAAGGAACCGACACAGTCCCCTAGTTTAAAATTTGATTTCAATTCGTTCAACTGACATTCATCTTGTTAATACGACTTTGAGAAAGGTTCATAATTAAATTAAGATATAAATAGAAAATTTCTTCATAATACCAATACATACACAAGGAGCTTCATAATGGAAACATGGGATTTATACGATAAGCATCGCAATAAAATTGAGAAACAGATTACTCGTGGAGATGCAATGCTTCCGAACGAGTTTCATGTAGTCGTTCATGTTTGTATATTTAATTCTAAAGGAGAAATGCTCATTCAGCAGCGACAGCCCTTTAAGCATGGCTGGTCGAACCTTTGGGATATCACTTGTGGCGGGAGTGCAATTGCTGGAGATACTAGTCAACAGGCCGCTTCGAGAGAATTATTTGAGGAGCTTGGCATTCATTATAATTTTGATAACATGCGGCCACAATTGACGATTAACTTTGAACGTGGATTTGATGATTATTATTTAATCGAGCATAACGTTGACCTCAATGAACTGACGTTACAGGCAGAAGAGGTGCAGGCAGCCAAATGGGCTTCTAAGGAGGAAATCTTTATGCTAATGGAGCAAAAGATGTTTATTCCTTATTATGAAAGTATGATTGCCTTTCTATTTGAGGGGCGGCATCATTATGGCTCTATTCGTCTATGAGTGTACACTACAAGTTTGAGATGAGAGAAATAACCCACTCAATTATTAAAGTAGAGTGGGTTTTAATTTTTTTTGAACAAAAATCCATATGAACTGCAATAGCTAAACGGTAAAACGATACAAGCCTTCTAATAACATTATAATTCTATTTAACTTGCAGTTATAGCCATTCATCACAGCTATAAGCTAGCTGTTGTAACTCGTTAAAGAATTGACTAGCGTGGTATCCGTCACATACAGCGTGATGGACTTGTATTGAAATAGGTAACAATACTTTATCTTCTTGATTAAAATATTTGCCACCTGTAATGATTGGTAACAAGTATGTACCATCATTAAAAATATTTAAGTTAAACCCTGTGAAACTAGTCCACGGAATACAAGAAATAGGAATTAAATTTTGGGGTGCCTGTTTTTTCGGACTCAACTCTTTCACATCACCATATTGGTTCATGTCTTCTTGAAAATTTTTATAAAAGGATTTAAAATCCGCATTATAATCTGTCCATAAATCAGAAAACGTTTTATCATCATTATGAAATATAGTATAGCTAGGATTCATTTGATCCCAATACCCAAGCTTTCCATCTTCATCAAAACAAGTTCTAAATTCAACGCGAGCATTAATAACCCTCATAACCATATAAATAAAGGTAGGGTAGAATTTAATATCCTCAGCACGAATTCGCTCTAACACCTTTGTAATATCTATATTTGCAGTAATACTAAATGTGCATCTAGTATCATTTAAAAAATGCTCAAAGTAAGGTTTTCTATCCCAATTATTTATGTCTATTAAATGATGTTTCATTTTTTCCTCCTCACGCTTAAATCAATTGTAATTCACCCAACTATAGGAAGCATTAAGAATTGCCGCTAACTCTTTAGGAGATTCTCTATTTACTTCATGTCCAGCGTTATCTATACAATGATACTCCGCTACTGAAATATGATTGGTTATATCTTTTGCCCCTTCACAATCACAATAATCTTTTTTGAATAATTTCTAAGTGATCTATTAAATTTTGTTTTATCTCTTCATTTTCACAGTAAGAAGCATAGGCTTTATAATAAGCTACGAACCCGTCATACATTGCTTGCAAAAATGGGTGCTTTGGCAGAGAAAAATCTTTACGAGACTCTAAGTCGTCTGGTAAAACTGATATTTCAAGTAAGGTGGGATCCTTTTTATTAGTTTGTACAGATATTGCTGTTATATCACCCTCTGGATGTGATAGGTTTGCATATCCTTTTTCGTGTGTTTCTATCAAAAGGTTTTCGTAAGTAGCCCAAACATGATTGATTAACGAGAAAATATCTTGACCAAAAATTTCTTGTCCATTATAGGTTACTTGAATGAAACCCATAAATAGATGTGGTGAGTCTTCAATGCTTGAATTCATAAGCTTTCGAAGAATCTCTTCGTTTTTCAGTTCTTCCAATACATAAAAATTCTTCTCAATTTCCTCCATCGGTGTCGGGTCACTAAGCCATGTATCATAACTCACCCATGTTTGTACATTGAACAAATAGAAAACTCCCTTCCTTACTATAATTGTATTTCAGACATTAACTTCTTTAACCCCTCTACATTACCAACATTAAGCAGTTTTTGCCTAAAAGAAATAAACTCATTAGCTGCGTTAAGAATCTCAGATAAAAATTCTTCTTCAAGTACAATGTTGTTCGTCTCATTACAAAGGAATGTACCTGGATTTCTTTTTACTGTAAATAAAATCAGGTTCGCTGGTTTTGTAATAATTCTTTTGATGCTCCGTTCATGGTTATTCATGGCCATAGCATGTACTCCAAAACCTATTTTTTTATATTGCAAGGTCATTTCTAAAATGCCCATCCACATGAAGTCAATATCATCCCAATCGATAAAGTTAGTCATCATAGTATCTGTTGTTGTAATAACTACTACACCATCTAACTTATGCCCTTTATGCCTCTTTAATTGTCTGTTAGCCACCTGAGTTGATAGACTGTCATTTAAGGCGATAAAAGAGTCTTGCATATTTCCAAACGTATCAATAGTTTTCTTTTCAATGTATGTGGTGATAGTAAGCATAAGCTACACCCCTCATTGCATAAATTAAAAACTCCATTTTGAATTTGAAATGGAGTTTCTTTTATAACTAAGTACGGGCTTATAATTTAAACACTTCTACTATTCTGGTTGTGCTCTAATTGCTTTTGGATTCCTAACCGATCGATTTGAATCCAATACTCTGCAATTTTTTCGTTTTCTATTCTATATACCGCGCTTGCTATTTGTATGACTGGGAGCCCAGTTGGTTGGTATCCATCGATTTCGCCTACATGTGTACCGATTTGCTTCCAGCGTACATATACTTTATTTTCAGCTGCTAATAACTCCCCAATTTCTATAGAAAAATCACCATAAGCTTCTTGCATTTCTCTTACATGTTCAGCATAATCCTCAGGTGTTCTCAACACTGTTTGCTCTTCTTCAGATACAGTTTGATGGGCTAATACTTGCTCCCCCATATATCGATGTGCATAATCAGGATTTATCCCTGATCGTACTTCTTCAAAAAATTCTCTAACTATTTGTTCTGATAGCATGAAAATCCTCCCCTATTTATATATCTATGAGAAATGCTAATCTTTAATAATTAACCCCATTAAGGATGAAAGCTGTATAGCTTGATTTGTTGATACTATACATCCTTTTAAATCTTCTACGGATATCGTAAGTGCATCAAAATTAGATGAGCTAATATCTATTCCTTTAAGAGATGTATCATCGAAGTTCACTTCATTTATATTACATTCTTTAAATTCAACTTTTTTCAGTTTACAATCAAAAAAATCAGCATTTTGTAATGAAGCATCTTGAAACACAACTTTTTCAAGCTTTGAACTTCCGAAAGAGGACATGTTTAAAATCGAGTGCTCGAATTTAACATTTCCTAATGATGATTCGGAAAAATTACTTCCAAGCAATTTACTGTTAATAAATTCAACTCTATGAATTGAAGATTTACTCAGGTTCACATTAGATAAATCGCAATTTTCAAATCGAACATCTAAAATATCAATATTGCTAAAATCCGTATTAGTGAACGTGCAATTTTTTATCACTGAACTATATAACTGTACTCTACCTACAGCTTCATTTGAAAAATCTGAGCCAGTAATTATACACATTTCATGTATAGGATCCTCTTCATAAAAAATATCATTAAAATTTCTTTCTGTTAACTCTAATGGAATTTTTGGAATATCAATTTTCATAGCATACCTTCTTTCAATTGTTACGGTATATTCATTATATAACATTGTAATGTGTTTCCCATTTCTTAGATCTAAGATGTGGAAAATTTACAAGAAAAATAAAACCCCTTTTGATAACCAATCCAAAGGGGTGAAACAGATCGACTTTCCTTAAAAGCTACAGTAGGTTTACTCGGCAACTTCTCCATTTGTTATAAGGGCAGTGAAAAGTCCCATTGAATTCGGTAGAATACTAGATTTTCTTTATCTAGCTTAGTTATTCTTCTTCATTTTCCAAATAAATAAAACCGCCGTCGATAAGATCCTGTAAATATTCATCAAAGCTGTTTGCAATCACTGCATATTCATCAGGGTCATGTAAATAGCGAATGATTTGACCACATACACCTTCATCAGACGGGTTAAAATCAATATAGAGTCTTGATGTCCCACCATTGTTCATACAGTCAGAAAAATGAAGATACTTCCCTGGGAGAAGTCCCTCTCGATTTATCTTAGGGTCAACAGCCTCCTCTTCCTCTTCGTACTCTAAAAGATAGGAGACGTCTTCCTCTTCTTTAGAACTTTCGAGCATCTGCCCTATAGACAATAAATAATATGGATACTCATCAACATCTGAGCCTAAAATACAAACCGCAATTCTGTTTTCTCCATATTTCCGCCAATATGTACCATCAATATTTTCAAGAAGAGAGATTAGTGATTCTGGACAGTTTGGATACTTCGCCCTTAGTGCATCAATATCTTCCTTTGTAGCACCGCACGCTGTATTTAGTTCCTCGAGCTCCTCTGAGGATAACGCTGCTCTCAAGCCATTTAAAAATCTATTTACTACATCCATTAATTCGTCCTCCAATTATTAATTTAGCAATATCTTTGTAATAACGAGCAAAATACAATTATTTATAATGCTCTAATTCTTCTGCTGGATATGCATTTGTCCAATGGTATGGCTGCATTTCATTTAAGGTTACAAACTTTAACGATTTATCTGGAGTAGTGACACCAACTTTTACATCTACACCCCAAAAACGCAATCTTTCTTGACATACACCGCAAGGAGAAAGCACCTTAAATGGACTATTTTCATCATCTCTGACAACACATAAACAGTGAGTGACGCGCACATTGAATTTATGTGCCTCACACACTGCCCCTACCTCAATACATAAATCTACACTCGAATTGGCTGTTTCTATAGAAACACTAGTAAAATATTGATCATCTTCTGAACGGATTATTGCCACGCCACCCCAGCCCTTTGGATACCTTTTAGGAATAAATTCAATGGCTCTGCGATACATTTCCTGTTCTATCATTGTTTCTTGCTCCATATTTTCTCTCCCCTTATTGAGTTCTACCGGTTAGAATTCACTTACAAGCACCTTTACCCTTCTACATTTTCATTTCGTTTCTTATTATCAAGAATATCCCACAAATAAAAGGCCAAGGCGAACAATATTGAAAAGCTAATAAACATGAGGAATGTATTGAAATTAAAATATTGGTTGTTCACATGAATAGTCAGTCCTGTTGTAATGTCTTGTAAATATTGATTACTTACTTGTCCATTCTTTTCAATTAATGCATCTTTAATAATATCCCGATATTTTGCCAGGGAGATTCTCTGATAAATAAAAGCAATAGCCAGATGAACGAGAGTCAAAATTATCCCAGCGATTGAAAAGCGTTGACCTATTGAATGCACTCGGAAAATTCTTCCCCATAATAAAACCATTAGAATAAATAGTG
This sequence comes from Lysinibacillus sp. 54212, assembly GCF_036662795.1. NCBI lineage: Bacteria > Bacillati > Bacillota > Bacilli > Caryophanales > Bacillaceae > Lysinibacillus > Lysinibacillus sp. 54212. The sequence goes on from NZ_JBAFWZ010000003.1 coordinate 165,785, forward strand.
GGAGTAATGGGGCAACTAATAGCAATGCTGGATTCCCGTTACCTGAAGTAGTGCCTGGGCTCACGGTCATTCCGTTAATGCCATAGAACAATAACAGTACGACTAAACTTGTGATAAAGAGTGTTAGCTTTGCAACTTTCAAATTCCTATCCCCTTTCAAATAGCTTTTTATAAAAGTAAATAAAAAAAATACTATAAACAATAAAAGCCCATAAAGTTTGATTAATTAAATGATCCTTATTCAACTAAAACCTATATTAGTGTAATTATTTATCATTAGTTTAAGAATTGTTATTTCTGAAACTCTGTATTTAATAAACCATATACCCACATATCTTTACATTTTCCAGTAACACTGTGGCATTCAAACTGTCTTAAATAACCTTCTTCTTTGAAGTTGAATTTTTTTAATATCTCCTTTGAAGCAACATTTTCATCACTTACAAAGGCTTGGATTCTTACTAAACCTAACTGATTAAATCCTAATAGCAAAATTTCACGTATTGCTTCAGACATGATTCCACGACGCCAGTAGTTTTCTGATAACTCATAGCCAACTTCGGCCCGTTTACCTTCAAATTCACTTAAAAAGATCGTACCAATAACTTCATCTGTTACTTTATCAGCTATTGCAAAACGAATAATCCACCCATCATCATAGCCTTTGTTCCATAAGTTGATTATTTCATAACTTCGTTCAAGCGTTTCTGGTCCATTCCAATCAAGATCACGGTATACATTTTCATTTGAATAATATTTCTCTAAAGCTGGTGCATCTTCTAATCTTAATCTTCTTAATCGTATTTTTTCAGTCTCTAGTACTGGGAATTCTTTTAATATTTTTGTGAAATCCAATTTTATTCCCCCTTGAATAAAAAGCTTAATTCATCTTTAATCTACCAAAAGTTCTTCAACTAACCTATTTCGTCAATAGTAGAATCTCCACCTTTTTCTACATAACACCCGAATAATAGTGCGATGATAAAGCGAAACAATAGCACATGTTTCAAATGGCTCACATCAGTATTTCTATGTTTCTGTATTACAGAATAATAAAGAATATATATCCTCAAAAATACATCCGTTCACTTATTTTTATTATAAGCAAACGGATGTAAAATACCAAAATATACTATTTTTTAGTGTACTTCTATTTTCTTAATTCCCTTCACTTTTGCTCTACCTGGTTTGGAACCAACTATGCTTCCATCTATAGTGGCTAGAATTTTATCACCTGGCTTGAATACTTTTGTATCAACACCCTCTAAAAGAGTAAAGTGATAATAATTGTCCTCAAAATTCATACTCTGTAATTCATCTTTCATCCATTCGTAATCTAACATCGTCAGGTCTTCTCCGATCAGCATTTCGTTGTTCTTAATTTCTAACACATAGCCTTGAACGGTGATTTCTCGTTGTACCTTTTGTTTCTTAGCAGATTGTTCGATGATGTAGTTTGCAATATTAGTAAATTTCACGCCATCCGAACTTTGATCACAAGCATTCCATTTAAATTCACGCTGACCACCATTAATGTGTACTTTTAGATAATAATTCGTAGCATCTTCTCCATCACACTTCGTAGATAAATCTTTTGGGGCTAGGTAATTTGCAAACACTAGTCTTTTATACACCTCTTGCTTGACTTCCGGTGTTATTTTCAAGTCACCTACTGTTTGTGTTCCATTGTCATTTTTCACTGTGTTTGTTAGGGTATCAATTTCGTTCTCCTGATTTGATCCATATTTCAATTCGAACTCAAAAAGATCTTGCTGGCTCACGTTGTAATCAATGCTCAAAATTTCTTGCATTCCGTAGTAATCATCCTCACAATCAACCGCTATATATGCCGTATTGGTAGGGTTCACTTCCTGGATCAGATTGCCACATTTAATTATTGTAATTTCTCCACTCCCAAACTTGTCGCGAGTGGTGTCATATGTCACTTCAAAAGATTTTCCGTCATAACTTAAATCTGTTATGATTGGATCTCCTTCAATTGTATAGTGCACAATGCGCAAATCAGAAGGAACCCCGTTTTGGACGTTATCATAAAAATGAACCATTTTTTCCAAACCTTCAATACTTCCGTGACTATTTAGAACATCGACGTCTCCCACTCCCTTTTCACATGCAGAAAGAACGACAATAAGGAGTGAAAGGAAAATAAGGTGTGACATTCTTTTCATGGGATTTGTACCTCCATTCTGATACCTTACATAGAGAAAGCAAGTGTTTCCCTACGAATAAATACCCTTTATTAAATAGACGTACCAAATAGGAATATGTAACATTTACAATAGAAACCTTACGAGATTTTGTCACATTTTTTTAATCTTTCTTCTTACTTTATCTTATTGAAAAAGTTTTTTGGGTAATGCTATATTAAAGAAAAGTTATTTTTGACTTTTACTAAGTTGCAAATCTGTATCTGTGATTTTCTTCTTATGTAATTGAACAAGAATAGTAATAAAAAGCGGATTACGCAACGGAGGTTTTTTCTCATGGAAAAAGGTACAGTAAAATGGTTTAACTCAGATAAAGGTTTTGGATTTATCGAACGTGAAGATGGCGAAGATGTATTCGTACATTTCTCAGCGATCCAAGGCGAAGGATTCAAATCTTTAGAAGAGGGTCAACCAGTAACGTTTGACGTTGAAGCAGGACAACGCGGTCCTCAAGCAACTAACGTTCAAAAAGGATAAGTAACTTTTCCTGGAAAGAGGATGTAATTCTGTAATTTACAGAGTTGCATCCTTTTCTCTTTCTCGAAAAAATTTCAAAAAAACTCGTTATGAATTACCCAAGCCCATCTCTTTTATTTAACATCCTGAAGGACAGCCCCCTGCCCCCTAAGCAGCTTCCGTAATGTTTCGAAATTGACTAAAATCGTTCCTATAATAATTGTCAAAGTACCTATGCCTGTTAGCCAAGAAATATATTCATGATAGAAGATAACACCTAGTACAACGGCAATTATTGGTGATATATACAGCCATGTAGAAGGGAAAATAGGATTTGTCCGTGAGACAAGCCAATAATAAATGCTCTGGCCGATCATTGAACCAAAAATAGTTAAATAAAGAAGAGAGCCAATGGAAGCTGGGCTTAAAAGATAATCAAGCTGAATGCTCTCGGTAAAAAATGATAAAATGATTAATAAAATCCCACCATGCATCAGTTGCGCTGCATTTAAAGCAATTGGTGATGTCGTTTCAAATTTTTGGATAACATGCTTCGTATAAATCGTTCCACATGCGTAAAAAAATTCACCAACTATAATGGCGAAACAACCGATTATCCAGAAGGGACTAATCTCAATTGAAAAACTAGGTAAGATCAAGAACGTGACGCCAATGACTCCAACGATACAACCAATGAATGATAACCAATTTCCTTTTTGCTTTAATAATAGTGTCTGAATAACGATAATCATCATTGGGCCTGTAGCAGATAAGACAGCTGCAATCCCTGATGCCACATACTGTTCTGCCCAATATAATGCAGCAAACGTCCCAAAGGTTAAACCTACCCCTGTAAAAAACATTTCTTTCCGAAACAATAACCGTATTGTCGTTTTTTCTCTCCAAACCATAAAGCTAAATAGCAGCAAACCAGCAATGAAAAAACGAAGACCAGCTGATAAAAATGGAGGCACTCCTGCATCAACACCAATTTTAATCGCTAAAAATGTCGTTCCAAAAATCAAACACATAAAGAAATAATTAATAATAATCATATAAAACTCCTCCTCTTTTTCTATCTTAAAAGAGAGGTGGTAGAACAGATTGAAAAAGATAGAACAGATTAGATTTGGGCGTGGTACAATCGTTTTGAATAGGAGGAATCGATGTGAGCAAAGCGATTCAAAAGGGAGATTATCTTTTTAAGAAAGTATATGATTATGTACTGCACAGAATAGAACGTAAAGAATGGAAAGAACACGAAAAGATTCCCTCCATCCGACAATTAGCAGCTGAAATGAATGTTCATCGATTAACTGTATTAAAGGCTTATAAATTACTGAAACAGCATGACAAAGTTTATGTAAAAGATAAAGCAGGCTATTTTGTCCAATCAAATGTGATAAATAATCTTGAATATCTAGATTTGGATAATCCAATTGTTTCTTCATACGTACAAAAAAATCATTTATCTGAAATCTATCAATCACCTGTTTCCTATCAGTTTTCTCAGGCGTTAATTGATCCTAATCTTTTGCCTAATCATTATTTTTCAGATTACGTGAAGAACGTGTTTGACCTTTATCCAAAAGTACTTGCAACTTACTCTACTGTGCAAGGTGATTTAGAGCTACGTGAAAGCCTCACCAAGTTTTTTATAAACGAGTATAAAACGCATCTAAATGCAGATGATCTGTTAATCACTTCTGGCTCACAGCAAGCGATTCACTTAATCGCTCAAACTTTTATTAAGCCCAGAGACGTCGTTTTATTTGAACGTCCAAGCTATAGTGCTGCGATTGATATTTTTAGAGCCCAAGGAGCACAGATTGTAACGGTTGATATCCATCCAGACGGGTATGATTTAGAGCAGGTTGAATTATATTTTAAACAATATAAACCACGCCTATTTTATCTCAACCCAACATTCCATAACCCGACTGGTTATACTATTCCAGTCGAGCAGCGCAAAAAATTAGTAGAATTAGCTGAACAATATCGATGTCTATTAATTGAGGACGATGCCTATCACGATATATATTTTGATCATGCCCCGCCACCACCCATTTACACATTCGATACTGCTGGGACGGTCATTTATATCCGAAGCTTTTGCAAATATATCTCACCTGGTTTGAGAATTGCGGCTGTTATTTGTCAATCATCCTTAATGAATTCACTACTAACTGTAAAATCATTAGCTGATAATGGCTCACCTCTTCTCAACCAAAAAATCTTTCTCCATTACTTTTCATCACTACGATTGCAGCAGCACTTGGAGAAAATCCGGATCGCCCTACAGATTCGAAAGGAAATCATGGAGGAAGAGCTAGCAGTAACAGGTTGGCAATGGACCAGTCCAAATGGTGGTCTTAATTTATGGGTACAGCTTCCTGATGAAATTCGACCTGAATTATTATTAGCCAAATGCATCGAGCAATCTATATCCTTTGTGCCAGGTCAAGTTTGTGATCCATTAAAAAAGTCATCCTCTTGGATACGTTTAAGTTATTCCTATGTAAATGAAAAACAAATAAGTGATGGGTTAAAAAGGTTTGTTGCAGTAGCACAATCTCTAATTGAGGGGAGGGGCTTGGATTAAATGTTTGCAAAGCTACATCCGGGCCTTCCTTCCCGTATCACTCTGCGAAAGTTGAGCATTTCCCTTTAAATAACTCTTCATCTGAAGTAGTAGCATCTACACCCGAATAATAAGATGTTCATAGAGAGACCTAACAGCGCATTTTTCAAATGGCTTACCTCACAAAGAATACATAGCCTAAAAAATACATGATACTTCCTTTTATCATTCTTAAATATACAGTCTCCTCCATCTTCAGAAATCAAACCATTACAAGCTTTTCTTGAGAATAACCATATGTTTTAGTTGTTTTCCATTTTCAATAATAGGATGGTCATAATGATCAATGAAAAAGTTATCAATTTGGTGAGAGATAACAAAACCACAAGATTCATAGAAAGGAATTGTCAATGGACTATCACCAGTACCTACATACATAGTATGTCCCTTATGCTGATAATGCTGCAATATATATTGGATCATCTTTTTGCCATAGCCTTTACCTTGATATAAAGGGTCAGTAGCAATGTTTTTGATTTCAAAGTTGCCACCACCTTCATCGGTTACGACACAGACCACTTTAACACCAGCATCATCTAAAACATACATATCCCCTCTAAGTAAATATTTATCAATCATATTTTCTTGTTCATCAGCCAGTAACAACAATTTTAGAAACTGTTTTTTGTTATCCAGAATTTGATTTATTTGAACCATATATACCTCCTGACAAACTCTTTTATACATACAATCGAGCTTAATTGCTTAAATATGCTCATATTAAAAACCATGGAATCATCTGGTCTTAGATGCTCCATGGTTTTGATGAAGTGTGTTTGAACTTTATACTTTAGCTGCCCAAATTTCTATTTCAATTTTTATCTCAGGTAAACCTAATTCAGTAATATATCCTATCGTCATTGCCGGATATTCGTTGCTGAATAGTTGTTCCCACTCTGAATATAAGAACTCCCAATCAATGTTCTCAGTAGCCCATATGTTCACTTTTATAATATTTTCAGCACTTAACCCCTCAGATTCCAGTACGGTTTTGATATTGTTAAACGTATTCCTTACTTGTTCATTCATAGTTTGTGAAAATTGTCCATTTCGATCCACACCGACTTGGCCTGATGTCACATATAACTCTGCATTCCTTGGAATTTTTGTAATATGTGTGTAATTGCCCACTGGTGCAGGCATACTTGTTGGATTTTTTCTTGTGATTTTTTCGCTATTCATTTATTACCTCGCTACTTAAAAGATTTTTCTGCTCTTTTTTAACCTAGAAAGTCAAATTTAGACACACTCCACCCTTGGAAAGTTTTCTAGAAAAAAACAGCAGTGGAGTATCCATATCCGAAAGATAAAAGCTTAAGTGATTTTTTCTTCATAGGTGAACACTCCTCTCTCTTAAAATGACAAGATTTTTTATAATTATCATTTTATAGGAAATAGTTTCTTTATGCAATTTAAATAATCGAATAGTTACTCCGCATAATGTGTTTGTAATTAGCTAATAGAATCGGAAAATTGGCGAGTATTCACCCTGAAAGGCTAGTAATATTTTTGCTCCGTTTCACATTGGCTAGTAAATTTGAAATTCCGGCTAGTATTTTGAAAAAAGTGGCTAGTATTTTCGAAATTTCGGCTAGTATTTTTACGGGGCTGTTGTAACAGTCGATATTTAACTGATTTTTGGACAGCTCCCTTAAGTGGTTGAAGTCACTCATACTTTTAATACTTTCACAGGAAGATTTAAACTAATGATGGAGTTAGTACGAATAAAATATGATTCGGTTCACCACTCTTGTTCAAAAATCGGTGTTTAACATTTGGTGGAATGCGTACAACATCTCCTTCATTTAAAAAATATTCGGTGCCTTCCAGTTCGACATACGCTTGTCCTTTCATGACGACAGCAATTTCTTCTTTATCATTGTGTGAATAGTGACTTTCCGTGGTGTTTGCGTATGCATTTAGTTCCATCATTAAGAGTTCAATATGTGCTTTCATAAAGTCTGGTGTTAATACATCATAGACAATATGGTTATTATTTTCACGATATACTATCTTTCGGTCATGTTTTCTCGAAATGAGCGAATCTGTATCAATTTCATTAATGAAGAGGGTAAAGAGTGGCACATTTAATGCTTGCGCGATCAGTTCTAGTACACTTAACGAGGGATTTGCTTGTCCTCTTTCTATTTGGCTAATAAGTGAAGTGCTGATTCCAGCATAATCGGCGAATTCTCGAATTGTCATCCCATTCTTTTTACGATAATTTAATACCGTTTGCCCGAGGCGATGATTGATCATAGTAAAGATCCTTTCTACAATAATGTATGTTTAACTCCATTTGTGCTGACATAATAAACAGGGTGAATTAATACTTTTATCGATTACATAAATATTTTATACTTCGTTTGTACATTATAATAAATTTTTTTTATTTTTGTAAACGAACATCTAGGGGGAAACAGAATTGAAATCACCACTTATTTATTACATGATTTTATTTTTTGGTGTATTTGCTTTATCTACTTCAGCCATCTTCGTAAAGTTAGCAGATGCACCTGCTGCAATTACGGCATTCTATCGGATGTTTTTTGCGGCTGTAATACTTTTGCCATTTTTATTAGTTAATAAAAAGAACCGACAAGAATTACGTTTGTTGTCAAAAAAACAGTGGGGACTTGGATTATTATCGGGCATATTTCTAGCAGCCCATTATGTATTGTGGTTTGAATCATTAAATTACACATCTGTAGCAAGCTCGACGGTTATCGTCACATTACAGCCACTCTTTTCGATGGTTGGTGGCTATTTTCTATTCAAAGAGCGCTTCAGTAAAGGGGCTATAATAGGCTGTCTAGTAGCGATTTCCGGAAGTATTGTCATCGGATGGCAAGATTTTCAAATTAGTGGACAGGCATTATTTGGCGATATAATTGCCTTTATTGCGGCAGGAATCATAACAGCTTACTTCTTCATTGGCCAGCATGTTCGTAAAGGACTATCGCTTATCCCATATTCAGTTATTAGTTATGGAAGCAGTACATTACTTTTAGGTGTTTTTGCCTTCAGTCAGCAAACACCCTTCTTCGATTATTCTGTACAAACATGGTGGTCCTTTATTGGATTAGCACTTATTGCAACAATTTTAGGACAAACAATTTTCAATTGGTTGTTGAAATGGCTAAGTACTTCAATTATTTCAATGAGTATATTAGGAGAGATAATCGGAACTTGTATACTCGCTTATTTCATTTTGGATGAGGTCATTTCTTTACAACAAGGTATGGGTATTGCACTCATTTTAATCGGTCTAGCATTATTTTTACTACAGCAAAGAAATAACGAGTAAATAATAAAGATTAATTGGCGCTACGAGAATAGATTAAATTGAAGAATATTTATTAGAAGAATATCTTTTAAAATTACTTCCTTGTTCAACTTTCGGGCCCTTTAATGAAGTAAGTAAAGCCTAATTTCTCACTTATAATACTGAGAAATTAGGCTTTTTTATAGTTGGAATTCCTTAACGTTGTAAATCCGCATAAATATGGCTGAAAGCGAATATTTAACTAAAGCACTCCGTTAATTAAACAAGCAAGTTAAGAATTACAACTATCATCCGTATTATTCATCTTCTTTTTATCACCAAAATACGTACAAAGTTGGTATGACGACCAAAATAAACCTGTATATAAAATTAAGAAAATTGGTAAAAAATAAGATTTTCCAAGAATATAATCAGGGGTAAAAACAGCGAATAAGACCAAAATAGTTATAGCTGGAATCAAAAGAATCCAGTAACGTTTGTCTTTAAAAGTGCTAAAACTCCACATACAATCCCCTCCTATACCGACATGTGATTTTCAAACTAAATATAGCCAGTTATTATACAACACTGTTCAACTAACACTTCTTCTTTAATTCAATAAAAATAAAGAACTGCCTAAGCAGCTCAACGATCTTTCACTAAAGCCCACCGTTAGTTGAAGAAGAAATCATTTATAATAACAAATATCAATCCATTGCTTATAAATTAAATCAGTAATTCTTCTGCATTAAGTTAATCAATTTCCCCTTTACATCAATCCATTCGGTATCAACAATACTGTAAAATATATTGTCATGAATAGTCCCATCTGCCTTAATCCTATGTTTACGAAATGTTCCTTCTTTTACTGCACCTATTCGTTCAACTGCTTTTTGAGAGCGAACATTTTGTCCACTAATGGAAAATTGAACACGTAGTACTTTCAGTTCTTCAAAACAATATTGAAGTAATAAAAATTTACATTCTGTGTTCACCTTCGTTCTCCAAACTGATGGAGAAAGCCAAGTCCAGCCTATTTCAACATTTCGATTTGCTGTATCTATGTCACCAATACGAGTTGTCCCTATTACTTCACCTGACAATTTACCCCTTATTATAAAAGATAATTGCTTTACGTCATTTTTGCTTTGTACAGCTATCAATAAAATTTGTTCTATATCATCAATTGTTTTAACTTCCCTCCAAGTATATTTCCATACATCAGGGCTTTTTATAGCTTCATATACTTGTTGCTTATATTTCATCTCAAGAGGAACAAGATTGATTATATCTCCTTCTAATACTAAATTTGCATAAATCTTCATAGCAATTTAGTTCCTTTAACGAATTAAATAGACTTTTCTTCATAATACAATAATTCAAAAACTTTCCGTCATAAGAGAGAATTTCTTGTTAAACTAAACTGCCCCGTTAGTTTAAGTACATTTCTTCACAATCTTTACAGATGCATTAACATAAATATCCAACAAAAAAATCATCTAACCTCTAAGAAAGCTACAGAGGAGAGATGATTTTAATCAAACTTTATTTCAAATTATCGATCTTTATTATAAATAATCAATCTTTTTTTCAAAGCTGCAAACTCATGTACAAAAAACTTACAACCCTATTCCACCGTTACCGATTTGGCTAGGTTACGTGGTTTGTCGACGTCGCAGCGGCGGTGTAGAGCGGCATAGTAGCTGATTAGCTGTAGCGGTACGACCGATACGAGTGGTGTTAGTAATGGGTGGACGCGAGGGATGATTAGGCGATCGCCGTCTTCCTCTAAGCCTTGCATCGCGATAATGCAGGCGTTTGCTCCGCGCGCTACGACTTCCTTCACGTTACCGCGGATGTTTAGTGCCACCTGCTCCTGCGTTACTAGTGCGAATACCGGTGTGCCTTCCTCGATCAGCGCGATTGTACCGTGCTTTAACTCTCCACCAGCGAAGCCCTCCGCTTGAATATACGAAATTTCCTTTAGCTTTAGTGCGCCCTCTAAGCTTACACAGAAATCGATATTACGTCCGATAAAGAAGGCATTGCGAGCGATTTTTAAATAATCCTCTGCAATTTCCTCCATAACATCTTTGGAGTCCACAATTGTTTCAATGCCTGTTGCTGCAATCGCCAGCTCCTGCTTAAGGTCAAAGTTAATATCTTTGCCCGTTGCCTTCCCCGTCACATACGCAGCGATTGCTAAAACCGCTACCTGAGCTACATATGCCTTTGTTGATGCAACGGCAATTTCAGGGCCAGCATGTAGTAATAGCGTGTAGTCCGACTCACGAGACAGCGTTGAGCCTGGTACGTTCGTAATTGTTAAGGTTGGGTGGCCAAGCTCTGTTATTTTCACTAGCACTTGACGGCTATCTGCAGTTTCACCTGATTGTGAAATGAAGATAAATAAAGGGTTCTTCGAAAGTAGCGGCATATTATAGCCAAACTCACTAGAAATGTGTACTTCGACTGGAATGCCAGCAATTTTTTCGAAGTATTCCTTCCCAACTAGACCGGCGTGGTAGCTCGTGCCCGCAGCGATAATGTAAATGCGATCCGCCTGGGATAGAGCCTCTAAAATCTTACCATCAATAGTTAACTCGCCGTCCTGCTCGTACGCTTGGATAATTTTACGTACAACACCCGGCTGCTCATCCATTTCCTTTAGCATATAGTGAGGGTACGTGCCCTTTTCAATATCGCTCATATCAAGTTCGGCTGTGAATGGCTTACGCTCTACGTTACGACCATCAAGCTTCGTAATTTCTACATGATCACGATGGACAAGAACTACCTCTTTATCATGTAGCTCGATAAATTGATCTGTTACTTGTAGCATAGCCATTGCATCCGAAGCAACTACGTTAAAGCCGTCACCAACTCCGACTAATAGCGGCGATTTATTCTTTGCTACGTAAATTGTTTCATTATCCTCGTTATCTAGTAGGGCAAGTGCATAGGATCCGTGTACTAAAGATAGTGTTTTACGGAATGCCTCTACTGTTGATAAACCTTCCTTCGAAAATAAATCAACTAACTGTACGATCACCTCTGTATCTGTATCAGACTGCATTGGAATACCTTTTAAGTATGCCTTTTGCAGAAGGTGATAGTTTTCAATAACCCCATTATGCACAAGTGTAAAGCGACCTGATGCACTTTGGTGCGGGTGTGCATTTAATCTATTTGGTACACCGTGAGTAGCCCAGCGTGTATGACCGATTCCGACATGGGCTTCTGCATCGTCATCTACTGCCTTGCGAAGATCTGCGATACGTCCCTTCTCCTTGAAGATTGTGACACCCTCTGCACTTCGAAGCGCGATACCTGCGGAGTCATAGCCACGATACTCTAGTTTCTCTAAACCTTTTAATAAAATCTCTGTTGCATTTAAAATGCCGTTATAGCCTACAATTCCACACATAATCAAATTCCTCCGTAAATGCTACGAAGCTACCTGTATTTAAAGAGCACAAATAAACCTATAATAATCCATTATGCCTCGGTATAATCCCGTCCAAATTTCGAAATTTGTAACAACTACCAGAGGCTTTAACCTTATTCAGCCGAACAAATTAATTCCATTATGGCATTCATCTCTTAATGAACGTTCTGCTGGATAAAGTCAAAAGGCAACGCGAAATTAAACTACAAGGTAATACATTTTGCACCTTGGCGTTCTGAATAACGCGCATGGCAAAACGTGCTTTGTAGCGATTATTTTTTATGTGTGCCGATTCGTTCCTCTGTGCAGCAGATTGCTCTACTGTTTTAAAACGAATATGACGACCGGGCACATATGCGATCGGGAGGCATCCGCCGAATTTTCGATAACCTCCACCTCGTCAGCTAAGGATCTATAGTCCGTTCGATTTCCTTAGCTCTGGCGCTATAATTGTTCTCCTTTAGTATTTATATTGCGCGCCTCTTCTCCTCCTTATACCGCGCATGCTTGACACTTCCAATGAATTGGAATTTAATAGAAACATTTTTTCAAGCATTTTCATCATACATAAACAGGCGACATTCGTCAAATGGTCACCCAAAATTTTTCCGCCAGCACATAACATACTAGCGGAAGGTATTCTGGACGTGATTCCCTCGTATCTATAGTTTATTCACTAACAAGTATTTACTCTAGGGAAGCTAACTTACCATATTTTCATGTTTTATTCTTTAACAAACGCCACAAGCTTTTCAAAAAACAAAGCCTGCTCCTCGATAAATGGCATATGACCACTCTTTTCAAACACGATAAATTCATTGTTTGGAATTAATTTATGCATAGCTTCCCCCTGTGTTACAGGTGTAATCCAGTCATGACGACCTGACACGATCAGTGTAGGTACTTGTAGCGCTGGGAGCTCACTTCGTACATCATAATGGGGCATAAAGTGTTTAAACGTATAATTACAAATATCTAAATTGCCGATTGGGCGATTGCCGCTTTCATACATCACCTTCTCGTCCTTCTCATAGAAGTACAGCTCATAATTATGATTCCACCAGTTTTCTAGCTCGGCATCATTTTCGATATATCCTTCGAACAGTTTCGGAATAAGCTCCCACTGAGTTGGCGTTGCCTTATCCTTCACAAACGCTAAAGCATCCGTATAAAACTCCTTGCTCGGTGCTGTACAAATTAATAACAGCTTTTCTACAGATTGTGGATATTTAATCGCATAATGCTGCGCAACCATTCCACCAAACGAATGACCTAGTACATATATTTTTTCTAGCCCTAAATATTGGCGTAGCCCTTCAATATCATCCGCTAGCCTCTCAAATGTACATGTTTCAACGGGTACTCGCTCTGACTGTCCATTTGCACGGTGGTCTAAATAAATAAGCTGCATATGCTGAGCTAGCTCGTCAAACCATGGTTTAAAATCTGAATGGTCACTACCTGGTCCGCCATGTAATAAAATACAAGCTGGCTTACGCTTCATTGTCGGGCCATCCGCTACATAGCCTGCGCCGTCTATATCAAAATACAATTTTGCTCCGTTAATCGTTGCATACATCCTTATTCCCTCTTCTCTTGAAAGGGGATGCCTCTCAATTGAGACATCCCCACTAGTATTATTTCATATAAATTTTTCCGTAATCACGTAATAATGTAATTGGTGCTGTTTGTGCTTCCTTAATGCCTCCGTAGCGTTTATCAATCGCTAAAATGGAGCTATCGTAAGACACTGGGTACGCTACTGCATCGTTTGCATACGTTTCCTGAATTTCCTTATAAAGCTGCTCACGTTCTGTACCGTTTGGTGTAACCGCTGCTTTTACCCATAGCGCATCCACCGTATCATTGTGGTAGTTTGAATAGTTGTAAGGCTCATCACCTTTGTACAGAAGCTTATATGCATCAGGCTCTGCACGCATAATATAACCGTCTAAATATAGGTCATATTTTGTGCTCGTACGGTCATCTACAGTTGGGTAAACATAGCTTGGGTCACCACCGTCAAGCTCTACATTCACACCAATTTTCTTAAACTGCTGCTGCACATATAGCGCCATTCCTTCAAATGCCTTGTTTGAGTTGTTGTAAATAATGTTAAACGAACGTGATGTATCTACGCCACTTTCTTCCAACAACTTCTTCGCTTTTTCAAGATCTTGCGGATATGTTTCTACATCAGTCGTTTGATATAGTACATCCGGTGTGAAGATGGATGATGCTGGCTGGGCAAATTCTTTAGAACCGTATGCCACAGTAATTAATTCCTCACGATCTAATGTATACGATAGTGCTTGTCGGAACTTCACATTATCGAGCTCTGGCACATTCATATTGAATGAAAGGTATGTCATACGGTTTTCAGGGTAGATTACCGTCTCTACTGAACCGAAGCCTTTTACCTTTTCAAGATCGAATGGCTTAATACTCTTCATATGGATGGCCCCACTTTGTAAGGCTAAGTTTGCCGCATTATCATCTTTAAACACTTGGAAAACTAGCTCGTCTAAATACGGCTTGCCTCCAAAGTAGTTATCAAAGCGCTGTAATTTAATATATTGACTCGTTGCATACTCGACGAATTTAAATGGACCAGAGCCAACTGGTTTTGCATTCAATTCACTTTCACTTAGGTTGCCTTCATTTTCGTAAATATGCTTAGGAATTGGATAGATGTTATGAATAACCGCTTCAAAGGCTGGTGATACCGCCGCTAATGTAAATGTTACAGTCGTATCATCTTTAGCCTCTGTCACAACTGGCTTATCACCTACAATATAGTTAGAGCGTGTCCATGTAGCGTTTTTCTCGTCTAAAATAGCATTCACTGTAAACACAACGTCAGCTGCTGTTAGTGGTTGTCCATCATGCCAAGTTAAGCCTTCTTTTAATTTTAGTGTATACGTTAAATTGTCATCAGAAGGCTCTAACGATTGGGCTAATGCTGGCACTATATTCCCGCTATCTGTGTAATAAAGTGGTGAGTATAATGCTTGTTGTACCGTTAAGGATGTTAAATCTGCTGTATATAATGGGTTAAATGAAGCCGGATCGCCTTCCACTCCTACGATAAATGAGCCGCCTTCTTTTGGCCCTGATGTGTCATCCACTTTTTCTGTCCCTTTATTATTTGAACATGCAGCTAATAAAACAAATACAAGCATGAAGCCAAATAGTAATTTTACATTCTTCATATCGTTCCCTCCTTAGTCTACTTTCTTTAAAATATAATTATAATATTCTACTACTACGTTAAAGTCAACCACTTCACTTGGGATTTAATGCAACCAAAAATAAAATCCACTACCTTAATAAGATAGCAGATTTCAATTTTTTTATTCAACTAAACCCATTTCTGCACGTACTACATCGGCAATACGGTTTACAAACGCTAGACAAGCTTCCTCAGTAGCAGCCTCTACCATCACACGTACTAAAGGCTCTGTACCAGAAGGGCGAACTAATACTCGTCCATTGCCAGCCATCTCCGCCTCTACCGCTGCAATCACCGCTGCTACTTTTTCATTTTGTGTAACGGCATGCTTGTCTGTTACACGAACGTTTACTAGCTCCTGCGGATAAATTGTCATTTCACCTGCAAGCTCTGATAATCGTTTGCCTGTTGCCTTCATAATGTTTACAAGCTGGATGCCTGTTAGTAGGCCGTCACCTGTCGTATTAAAATCTAAGAACACGATGTGGCCAGATTGCTCGCCGCCAACATTATAGTCATTCGCGCGCATCTCTTCTACTACATAACGATCACCGACAGCCGTTTGAACACTTGTCATGCCATTATCTTCAATTGCTTTATAAAAGCCCATATTGCTCATAACTGTTGAAACAACTGTGCCCTTTTTCAGTAAGCCCTTTGCATGTAGATATTTACCGATGATAAACATAATTTGGTCACCATCGACTATTTGACCGCGCTCGTCTACAGCTATTAAACGGTCGCCGTCACCATCAAACGCAAGCCCGACATCCGCCCCACGCTCAAGTACAAATTCTGCAAGCTTTTCTGGATGAGTTGAACCTACTTCTTCGTTAATATTCAACCCATTCGGCGAAGCGCCCATCGTCGAAAGATCTGCTTCTAAATCTGCAAATAGATGTGTTGCTAGTTGGCTTGTTGCTCCGTGTGCACAGTCTAGTGCAACGTGAATGCCCTCAAACTCCTCATCCACTGTTTGCTTTAAGTAAGAAATATATTTTTGTCCACCCTCGAAGTAGTCTGTAACCGCACCGATATTTCCACCAACAGGGCGTGGTAATGTATCTTCCTCTGCATCAAGCAATGCTTCCATTTCAGCCTCTTGTGCATCCGTTAATTTAAATCCATCTGGACCAAAAAATTTAATGCCGTTATCTGCTACCGGGTTGTGAGATGCAGAAATCATCACACCTGCTTCAGCATTCATCACACGTGTTAAATAAGCAACTCCTGGTGTACTAATTACTCCTAAGCGCATAACCTCCGCACCGATAGACAGAAGACCTGCAACAAGTGCACCTTCTAACATATGACCTGAAATACGTGTATCTCGTCCAATTAAAACTTTTGGGCGCTCCTTCGCATCCTTCGTCAATACGTATCCACCAACACGTCCAAGCTTAAATGCAAACTCCGGCGTCAATTCACTATTTGCGACTCCTCTGACGCCATCCGTTCCGAAATATTTACCCATTTTGTTCTCTCCTTCAATGCTAGACATTCCTTGCTTCATCATTGGACATTGTCTCTCTAGATGAACGAAAAGGAATTCATCAATTTCGCATATGTCCCGAACTTGTACCACTTCATAAAGATGATTACTCCGTACTTTCCTGATTCTCTACAGTCTCTTCAGTTTCTACTTCCGTTTCATTTTCAGTCGTGTCTACAGCTTCCCTCTTAACATTTGCGTGAATAAGAATTGTTTTAGTCGTAGGGGCTACCCCTTCTGGTACGATTAACTTTGCCTCATACGATCCTGACTTTTCTAAGTCCGATACGTCAAATTCTACGACTAATTCCTTTAGCTCGTCAATAACAGCTTTTTTACCATACACCTTCATCTTCGTTGGCTCAACCGATATTTCTTGTATTGTGACGCCCTCTTGTAATGTGCCTTTTTGTTTAAAAACAACCGGTAATTCTTTACTATATTCGTTAATTTCAACCTTTACTTTAACTTTTTCTGGCTCAATTCTAACGTCTAACCGACTTAAGTCTGCATTTAGTACTTTTACATTAGCATATTGCTCAAACGATTTATTAATGCCAGGCTCTCCTGTGACAGTTGCCTTAACATAGCTAATGCTTTCGATAACACTTTTTGCACCTGTCACTGTGACATATGTCGGCTCTGCTGTCATACCTGAGAGTACGTAATTTTCATCGATTAATCGATTATTCATTTCTGGATCGACTCTAAATTCCTGTGTTACTTTTTCCTCTATTTCGATATCGATTGTGGCTGGGTCAATGGTAACATCCAGTTTTTCAGAAAAATTTTCATGCTGTATAGTCACTCGATGCTTTCCAATCAACAGGGAGTTTAAATCAACAAATACAACGTAATCCTTAGCTATCTTTTCTTGCAATACGATTGCCATCGGACCGCTAATCGTAACATCTACCGTTTCTGGTAAGCCCGTAACAATTAGGTTTTCGTCATCATAATAAACTTCCAGTGGAACGTCATTAATAATGTCAACATATGGTGAAGTTGAATTACTTTCAGCTGCACCCTCTCTTTTTTTCTCATTTTCCGACTGCACATAAAAGAATAGGAGTAAGGACAGAACGAGCGCTGTAATGCGAAGTACCCAATAACTATCAAATAGTTTATCCATTCTTATTACCTCCCCAGCTTAGCTTAGAGGCTAAGTTCGAATCCTGCTCAGGACCAAACCATAATTTACGCAGCTTTAGTTCAAATTCATCAATTGTTAAATTGCGATCAATTTTACCATCTACTGCAATGCTCACAGCTCCTGTTTCCTCTGAAACGATTACAACAATTGCATCTGTTACCTCACTTAGGCCAAGTGCAGCCCTGTGACGTGTGCCCAGCTCTTTCGAAATAAATGCACTTTCTGATAGCGGTAAATAACAGGCAGCTGCGGATACTTTGTCCTTTTGAATCACCACTGCACCGTCATGTAACGGAGTATTGGGGATAAAGATATTAATGAGCAGCTCAGATGAAATGTCTGCGTTCATTTTGATGCCTGTTTCTATATATTCATTTAAGCCTGTTTCCTTCTCAAGCGAAATTAGTGCTCCTATTCGACGCTTCGCCATATAACTGACTGATTTTTTCATTGCCTCGATTAAGCGTGTTTGCTCCTCTCCCTGCTGACTCGTCGTTCGTGTAAAGAGCTTTCCTCGTCCAATCTGTTCAAGTGCTCGACGAATTTCTGGCTGAAAGATAATAACAATCGCTACAAATCCAAAATTTATTACTTGTTGCAACAGCCAATCGAGCGTAGCAAGCTCGAAAATATCTGTTGCAATTTTTGCGATGATAATAACAAATATCCCTTTCAATAACTGAACTGCCTTCGTTCCTTTAATGAGGGTTAAGACTTTATATAATACGTACCAAACAAGTAATACGTCTAAGAAGTTAAATACAACACTTACAGCTGTAACATCTGTAAATTGCTCGATTATTTGCATGTGGCATCCCCCACTTTTCTAGCTAATACATACCCATCATAAGTATATCATATTTGCTTTATTAATTACCTTTTGAAACAAAAAAGTCCACTCAATCGAGTAGACTTTGTCATTTTCTATAGAACGTCATTTTTTGTTAAAAGGTTCCTTAGTTACGGACCATAAAAACGGAATTTTATTCTTTTTCTTTTTGGAATAGGGATATGAAACTACTACCCATCTGTTTCATTTCATACCAAAGCCATTCAAAGGCTTCATCTATTTCTTCAATTTGCCCAGAAACTACAGCTGTAGATGCCATATAGCTTCCATTAATCACAGTCACATTGCCATCCACTTCGCCATCAATCACAATGTCACCGTTTTTAACAACAATATCACCCTTCACTACCTCTCCAGCAGGTACGGTAACAGTTTGACCATCTACAACTAAATTAGGCTGCTTTGTAACAGAAAATTGATCATCATTCGAATAGCTACTCAGTAATGTTGCACTCATAAATAAAAAGAATACAGCTGCAGCGACAATGAATGGGTGTCTTCTTAACCATTTTTGTATGCCCACAGTATTTTTTCGCTTAGGTAAACGCTGCATTATTTGCTCTTCGAAGCTAGGAGGTGCTGTAATGTGTGTAGCACTCTTAATAAACGCAATCGTGTCACTAAGCTCATGCATATGCTGTTGACATTGCGCGCAGCTTTGAAGATGCTTTTTTAGCTCTTGCTCATGCTCACGGTTAATATCACCATCTAAGTAATCGTGCATATATTCAACATATTGTTTTGGACACGTACTCATGCGATTTCCCCTCCTACAAGTTGTTTAACTGTTTTCGCAGTGCTTCACGCCCGCGATGTATACGAGTTTTTACCGTCCCAAGCGGCATACCCAGTATTTCACTAATTTCCTGCAGTGAAAGCTCCTCTATGTATTTTAGAACAATCACTGAACGATATTTATCTGGTAAACGACTAATTTCATATTGAATACGCTCTTGAAGCTCCATTTGTTCCACTACGTCTTCTGGTAGCTGTTCATCTGCTGCAATTTGCGAATACATATCCAGACCATCCGTACCCGCTACTTCAGCATCTAAGTAATAGTCTGGCTTTTTTTTACGAATGCGATCAATACAAAGGTTCGTCGCGATTCGGTACAACCATGTTGAAAACTTTCTCTTCTGGTCATACGAATGAAGATTTATATACGCGCGCACAAAGGCTTCCTGC
Organism: Lysinibacillus sp. 54212; assembly: GCF_036662795.1. Taxonomy (NCBI): domain Bacteria; kingdom Bacillati; phylum Bacillota; class Bacilli; order Caryophanales; family Bacillaceae; genus Lysinibacillus; species Lysinibacillus sp. 54212. Next base: position 185,738 of record NZ_JBAFWZ010000003.1, read on the forward strand.
GCGATATCTTCTGCCTCCTGCTTATTACCAAGCATTCGGTAACAAATTTGATACAGCTTGTGCTGATAGAGGTTCACAATGTCTGAATATGCGTTTTGATCACCTTTAAGCACTTGCTTTATTCTTTTGTTAACTAACGCATCCATCGTGTAATCCTCTCCACCTTCTGTTATATGATTTACGTACGATTTCAAAAAAGGTTTCATCTTTTAAATATAATTTTATAATTATTTCTTTCACCTAACATGAATGCACTCAAGCTTCGTTCATAGAAGTGGTGCAGCTTGTATTTCAAGGCTTCATTATGCCATTCAATATGATGTAGTCACTTTCATAAATAGTTTCTCCACGAAGACTAAATCTAATTGGCGCGAAAGATCTGGTAACGCTGATGGAAAAAACAAGCGAACCGAGACCCTGGACTGAGCGTAGCAAAATCGTTTTTCTATCGCGCAGCAATAAGGGAAAGCGGCTCGTTGCTCGCCCTTGTCCCGAAACACGTCCTCCTGTAGCATAACGATCCGAATAATGACGTTTTTCTTCTCTATAGGGTTCGTATCTGATGATGAAAAGATGCATTCTGAAATTGACGCAAATAATGATTCATTTTAATTATATCAAAATCTTTTTATAAAATTTACCAAAAAATAAATTTCTTTTAATAGACGCGGTACTTTTACTTCCTTAACGATTAGAAGCAGAGACTAGCTATGGAATAAAAAAAACCTTTACCCGATAGGAGTAAAGGTTATGACATCTTATTTAATAAACACTTTTTATAAATGAAAAGTGAGCCATGAAGGACTCGAACCTTCGACCCTCTGATTAAAAGTCAGATGCTCTA
>NZ_JBAFWZ010000004.1:0-184233 GCF_036662795.1 Lysinibacillus sp. 54212
AAAAGTACCCTACAAGAGGACTTTTTTAAGTGTCCATCTTATAGGGTACATTTTAGTTTTAAGTGGCGTGTTTTTTAGACTTCTTATTGATTATGATAGTTGTAAATTACAACTGCAGCGTCTCTTCTTTTCAAAGGGACATTGGGTTGAAGATTGGTAAGTTCTAATCCTTCTAGATAACCTTGCTCATAGGCATAGGCCATTCCATTCAACGCCCAAGAGCTAATGTGTTCGGCGTTTCTATACAACTCTTTAAAAGCATTTATATTTTGAACTTCTACATCCCTCCCTAGGTAGCGGTCTGTTTCATATAAAATCTTGCTAAATTGTTCTAGTGTTATAGCTGATGTCGGACGGAAGCTTCCATCTTCAAATCCTTTGACAATTCCTGCCGTGGAAAGAAGTCCGATCGGTTTCCCATACCAATCGCCTGGTTTTACATCGGTATAGGGAATCGAACCCTGCTCTGTAAATGATACAAGCTTACTTAAAACGGTCACTGTTTCAGCTCTTGTAAATGTGTCAGCTGGTCGAAAATAACCGTTAAATCCATTGAGTATTCGCTCTTTAGTTAAGGCCGCAATCTGTTCATTCCCTAGCGTTGTTTTAAAAACATCCCTATGGCCGTATGGACCCGTCTGCGTCATATCAAAATCAGATGTTGCTAAGAACGATTGATTATTTTGTAGTATCCATACTTCATTCAACGAATTTTTATCAATCGCTTTATACGTATTGTTTGGATTCGAATGAACCTTTGTCCAGTGGAAGCCTCCATCATTTGTATAATATACGCCTGATTTGTCCACTGTTAGGAAACCATTATCCCTATCCATGAAGTACATATTACTAATAGTATTCGAGATGTCTAACGAAATCTGATTCCACGATTTACCCCCATCAACTGTTTTTAATAGAATGCCGTTTTCTCCACTAATCCAGCCCTCCTTTTCACTAAGAAACCAGATTGAATGAAGGTTGTCTACTGTTCCAGCCTTGACAGTTTTCCACGTCTTTCCTTCATCTATAGATGTTAAGATTGCTCCTTTCTCTCCAACTGTCCACACGCTTTTGCCAATTGCAAACACTGAAAGAAGATTATTGCTTGTCCAATTATTCCCATTCGATTGAACAATTTCTTTCCATGTACTATTTTCTGTAGCAGGTGTTACTCTCGAAATTAATCCTTTTTCACCAACAGCCCATACGTATTTCTTTCCTTTATCTAAAACTTGAACTGCCGAGTCGTTAAACAATAAATGAGGATAACGAACAGGATCTACTTCATGAAAAGTAAAACCATAACCGGAATATTTATCATTAAACATTTGTCTTTCCATCTTTCCATAAGGGAAATGCTTTCCAAATATATATGCGTCTTCCCCTACCATAGATACCGCTGTCATATCTCGATGCTTATAATAAGGAGGCTGAATTCTCTGATCATTAAAAGTAAAGCCATCCTTTGATTTCGTAAATGCAAACTGAGCGCCGTCCGAACCAACAGAAAATCCATCTCCTTTTTCATAAAAAGAAAAATCCTCTAAAGGTTCTGGCGTTCTGATTTCTCTCCAGTTAATATGTATCTCGTTGTTCGCTTGTGCAGTTTCCCAGCTTGTAAAGATAAAAATCACCATACTTAAATAAAGCAAAAATTGTTTTTTCATCTAAACAACTCCTAAATATACTTTTTTTAACATACATACATATTATATAACAAAAAATGGGATGTTAAATAATTCTAATTAAAATAATAGAAAGTATACGGAGTTTTCTCTATGAAGTTGCCTGTGAAGTGTTTCTTAAAAAAGTCATAAGTATTACTTTTAGATAGTAAACCATTGTACTACCATAATTTACTTTCTCTCTCCCCATACCAAAATGGTCTAATTTCAAACGAAAACAGTTGAAAAAGAGCTTTAAAACCACCTATTTGCGTATCATTCCTTCCAGCTACTGTACAAGCACCTCCAAATATATTAGTACGTTAGTAGGATAGATTATATGTATAAAAAGCATAAAAAGGGTCACTTCATACGATGAAAACCGCATTTGTGCCCCTTTTAGCTGTGACCAGCTAGTGAAAGGCTCCTAGTGTGCTTGCAACGCAGATACCGTGAACTGAGCAGCTGGCGCGAACTAGAAAAAACTCACTTTCTTTTAAAGAATGAAGTTATTGCTCTTATATCAACCTAAAATAGGTCCGAGTAGCATCAGAATTAGCATATTTTTTTCGTTCCCATTTTTCCACCTACGATCTAATAATTCTGTCAAAAAATTAAACTAGCCTGCAAAAAAAGCGTTTTTTTTGAAAAACGTCGATTTTGATATACAACATATTTTAAAATATGCGCCAAATTGTATTTTTCTATCATGGCACTTATTTATTAATAAGTCGTATATCAATTCCGTCAAATTGGCTAATTAGGGGTTAAAAATTATACTCTATTTAATAAAGAACAAGTTCATTTAGTTCACTATAAATTATATATAATAAAATCAGGAAGGCACATTTTCAAGCTTTTGTCGCAAATGCCTATACAAAAAAAGAAAGAGCGAATTCCTAAGAAATCCGCTCTTCCTTTTATATTAACCACGTGATACGTATGAACCGTCAGTTGTGTTAATGATTAGTTTGTCGCCTTCGTTTACGAAGAATGGAACGTTTACCATTAAGCCTGTTTCCATTTTCGCAGGTTTAGAACCACCTGAAGCTGTATCGCCTTTGATGCCTGGTTCTGTTTCAGCTACAACTAAAGTTACTGTGTTTGGTAGTTCGATACCAATCATTTCGCCTTGGAATGATTGAATATGAAGCTCCATGTTTTCAAGTAAATATTTTAACTCATCCTCGATTTGAGTTGCTGCTAAAGTTGTTTGATCATAAGACTCCATGTCCATGAATACATGCTCATCACCTTGTGCATAAAGGTATTGCATTTTACGGTTTTCTACCATTGCTTTTTCTACTTTTTCACCTGCACGGAATGTTTTCTCCACTACGTTACCGTTACGTAGGTTACGTAATTTTGAGCGTACAAATGCAGCGCCTTTACCAGGTTTTACGTGTTGGAAATCGATAACACGGAAGATGTTCCCCTCTACAAGGATTGTTAAGCCAGTACGAAAATCGTTAACTGAAATCATGAATATTCCTCCAAATTATAAAATAATTAATTCTTTCGTCGAATGTGTTAATCTTTCATTACCATTTTCTGTGATTAAAATATCGTCCTCAATTCGAACGCCACCGATACCGGGTAGGTAAACTCCAGGTTCAATTGTTACTACCATATTTTGCTCTAATACCGTATCAGAACGGAAAGATAAGCCTGGACCCTCATGCACCTCTAGGCCAATACCATGTCCAGTTGAGTGTCCAAATGCCTCCCCGTAGCCTTTTGATGTCAAATAATCACGAGCTACAGCATCCGCCTGGATACCTGTCATGCCTGGCCCTACTTTTTCAAGCGCAAGAAGCTGTGATTCCAGCACAACATTGTACATTTCAATAAGCTTCTCTGAAGGCTGACCAACAGCAATAGTACGTGTGATGTCTGAAATATACCCGTTATATAATGCACCGAAGTCAAGTGTTACAAAATCACCTTTTTCAATGATTTTATCTGTAGCCACACCATGTGGTAGCGCAGAACGCACGCCACTTGCTACAATAATATCAAAAGATGAGCTTGTAGCACCCTGTTTACGCATGAAAAACTCTAATTCATTCGACACTTCCAGCTCTGTTTTACCAGGCTGTATAAAGTCTAAAATATGTGAAAAGGCATGATCCGCAATTTCACATGCAACCTTAATAATATTAATCTCTTCGCTAGTCTTAATCAAGCGAATTTTTTCAATTAGACCGGAAACTGGCACTAAATCTGCTTTTACCGCATCTTTATACAGCTCATACTGTCCGTAAGTCATTGCATCCTTTTCAAAGCCAATCTTTTCAATACCCATTAATGCTACTTGATTCCCTACTTCAGCAGCGATAGAAGCCCCATGCTGAACGATACGAAAATCTTTAATTTGAGCATTAGCCTGCTCTGTGTAGCGGAAATCTGTAATAAATACCGCATCCTTTTGCGAAACAATCGCTACACCTGCAGTACCTGTAAAACCTGTCATATAACGACGGTTGAACTCGTTTGTTATTAAAATTGCATGTAGCCCCTGATCCATTAAAGCTTGACGAAGTTTTGTTAATTTTATCATTCTATTTTCCCCTTATCCCTGTTGTAAAAATTTACGTAGTGCTAATTCATAACCAAAAGTGCCTAGCCCACAAATTTGACCGACACATTCTGCAGCAAGCTTAGACTCGTGCCGGAATGCCTCTCGTTTATGTATATTCGAAATGTGTACTTCTATTACCGGTACATCCACTGCAGCAATAGCATCACGAAGCGCTATGCTAGTATGTGTATAAGCTCCTGGATTAAACACGATAGCTGTAACATTCGTATCCTGGGCCTCGTGAATCCAATCAATCAGCTCACCCTCATGATTGGATTGACGAAAATCAACAGTAGCATGAAATTCACTTGCTAGACTCTCACATTTTTTTCTAACATCATCTAAAGTTTCAGAGCCGTAAATTTCCGGCTCTCGTTTGCCTAAGCGGTTTAAATTGGGTCCATTTAATATGAATAGCTTCATTTTTCATTCTCCTTAAAAGGTTTCCTTTCACTATTTTATCACAGACGCATTATACGGCAACTTATTTCGACTAACTAAATGTTTACGATGAAAAATGGCGGTATCTATAATAAAACGGCAGGCTGTAATAATAACAACAAAAAATGGTATAGATAGTTTTTTAAACGAAGACATCTCTGCTGGTAAATCATAAATAACCCATTCTGTCATTAGTGCAATTGCTGCTCCAATAATTAAAGACAATAGGAACGGTGGTACATTTTGGACATATTGCAAGGCTAGAAAAATAATTAAGCAAATAATAAATACGATAATGCCAAGTAACAACCACCGACTCGCCTTATCCTTTATTCCTTCATCCTTGAGAAAAGTAGTCGGATGCCATTTTACCCAATTGAATAAATGCAAAATTTTAAACATGCCAAGAAGAATAACGGTTGAAAATAAGCTAGTGACATTCCCTAAATAAAACATAAAACCACTCCTTTTTTCTTTTATCCTCTCCATTTTCAAACTTTGGTATGCGCAACGGTAGTGCAATTTCTAAAAATTTAGTACAATAATCTAGTATATATTTTCAGATTAGTAGAGAGTGGTGTAAAGAAGTGAGTAATGAAACACCTGTATACGGTGGACAAGCATTATTAGAGGGTGTTATGTTTGCCGGTCAAGATCATATGGTTACAGCAATTCGTCGAAACGATGATTCCATCGATTATTTTCACGTTAAAAAAGAAAAAAAGCCTATTTATCAAAAGCTTAAAAAAATTCCGTTCGTTCGAGGTGTTGTTGCACTAATTGAATCAGCTGGCTTTGGATCGCGGCATTTACAGTTTGCTAGCGAGAGATATGATGTTAATCCTGGCGAAGAGGAAGAAGCAACAGAGGAACAGACATCTAAGCTGCAAATGATATTAGGCGTTGCAGTTGTTGGGGTTTTATCGTTCTTATTCGGAAAGTTCGTTTTTACCCTTGTACCGATGTTTTTAGCTGCATCATTGGAAGCATGGTTCCCAGGGAAAACGATTCAAATTTTTTTAGAAACGGGCTTCAAATTAATTTTATTATTAGCCTACCTATACTTCATCTCGATGGCACCTATTATTAAACGTGTATTCCAGTACCATGGTGCAGAGCATAAGGTGATTAACTGCTACGAAGCCGGTCAGCCGTTAACTGTTGAAAATGTACAAAACCAATCACGTTTACATTATCGATGTGGCTCAAGCTTTATACTTTTCACAGTAATCGTAGGTTTTTTTGTGTACTTCTTCGTACCACATGACCCTCTCGTTGTGCGCTTAATTTCACGAATTTTACTCATACCTGTTGTGATTGGTATTTCTTTTGAAGTTCTTCAAGCAACAAATAAAGTAAGAAATGTTCCTATCCTTCGTTATTTAGGCTATCCTGGGTTATGGCTACAGCTTTTAACAACAAAGGAGCCAACTAACGATCAAGTAGAGGTTGCTATTGCTTCATTTAACAAATTACATGAAGTCGAAAAACATCCTGAGATTGCAGCAACTCTACACCATGATAATGTATAAAAGTAAAACGCCGATCAATTTCTAATGTGATCGGCGTTTTTTATTCTAGTTATATTTTTGATTTTTATATTCGACAAGCTCTGATACAGTGACAAATTTATATCCCTGTTTTTTCAACACTGGTAATATTTCTTTTAGCGCGTCAATAGTTTGATCTCGTTTTCCTCCACCATCATGAAACAAAATTATATCCCCTGGGCGTGTTCCTTTTAGTACTTTATTGACAATCTTTTTCACACCCGGATTTTTCCAATCCTCTGTATCCTGATGCCAAGACCACATCACAACTTGATAACCATTGTCAGAAGCTGCTTTAATCATCTCATCTGTATATTGTCCTCCCACTGGACGGAATAAGACCGGTTGATAATTCGTAATACTATAAATTAATTCATTTGTTTGCTTTAATTCCTCTTTTAGCTCCGTGACCGAAATTTTTGAAGAATGGGTATACGTATGATTTGCTATTTCATGTCCATCCCTATGGGCACGCAACACAATTTCTGGGGTTTTTTTTGCATTTTGACCAACAATAAAAAACGTTCCCTTAGCTTCATGCTCTGCTAATATGTCCAATACTTGTGCTGTAAATTTCGGATGTGGACCATCATCAAAGGTCAGAGCAATAATTTTTTCTTCCGTTTGAATATCCCAAACCACTTGTCCCGTTTCTTCATAATACTGTCTCCCTTTTTCAGCTTTCGTTGTTACTCCAACATAAGACAAGGAAATAAATAAAACACAGGCAGCTAACAATAATAGATGTTTCCGTGTCAATGCATCACTTCCTAAGCTTTATTTTATTTGCAAACTTTGTTTTACTATTTACGTTTTGATACAAATTATACTGCCGCTCATTTCTCCATAAAAAACAAAAAAATCCACCGTATAGATGGATTAGTTAAAGATTAGCGCATAAATTAAAATACCAATAAACGCAAATGCTATAGCAAATGCTTGGACAAACGAAATAATATGGTGACGCATATCAGCTATATATTTTCTTTCTAAAAATCCCCGCATTACCAAAATGGCAATAAACGCTACAGGGACAAGCACAATCGTCATAAAACCTAAAGCAGGTGTTAATAATAGTATTAATACAATCGTTAAAACAATTACACCAATTTCAAATGGTAGCTGCCACTTCGTTTTATAATCATAAAACACTTTCGGCTCTTTACTCGGTAAGTAATCAATCTTGTGTTTTAAAATTGGGATAAAGAGTATTTGATAGAAGATGACAACTAAAATTAATACAATAAATTCCATAACCACTTTCCTTACGTTCATTCTTGTTACCACTCTACCATAGATTTAAGAGAAAAGAGAACTACTAGGCTTCAGAAATTATTATCAGTAATGCAATACTAGAATATCTTTTATGAATACGTAGAAAAAACGTTTACGAAAGAAAAATATGATTCTTGCGCTATTATTTGTTAATTACAACCGACTACAACCTTTACAACAAATAATCTACTGCTTTTTTAGCTACATCAAACAAAGTTAGATTTTAATGAATAATTCTCTCTCCGATTCGGCACATTACACTTAGGAGGTGGATTAATTATGTCTAGAATTATTGGTGTTGAACAATCGTTAACAAATGTTGAAGATGCGTTAAAAGCAAAAGGGTATGAAGTTATCCAACTTCGTCATGAGTCTGATTCCCAAAAATGTGATGCCTGTATAATTACCGGTCAAGACAAAAACTTTATGGGAATGAATGATACCTCAACAAAAGGTCCTGTGATTGATGCAAATGGCCTTTCCGCTGACGAGGTCATTCAGCGTGTAGACCATTTTTTTAATTGATTTCCAAATGTTGCACCTTTACCATTTTAATTAGGCATCTACTTAATTTAATGTGCTTGTACAAAAAAAAACTGTTAGACGATAAGATTTCGTCTAACAGTTTTCATTATTTTATAATCCACATTTCAGCTGTGCACCACAGTTTGTACATGTGTTGCAGCCGCCCATTTCTTCTACAGTTCCTTTACGGCAGACCGGACAAGTATTGCCTACTTCAGAACCAATTGTTACGTTTGTTTGTGATAATGGTGCAATCGTATCAACTAGAACAACTGGACGTGCTTTTGCGCCATCCTGCTGTACAAGCTCTTCTTCAAACGAAAGCTGCTCAAGATCATGATTTTCTTCCGCTTTTAAAGTTAACACTTGAGTATCGCGACTTCCATCGACATACACTGTACCACCTTTTGCCCCGCCTTGGTATAAACGCTCGTATACTTTTTCGACCTGCTCTACCGTATAGCCTTTTGGTGCATTCACCGTTTTGGAGATTGAAGAGTCAATCCAGTTTTGAATAATACATTGTACGTCCGCATGCGCTTCAGGAGATAGCTCCATTGATGAAACGAACCAATGAGGTAAATTACTTTCATCCGCATTCTGATTTGCCTCTAAGTATTCTTGTACAATTTCAGCTTTAACCTCAATAAATTTCCCTAAGCGGCCAGAGCGGTAATACGTAAATGAGAAATAAGGCTCTAAACCTGTTGCTACCCCTACCATCGTACCTGTTGATCCCGTTGGTGCAACCGTTAATAAATGTGAGTTACGAATGCCATGCTCTAAAATATCTTGTCTTACATGTGCTGGCATTTTCTGCATAAAGCCTGTACGAATGAATGCTTCACGAAGCTTCTCCGTTTGCTCTTCTGTTTCACCCTCCAAGAATGGGAAACTCCCGCGCTCTTTTCCTAGCTCAATCGATTGCTCATACGCTGCAATGGCAATCGTCTCGAAAATTTCATTAACAAGCGCATTCCCTTCCTCAGAGCCATATTCTTTCTCACAATAAATGAGCAAGTCAGCTAGTCCCATTACACCAAGACCGACACGTCGCTCTCCTAATGCTTGAATTCGGTTTTGCTCTAAGAAATACGGTGTTGCATCGATGACATTATCCTGCATACGAACGCCAACCTTAACCGTTTCTCGAAGGGCTTCATAATCTACCGTTTTTGTATCCTTTCTTGCAAATTGTGCTAGGTTAACAGCAGCTAGGTTACAAACAGAATACGGAGCTAAAGGCTGCTCACCACATGGATTTGTTGCTACTACCTTTTGACCATATGCTTTTGCATTTGTCATTTCATTTGCATTGTCGATAAAGAAAATACCCGGCTCTGCAGCATATGTAGCGCAAATGTTAATTAAGTTCCATAGCTCTCTAGCCTGTATCTTGCGGTACGTACGAACGCCATAGCCTAATTGCTCCCATTCGCGAACATCGCCAACCTCATGCCATTTTTCATTGTAAACTTTCATTTCCTCAGGGCTGTAATTTGCAACATCCGGGAAACGTAATTCAAAATCTTCGTCGTTTTCTACAGCTTGCATAAATTCTTTTGTTAATGTTACCGAAATGTTTGCACCTGTTAAAAACTCCGAGTTGTGAACAGAGTAATTACCGCCATCACGAAGCTTAGTTTCCGCCTCGCGAATAATTCCTTCATCGAACCCTCCAAAGCCAGGAATGTTTTTATAATTAACAATTCCCTGATACATCGCTTCTTCTGAGGAGCTTAAAGGCTTAAATTTAAGTTTTTCCTTTGCTAGTCGAATGATTGACTCGTCCTTCGTATTTTCAATCAAATAACGCAGAATTCTTGGATTTTGCATTTTTGAAATAATAAATTCCACGATATCAGGATGCCAATCTGCTAGCATAATCATTTGTGCCAATTTCTTACGAAGGATCGTTACTCCTTCTCTCTATGTCACCATAGAAGTTGAGACCATATCTTATGTCCAGAGACACCCTCGCACTTCGGAATGACTTCATTCCTACTCTACTCACTTCCGTATATAAAATACGTGCTTTCGATGGTCGTTGAACCTTCTCCATTTTACAGGAGCTTGGCTGCTGATTGTCTTTCTCCCACTAACATTTTCAAGCGTTCACGTTTACCGTTTCCAGTTACGTTGTAGCTGTTAGTGCATTTATAATGCTTTTTCTCACTCCATGGAAATTATTATTTGCTTGTTGTGAGAAATTGTAAAACCACAGATATGACAAATTTGCTTACATTTAGCACTATAAACCTTCATATTTTCACCCCTAGTAAGCGGATCAATATTTCAGTAAAAGAGTTTCCAGCAATTCACGAGGTTTGTTAACGCAGAAGCACACAAATTATAACTTTAAAATCTTCATACCTCTGCGGGATCCACCCTGTTCTACAAGGTGAGTCAGTTTGGCGATATCGTCTAGCCACGATACCGAGCCACTAGATTTACCATTTACACCGCGTGCTAGTGTATTTCGTGGACGAAGAGTTGATCCATTAGTACCCACTCCTCCACCGCGCGACATAATTTCCATTACTTGCTTACGATGGTCACTAATACCTTCGCGAGAGTCCGCTACAAACGGCATAACATAGCAGTTAAAGAACGTAACGTCCGTTTGCGAGCCTGCTCCGTAAATTACACGGCCAGCAGGAATAAACTTTAAACTTACCAGCTGCTCATAAAACTTTTGGAACCATTTTTCACGATCCTCTGCCGTTTTTTCTACAGCTGCTAAGCCTGTTGCATTTCGTTTAGCAATTTGCTCATAGTAAATCTCCAATGGCTTTTCGATAATATCTAACGAGCGAGTAATAATACCTGTAGCTTGCTCATCTTCAGCCTCTAAAACATGTCGAAAATCTTCCTCGATTAAAATCGCTGCTCTTTTTGCATCCCAGTCAATCGATTGGATAATGCCTAGGCCACGTGCCGGAAATTTTGGATCTTCCTTTACCGTTAACACGACAAAATCGCCTGACTTTAATGTTTTCTTTTCTGTATCCTTAAACGAATACCGATCAATCATTACAAGTCTTGATACACCTTTATGCGTTATACTCATATCTGGTGTAATCTGGTGTACTTGCGGGAATTTTTCAATATCTTTGTTGAGTTGGTCGATTTGGATGGTTTGCTCTATTACATTTACCATCTTTCAGCCCCCTTTTGTTATGGTAATCATTTCATTTTCATCATTACCCGAAATCACACAGTACAAACACTATATATTGTGTTTGCTCGGTTTTTTTATTCAATATATTGATTCGGGATTTTTCACTTTAAAAAGAGTACCTTATATTTTTTAATCTATCAAGGGCTTGATTTTTACAAAATTGGCGTGGAGCTAGCATTCACAACGAATACGCTACTTAAAATAATTTACCCAAAAACAAAACGCACGTTCGATTGTTATTTTCTAAAATTCCATTCATCGTTCGCATATTTTTCCATTTCTAGTTTTTTGACTTGAGCTAGCTGCTCCTCTGTCAGTTCATAAGGAACTAATTCAATTTGTAATGCCTTTTCAAAGCCCAACTTAAACGCCTCTACGCATTGTGGAATCGTAAATGGTTGTTGAACTAGCCGATTCATCGCCACCGCCTTTTCAGGAAGCTTTTCGCGCATTTTTTCCTTCATACTCTCGGATGAGAATTTGAATACGGAAAGCAGCTGCTCTATATCTAGATCCAGTAGGATAGCACCATGCTGAAGGATAACCCCTTTTTGACGTGTTTGTGCACTCCCTGCAACCTTTTTTCCTTCTACCACAAGCTCATACCAGCTCGGAGCATCAAAACAAACTGCACTTTTCGGCTTCTTTAAGTCTTCCTGCTTTTCCTTCGTATCCGGAACACTAAAATAAGCATTTAATCCTAAATTTCGAAAACCAAATAATAAACCTTCACTTAACACCCTGTAAGCCTCTGTCACTGTCGGGGGCATATTTGGATACGTTTCTTCTACAATAATAGAATAAGTAAGTTCCTTATCATGCAACACTGCTCGTCCACCAGTTGGTCTACGCACAAAGCCTAATCCTTGTTTTTTTACTTCCTCAAGATCAATTTCCTTGTTAGCCTGTTGAAAATAGCCGATAGATAATGTAGCAGGGTTCCATTCATAAAAGCGAATTACCGGCGGAATCAAATTTTCACTATGCCAGTTTAATAAAGCTTCATCCAAAGCCATATTGAATGACGGACTACAGGGACCAGAATTTATAAAATACCATTGCATCATTTTTTCATCTCCTTAAAGTATACATTTTAGCAAACTCACTCGACTATCGCTACAATCTCTTTTATAATAGAATGGATAGAGAGAAAGGGGAATTATCATCGTGGCAAACGTACTTATTACAATTGCAGTCATCTTAGGCGTAATAATCGTTTATGTACTTGTCAATTCATTCCGTTTAAAAAAAGCGGTAACTAATTTAGCACAAGATGAGTTTATTCAAGGCTACCGAAAAGCGCAACTAATTGACTTACGAGAACCTAAGGAATTTGACGCTGGTCATATTTTAGGTGCTCGTAACATTCCATCGACGCAATTTAACCAACGCTACAAAGAAATCCGTCCAGATTTACCAGTATACCTATACTGTCAAAATACAGGGCGTAGTGCGCGTGCTGCCATCTTCTTAAAGAAGAAAGGCTACAATCAAATTTATCAGCTACAGGGCGGCTTTAAAACTTGGACTGGTAAAGTAAAATCAAAGGCGTAATCATTACGTGGAGGTGTCTATTTAGACACCTTTTTTTAATGTAAAATAACGCTTTGAGAGAGCATAAAAAAAACATCCGCTATTTTCAGTTAACGGATGATTGGAAAATTTATAATTTATTTCCAATAGACTTTTTATAGTAATTGTTATTAATGAAGCTGTGCTTCACTCACTTTTTGAAGACGACTAATTCCCCCATATTATATGTTTTACTTTTCTTTTCTCCATCAGCCTTCCAGTTTACCTTCAATTGCCCTTCATTTATTAAGTCTACAATCTTTTCTTTTTGTATTTCACCTGTATAAATCACGATTTCTTCCGAATGCTGTAATTCTCCTTCTGGACTCCTATTCCATCCGCTACCAAAACAATAAACCTCTTCCCCTAATAGTTCTCGTATCGTTTTAGAGAGATCCACTTGGACATCCGCGATATTTTTACTATAGTTTACCCTCACATTAAAATGAAGTTGGCTGAAATTCTCTTTCTCAGGGTGTTTTATATGGGATAAGCCACCTATACTTTCATATTGATCATCATCAATAGCAGAAATTTCAATTCGTGCAATAATATTAGGATGATATCGATAATAAATTGTATACGAGGCTACTAAGATTAGAATCATTACAAGTAAAATGATAAATCCTTTCTTTTTCAAGTGATCCCCTCCTCGTACATCCCATTAAAATATCAGCTTATATAATACATAACCTATAATTAACACCAAAATCCCTATACCGGTACCCTTCCATCCTAAACCACCAGCCACATCAGATAAACTTCCAGACTCACCACGATTTATACTATCGTTTAAAGTACCAGTCGGATTCTTTTTTAACTCTTTCTGCCTCAAATGCTCTCTTCTATCTTCAGGTGTTTTCGATTCCATACCACACCTCCTACTAAAGGATAATTTTACCTATATTATACAGAAGAAACTCTCAGGCAACTACGAATATTTTAATAGAAACGAAAAATAGGCCGCCCAAAAGGTGAATAATCACCTAATGGACAGCCAAATTCTTATACTACTAAGCTTCTTGTTTTGTATAACGTAAAACAGGTGTACGAGCTGCACGTGTTTCGTCTAGACGTGAAACAACCGTTGTATGTGGTGCTTCCTGAACGATTGTTGGATTCTCTTCTGCTTCCTTCGCAATTTGAATCATCGCGTCACAGAATGCATCTAGTGTTTCTTTAGACTCCGTTTCAGTTGGCTCGATCATAATGCCTTCCTCTACATTTAATGGGAAGTATACTGTTGGCGGGTGGTAGCCAAAGTCTAACAGGCGTTTGGCAATATCTAATGTACGTACGCCAAGCTTTTTCTGACGACGACCAGATAGAACAAACTCATGCTTACAATGACGGTTATAAGGTAGATCATAGAATTCCTCTAAACGACGCATCATATAGTTCGCATTTAATACAGCATATTCTGTAACCGCCTTTAAGCCATCTGGACCCATTGTACGGATATAAGTGTATGCACGCACGTTAATACCGAAGTTACCGTAGTACGGCTTCACACGACCGATTGATTGTGGACGGTTATAATCGAAATGGAATGTTCCATCTTCCTGCTTCACTAGAACTGGTTTTGGTAGGAATGGAATTAAATCCTCTTTAACCCCAACTGGACCAGAACCAGGACCACCGCCACCATGTGGGCCAGTGAATGTTTTATGCAAGTTTAAGTGAACACAGTCAAAGCCCATATCTCCAGGACGTGCTTTTGACATTACTGCATTTAAGTTGGCACCGTCATAGTACACTTTACCGCCAACTTCATGAATAATAGCAGCCATTTCGAGTATGTTTTCTTCAAATAAACCAAGTGTGTTCGGGTTTGTTAACATTAAAGCTGCTGTGTCAGGACCAACTACACGACGTAGATCGTCTAAATCTACTAATCCGTCTTCACCAGATTTAATTGTAATCGTTTCAAAGCCTGCAACTGTCGCAGATGCTGGATTTGTACCATGCGCTGAGTCAGGTACGATTACTTTATTTCGATGCCCTTCCCCGTTTGCTTCATGGAAAGCACGAATCATCATTAGAGCTGTCCATTCACCATGAGCACCTGCAGCTGGTTGGAGTGTAACCTCATCCATGCCAGTAATTTCTTGAAGAGATGTTTGTAAATCATAAAGAAGCTCCATTGCTCCTTGAACTGTTGATTCATCTTGTAATGGATGAATATTTGCAAAGCCAGAGTAACGTGCAACGGATTCATTAATTTTCGGATTATATTTCATCGTACATGATCCTAATGGATAAAAGCCAGAATCTACACCATGGTTACGACGAGAAAGTGCTGTATAATGACGCATAATATCTAGCTCAGACACTTCTGGTAATTGGGCTGCTTCATCACGTACGTAGCCTGCTGGTAAAAGGTCCGCTAAATCAAAATCAGGTACATCTAAAGGCTCTAAGTTATAGCCTACACGTCCTTCTTTTGTTAGTTCGAAAATTAATGGTTGGTTTTCGTTAAGCATTATAAGCCCCCATTTCTGCTACTAGTGCATCAATTTCTTCTTTTGTACGTATTTCAGTTACTGCAATTAACGCATGGTTGGCTAATTCAGGATCTACTCGCCCTAAATCAAAGCCACCGATAATGCCCTTTTCTAATAGGCCTTTATTAATTTCTGTTACACATTTCTTAGTTTTTACAACGATTTCATTAAAGTGAGCGCCGTTATATGCAATTTCAAAGCCAGCCGCTTCAAATGCATTTTTTGCATAACGAGTTTTCACGATATTTTGCTTTGCCATTTCTTGTACACCTTGCTTACCTAGTGCTGTCATCGCAACAGATGCAGCTAGGGCAAGAAGTGCTTGGTTCGAACAAATATTAGAAGTCGCCTTGTCACGACGAATATGCTGCTCACGCGCTTGTAGCGTTAGTACGTAGCCACGACGACCCTCTTGATCGACTGTTTCCCCTACTAAGCGCCCTGGTACTTTACGCATTAATTTATTTGTCACAGCGAAGAATCCACAGTGTGGACCACCGAAGGCTTCCGCAATACCGAATACTTGCGCATCCCCTACAGTAATATCGGCACCAAGTTTACCAGGTGGTGTTAAAATACCTAGCGATAATGGATTCGCTGATACGATCATTAACCCTTTTGACTCATGTGTTATTTCGCCAATCGTTTGTAAATCTTCAATTTGACCGAAGAAGTTTGGATATTGAACGATTACCCCAGCAGTTGTATCATCCACTAAGCCTTTTAATGCGTCGATATCTGTTTTACCATCTTTTGTTGGTACTGATACGATTTCGATTGATTGCCCATCTGCATATGTTTTTACTACATCTTTATATTCTGGGTGAACGGCACCAGAAACGAGTAGCTTTTTACGACGTGTATGACCTGCGGCAAGCATTCCTGCCTCTGCTAATGCCGTACCACCATCATACATAGAAGAGTTTGCTAAATCCATGCCTGTAAGCTCAGCAATCATCGTTTGGAATTCGAAAATGGCTTGTAGCTCACCTTGTGAAATTTCAGGCTGATAAGGTGTATACGCTGTATAAAACTCCGAACGAGAAATAACATGGTCCACAATGATCGGTTTATAGTGATTGTAAACACCCGCACCTAAAAATGATACATGAGAAGCTGTATCTGCATTATTTGCCGCTAGCTCTGTTAACTCTTTAGCTAAAGCAGCTTCAGATTTTGCTTCTTTAATATTGTATAGACCTTGGAAGCGTACTTTTTCAGGAATATCTGAGAACAGTTCATCAATCGATGCAACCCCGATACGATCTAACATTTCTTTTTTATCTTGTTCCGTCATCGGTAAATAACGATGTTTCATGTATGACCCTCTTTTCTATTATTTAGCTCGTTTATAAAACGGCGTTTCTACAATTACAGCAGGAATACGTTTATTACGAATTTCGATTTCTACTTCATTTCCTAATTCCGCAAATTTTGCGTCAATTAAAGCTAAGCCTATATTTCGCTTTGTCATAGGTGATTGTGTACCTGTTGTTACTTCACCTATTTCCTCTCCGTTTTTGAATACTTTATAGCCGTGTCGAGGAATCCCTTTTCCTGACATTTCAATCCCTGCAATTTTACGAGTTAAGCCGTTTTCTTTTTGCTGGGCTAATGCATCACGACCGATAAAGTCTGTATTTAATTTCACTGCAAAGCCAATACCTGCTTCAAGAGGTGAAATATCCTTAGATAGCTCTTGCCCATAAAGTGGTAAACAAACTTCAAAGCGTAACGTATCACGTGCACCTAATCCTGCTGGAACAACACCTTTGTCCTTACCCGCCTCTAAAATTTTATTCCAAAGGTCGGTAATTGCTGCGGGAGTGCCGTAAATTTCAAAGCCATCCTCTCCCGTGTAACCACTGCGTGAAACTAACACTGAGTGACCAGCAACAGTTACATTCTCTTGGAATTTAAAGTACTTAATAGTTTGTAAATCTGTGTCAGTTAATGTTTGTAAGACTTCCTCAGAAAGAGGACCTTGCAGAGCGATTTGAGCATATTCATCTGACTTGTTTGTGATCGTTACATCACCTTCAGCCTTCGCAAGCATCCAGTCATAATCCTTTTCGATATTAGCAGCGTTTACACATAATAAGTATCTATTGTCATCTAATCGGTATGTTAATAGATCATCTACCACTCCGCCATTTTCGTAGCACATTGCACTATATTGTGCACCGCCAATCGCAATTTTAGAAATATCATTTGATAAGAGCTTTTGTAAGTAATTTAGTGCATTTGGTCCTTCAACAAAAATTTCTCCCATATGCGAAACGTCGAAAAGCCCCGCACGATTGCGAACTGCATCATGCTCATCTTTAATAGAAGAAAATTGAACTGGTAACTCCCAACCACCAAAATCAATTGTTTTACCACCATATTTTGCATATTCATCGAACAATGGTGTACGTTTTAAATTGCTCATAATCGTCCTCCTCATCAATTTAATTGTTGCAAATTTCCATCAAAGGCATAAAAAAAGACAGACGAATCCCTTTGATTGGAATTCCCTGTCCTTGCACCTGAAAGTTACACCTATCATTGACTCATGTCACACGTATAGGCTTTCCCCTTTGGTGGCTGTCTATACTAGTACAGCACTCTCCAGAGATGCGTCCTGTACGAGTCTTTTTGCCTGAGAGATTCATAACTTCCTGTTATTTGCTCCTTCGGCGACGCAACTTTACGTTCTCTCCCCGTACAATCATCCGCGATTGTTATTCAAAATTCAATGTTCTAATTCATCGTTCTTAGCCATATCCTAACATTGAATGAGATAGAAACGCAATCATTTTTTAATACCCGCAAATTCACGAACATTGTTTCCATTTCTCGTTTTTTTATTCGCCTTTCAAACGATTCACTTGGAACGCAATATATTCCACTATTTGACGGATGGATCGTCCTTCTGTAAGCACTTGAATATGACCTGCTTCTCTATAATATTTCTTTCTGTATTGGTACAGTTCATTAAGCTCTTCCTTTGTCGAACGTTGTACAATCGGTCTGTTTAAATCATTTTTGATACGAGTATAAATATCTTCGAATGATGCATCCAAGAAGAAGACGAGACCCGTTCGACGCATAATTTTACGATTTTCTTCATTCATCGCAACGCCACCGCCAGTAGCAATAATACAAATCTCATTTCGAAATGTTGTTAGAAATTCCGTTTCTATTTCTCGAAACCGCGCCTCGCCATATTTATCAAATATTTCTGGAATCGACATCCCTTGCTGTCTCACGATTTCTCGGTCCATATCATAATAAGGCATTTTTAAAAAGTAGCTCAACCTTCGACCAATCGCACTTTTTCCACAGCCCATAAATCCTACTAAATAAATTTTTCGCATGCCAATCACCTTCTTCATCACTTCAAACGTTATTGTTCATTTTCAATTTCTACAAGTACGTTTATCGTAGCACGAACGTTAAAAGATTCCAATGAATTATAAGTTTTTATTTGCATTTGATAACCTATAACATAGGAAACACACGCGCCAGTGATAAAAAAGAGCAAAAGGATCGTTAGCGGAAATAGCGCTCCCCTCTCATTCAATCGCTGCTTCAACAATAAATATCCGCTCCTTTATAGCTCCATTTTCAAGGGTAGCATTCAAGGTTAATTCAGACTGATTCAGAGAAAAGGTTGCTCTTTTTACATCTGTTAATATCGTCTCATTTCCACCCTTTTCATTTCGCCATAAAATGTTATTGTTAAACCGAAGAACCACTATTCGATCGTCTTTTACAATTGTTATATTCTTGCCTTCATTTGAAACAGTTACCTCTCCTCCCATCGACAAATACGTGTTTATATCATAAACACATCCTTCCCAGTCCATCTCAATTCTTGCATCCTCAATTTTTGTTAATTGATAATAAGCTTGTGTGATAAGAAAGATAAGATGCGAGAAAATCACGAATAACATTAGGTGTAAAATCGCTTCGAGTAGTGTAAAGCCAGATTCATTCCCTACACGTTTCCACTTGAATCGATACATTTTTCTTTCGGTCCTTTTAAATTTGAATACCTTACACAAATTTTACTCCCATCATAGTTCCAGATGTATAGTTTATCTTCAATTGTGAATGAACCACTCCCTATTTGTGAAAGCTTAATTTTTTGTGCAGCATTGTAGGCAGCCTCACTTGCATGTAGTTCTAGTTTCTTATTGTATAAATGGTGTTGGAGCTTAGATGCCATTGGAAGTAGTGTGACAGTTAATATAAACAAAATCACTAAAGAGAGCATCGTTTCAACTAATGTTATTCCTTGACTATTCATTGTAACCTAAGCCTCCCCTTGGAAAAATTCACAGTGAACTTCCATGTTTTTTCAGGTGTAAACAGCTCTATACTTCCTGGATGCACAATATGTCCATTTAAATTAAATGAAATCTTTCTATCTTTTGTGTAAATTTGAGCTGTCATTCCTTTTGGAAAATCCCACTCGATTATTCTTTTTTCAAATTGGTAGTACATGATTAATGTCTTATTATCAACTATCATCAAGTTGATTTGCTGTTTATTTTCAGTAGCGTAAGTTTGGGCATAATGCATAGTAATTCGAAACTGCTCGACTGCCCTGTTATATTCATCTCGTTGAAAATGTTTATAGGAAATGCTCCACACCATACCTGTAATTATCATAACAATTGTTAGCACAAGGAGCATTTCTACAAAAGTAAAGCCGCGTGTATTTAATTTTCTCAAGGCAGTGAATCTTTCGGTGGTTTTGGTCCATCAACAAGCTTAACATGACCATTTGGTTCTATTGTTACACGTTCTCCACTCGGACATGTCGCCTCATCACCTGAAATATAGTCATCTGCAATCAAATCCTCAATTGTTGGATATTCCATTTTATCTACTCGGTATGCTTCCACCTGACCTTGAACCATCGAAACATATGCACTACACCCTTTATCATCAATCGATGCGAAATGCTTTGTGACATTTGGTATTGTGATCAGGATGAGTACAGATATAATCAAAAGCACTATTAACATTTCAACTAGAGTAAACCCTTTTTGCCCACGAATCATAAAAGCTCCCCCTTTAAATCATGTCTAATAGGTTATACATTGGTAACAAAATGCTTAAATATGCAGCAATGACACATATTGCGATTACAATAAATAATACTGGCTGGAGAATTTTAGTGGCACTATTAATAAAATTCCGCAGTTTTTCGTCTAATAGTTCTGAATAAAGAATCAACTCTCTTTCCAGTAGACCACTATGTTCCCCATGTGCGATGAATTGTTCAAATTTCGGAAAAAAATAGCTTGTTATTTTGACTGCATCAGCGAGACTTTCTCCATAAATAATTCGTGCCTGTACTTCTGTAGCAATATAAGCAAGTTGCTTTTGATGCTGCTGCTTCATTAGTTGCTCTAATGCTAACTGTAATGAAAACCCTGTCATTAGTAGATTGCCCAATGCACGAGAAAATTGTCTTGTCAGTAACAGCCGCCAAAAATAGTTTAAAACTGGTATTTTTAGTAATAATGAAAGCTGAAATTCAACCCGCTTTCGACTAAGGTAAACTAAAAATCCGACAACTACACATAATATAAGCAAGCTACCAATTATAATATAATCTGGTACATGTAAGAAAAACCTTGACCATTGAATACTAGAAACTTCCTCGCTAGTAGTTCTTGAAAATACCATTTTTTCGATATTAGGTAAAAAATATAAGCGAAAAGCAATAAATAAACCAACCAAAAATACAAATAGAAATGTCGGATATATAAGTAGTTTTGCAAAACGTTCCTTCATTTTACGATTGAATTGCATTTGCTGTGCTAATACCGCTAATGTATCACTAATGGTCCCTGTTTTTTCTGCTAATTCAATTCCTACTAGATATTGCTTTTCAACACCAAGAAGCTGAAATATTTGTGTCGGTCCCACCCCATCTAGAAAGGCCTGCTGAAAACTCTGCTGCCATTTACCGTACTGTTTTACATGATAGGGAAGTAGCATTTCAATACATTCTGCAAATGTATATCCCTCACTTAATAGCGTTCCAACCCTTGCCATTAACTGAGGTAGCCCAACAACCTTTATTTTTTTGTTTTTCAAAGAACAATTACGTAGGAGACGTCTCATAAATGCTCTCCTCTAAGTTGGCCAATTGTCCACAAAGCGTTCCACTATAAGGTAACCTATATGGCTCACCTTTTAGAGTTGCAGCAAAGGCTTCACATAGGTTTGCATCACTTAATATTTCAAATAACGCCCTTCGTTCATCCTGTTGATCTACATATACTAATGTTTGTGCTACAATGCCGACAAGTGCCTGTCTTAGCTCTTCTAATGAAATGCCTAAATCCATCAACCGATACAAACAATTAACTGTATCTTTTGCATGAATTGTGGACAGAACTAAATGACCTGTTAACGCAGCTTCTAGGGCGATCTTAGCAGTTTCTTTATCTCGTATTTCACCTATCATAATGACATCTGGTGAATGTCGTAAAATTGCTTTTAAACCCGCAGCATACGTTACACCTGCACGTTCGTTTACTTGGATTTGCAGCAAATCATCCTGACTACTTTCGACAGGATCCTCCAAAGAAATAACATGACGAGCTAAACTTGTTCGACAATATTGAATTAATGAATAGAGTGATGTCGTCTTACCAGAACCAGTAGCGCCAGTGAATAATAGCAACCCCTGTCTCTGGTGAACCAATTGAGAGAGTTCATCAGCATAATTGGAATGGAAGCATAGGGAAGTAAGCGGATGTGCATAATTTTGCCGTAACACGCGAATGACTAAACTTTCTTTAGCAAAAATAGAAGGTAAGGTTGATATACGGAAAGCAAACTGTTCGTTCGCAAGTTCTTGTTGAAAAGCACCACTTTGAGGTTTTCGCTTTTCACTAATATCAAGAGCGGATAAAAACTTAAAATAAGAAATCATTCTTCCACCGATTTCTTCTGGGATTGACCCTGCATGAATAAGCTTTCCAAATTTACGAAGTAAAATCGTATAATGCTCCTTCGTAGGCACTAAATGTAAATCGGAAGCACCAAAATGGCAAGCTTTTAGTAATAATTTTTCACATTGTGTGGCTATAATTGTTTCTAGCTCCATCTCACTACACCTCTTTTCGTGTATTCAATGGGCATATCGCTATCTTAGCGCT
This sequence comes from Lysinibacillus sp. 54212, assembly GCF_036662795.1. Lineage (NCBI taxonomy): Bacteria > Bacillati > Bacillota > Bacilli > Caryophanales > Bacillaceae > Lysinibacillus > Lysinibacillus sp. 54212. The sequence goes on from NZ_JBAFWZ010000004.1 coordinate 22,463, forward strand.
TATTATAATCTGAATAGTAGAAAAAGTGAATACAATAGTCTAAACTTTTTATTTAGACAGTTTCAAAATAAAAAACTCTTATACTTTTTTTACAAAATATTATATTTTCAACTATTGATACAATATAATGTACATGAACGGTATATCAATCATTAAATGAAAAGGAGGAATGGTTCGTTGTTACATCCATTAAAAATCACAAGTACGTTAGCAGATGAAACTAGATTTCAAATATATGAATTCATGCTTCAACATCAAAAAGAATATAATGTACAAGAAATAGCTGAACACTTTAATATTCACCCTAATGTAGCTAGACTGCATTTAACCAAATTAGCTGATATAAATGTTATTACTGCGGATTATATAAAAACAGGAAAGGGTGGAAGACCTGGTAGAGTATATAAGGTAACAGAGGAAGGTGTATCACTAACATTTCCGAAACGAGAGGATCCTTTATTATTCCAGTGGATACTACAGTTGGTAAAAGATTTAGGAGAGCCTGCGATAGAAAAAGGAAAAGAGATTACATACCAAGACGGGTTTAATACGATGAAGGAGTTGCTCTCTTCAACTAGCTCCACACATAGACCGCTATCATTTAATCAGAAAATAGAGCTACTAACTCAAAGTGCCGCTTTAATTGGGTATGTTCCAAAAATAATAGAACAGGGAGACATGCAAAAAATATACTTTTCCATATACAATTGCCCTTTTCACAATCACCTCCAATTATATGACAATGTTATATGTGCATTTCACGAGTCATATTTACGAGGCCAAATGGATTCATTATTTTCTAATACTGATTTTATTCAGCTTGAAAGCATCGTTCACAATTGCGCTAATTGTAAATATGAAATCTCTATAAACTCGAATAAATAATATACACTTCTTTGTCACAAACTAAGTTAAAGTTGGAGTTTACATTAGGGATTCAAATCATTTATAATGTATGGGAGACAATTGTATTCACTCGAAAAAGGAGGGGAATTTTCATGAGTAATATGTATAAAGTTATGGCTTTCTGGACAGGTATCTTTGCCGTTATGTTCTACCTTGGTGGTATGAACGAGGTTTCGCTATTATTCGTAGGTAATACAGGGTTATTCTTATTATTAGGCTTATTAAACCTTTCAGAACGTATGTACATGTACATTTTCGGTGCGTATTTAACAATCTTCTTCGCCGGATTTACGTACTTCACAACATTCATGCACACGCCAGGTGGCGGACATTAATAATTAAACCGACTGAGTCCATCAGTCGGTTTTTACTTTTCTTATTTAAAATCCATTTAAAAACGGATTCATTTCCATTTCAGCGGCTGGTGTCGTATAGCCCCCATGTCCCGGATAAATGATTGTATCTTCTGGTAAAGACAACAATTTATCATGAATTGATTTTAACAACACAGACATAGAGCCTCCAATTAAATCTGTACGACCAACACTACGTTCAAATAATGTATCACCTACTATTGCAAAACCATCTTCTTCAAAAATATAGGATACACTTCCCGGTGAATGCCCCGGTGTAAACACAGCTTTAAATGTGATATTCCCAACTTCAAATATTTGTTCCTCGCGAATAATATGCTCCACTTCCGGTGTTTTTACAACATAGTTTGGCAGCTCCGCATATTTACCAGAACCATTCTTCATCGGATCACCTAGCCAATCAACTTCCTTTTCATGTACATAGACTGGCACTTGAAACGCTTCCCGAAGAATCTCCACGGCACCAATATGATCAAAGTGTGTATGTGTTAAAAAAATTGCTAGTGGTTTTAAACCTATTGCACGAATTTCTTTTACAAGTCTAACCCCTTCTTCACCTGGATCAAAAATAACACACTCTTTATTTTTATTGCTAACGATATAACAGTTAGTTTGGATAGGTCCTAAACTATATGTACGAATATTCAACATTATTTTCACCTCATATTTATTATACATACTTTCGCTCATGATGTTCATATAAACGTCATTTTTTCCGCTCGACAAACAACTTAATAAGCTTTACAATAAAGAAGGAATATTGTTTGCGACATTCACTTTTTATGTCGAAAGGAGTGCCTTATAATGATTTTAATGATTATTTTCGGACTTGTTGCTATTATATCTGTAGTTGGCACATTCCAAGCAATAAAGGAAAAAAATCTTTTAGGTGTAGTATTTAACGTTGCATCTGCAGCTATCTTTGGCTGGTTTGTTGTAATGACAGTTCTACATGCTGGATATCCACCAAAACTACATTAATAGCTAAAAAAGCAGCTTAACTTTTTGTTAGGCTGTTTTTTTATGTCAATAATTTCAATAAATAAGGGGGTGCCCAGAAAGAAATAGCTTTCTTGGCACCCCCTCCAACCCTTAAAAATAGAATGTTTGCTCCTGAGGTAATCGCATCAACATGCAACCATCCTTAGGAGCAAACATTCCACCGTCTCAAAATGTCTTTTCAAATGACACCTGACTGTTATCTATTTATTTTCTTCAATTAAGTTACCCGTTTTTCCATCATAGAAACGAAGTAAATCTCCGTTAATAATCGAATCTGAGTATTCAAGCTCTATTGTTGATCGATCGATAAATGGTTGACAAGCTGCAATATCAGTAGCCTCACCCGTACCACGGTCATAACATACTTCATTTGCATAAACTAGCTCGTCCGTTACAAAACGACCATCTCGGAAAATAACAAACCCTTCGTGATCCTCAGAGAATAAATCGGAACCTAACTGCATGTCTTTAGATGTATCAATTCCCAATAAGTGAAGAATTGTTGGGCGGATATCGATTTGTCCAGCTGGTTCATCAATTACCTGACCATCATTCGATCCAGGGATATGAATATATAGTGGTACAGATTGTAACTCCGCACTATCAAATGCTGTAATTCCTTCTTTTTCTAAATACATTGACATTGCCTTATTATGATTTTCTGAAATACCATAATGGTCACCATACATTACAATGATGGAATTATCATATAGGCCTTGTTGTTTTAAGTCTTCAAAGAACAGTTTAACTGCTTCATCCATATATCGTACCGTTTGGAAGTAGCGATTTAACGTACCTGAATTTGATGTAAATTCATTAATATATTTATCTTCTTCATCTAAATAGAATGGGTAGTGATTTGTTAATGTAATCATACGTGTATAGAAAGGCTGCGGCATTTCTGCCATATGCTGCACTGACTGATTAAAGAACGGAATGTCCTTCATTCCCCAGTTAACTGCCTCACCTTCACCAATTGTATAAGCGTCTATATCATAAAACTTGTTAATTCCAAAAGATTGATAAATTCGGTCACGGTTCCAGAACGATTTATTGTTCGGATGCATAACACTTGTAAAATAACCATTCTCGCCTAAACGCTCTGACATCGAATTATACGTATTTTCACCGTGTGTAAAGAATACAGCACCACGACCTAAACCAAATAAAGAGTTCTCAACTATAAACTCAGAGTCAGATGTTTTACCTAACCCAGTTTGATGATAGAAATCACTAAAGTAATACGTATCTTTATCCTTTGTTAATGAGTTTAAAAACGGTGTTACAACCTCTCCGTTCATCTCATTATTAATAACAAAGCTTTGTAGTGACTCTAAAGAAACTAAAATTACGTTTCGTCCCTCGTACTTACCAAACATTTCTGCTTTTGGTGTAGCCTGGTTTGCACGAACATAGTTATTTACTTCAATCAGCTCACTACCGTCCGCTAATGCGCGCTGTGCAGAAGATTTTGATTGAATATAAATATCATATAAGTGGTAATTATACGTACCAATATTTTTCACAAGAAGCTCACGGTCAAAGCTACGTGTTAATAATTGTGGACGCTCCGTTTCAGCAAGACCTAAATTTAAGAATAGAATTGCCACTGACAACACAAAATAAGCACGACGAACTTCTTTACGGATAGAATACTGTTCCGTTACTTTTGGCATAAACTTTAAAATAACAAGCAGTAAAATAACATCCACAAAATAGAAAATGTCAAACCAGTTAACAATCGCTGCCGCTGACGTTCCTAAATCTCCAAAGTTACTTGTTTGGAACAGTACAGGCAGCGTTATAAAATCATTGTAGAAACGATAAAATGCTACATTACCATAAAGAACAATAGAAAGTAACAAACTTGTTCCTATTATATATCGATTTCGTGCTTTTGCAGACTTCATGAATAATGAAATTCCGTAAATAAACAGTACAAAGCTTAATGGGTTAATGACTAAAATAAACAATTGCATGCCATTTTCAATTCCCATATCAAAACTAGTTAAATAAACAACTACTGTTTTAATCCAAGTCGCAACTATTGCAAAAGCTAATATCGAATGTTTAGACCAATTAATTGACTTCATCCAAAACATCCTCTCCTAGTTAAAAATTACTTTTCATTATTAAGCTACAATTTCAATGAAACAAAGATTATGTTAATCCTTTTCACAAAAATTATCAACATAAATTATAGCGTTAATAATTGGCAGAATATTGATGCCTTTTCTATATATTTTTTCGGTACATATAATATTACGTTTTTATAACAAAAAGGTTTCATAAATAACAAAACAGCGGATAAACCCACTGTTTACAAAAGGAAACGTTGACAAGCTAAAATCCCCCTTGTGAAACAAACAGAAATCCTTAAACTTATAACACACAACATGAAACTGTCATATATTGTAATACATTTCCGCCCTACTTTCAACCATTTAACCGAGTCGCCTCTTGTCGAAGGAGTAGCATCGCCATCTGATAGTCCTTAATATCCAACACATTCGCTTTGTATAACTCTTTAATCTCGTCTTCCATTAACTGTAGATCACCTAAGCGATCAGTCGTATAAATATAAGTCCCATATTGCTTTAGTAAATTATATATGTCTAGCATTGAATCCATTTTAGTACTCCCTTCTTACATTAATACAATTATATATATCCTTATCTGAAATGATGAGGTGTACTGGAACATCATATGATTCATTTGGAACCCATGCCACAACTTGCTCATCAAACGCTAATGAAATCAGTTTTCCTGTAAAAGTCGGCAGATATCGGTCGTAATAACCGCCACCAAAGCCGATTCTTAATCCCCTTTTATCAAAAACGATTCCAGGTACAATGATAACATCCATTTGCTCCTGTTGAATCTTATCCGTTCTCTCTTCAATTGGTTCTTGTAAATTATAATAAACCGATTCAAGTTGATGAAAGCCTTGAATCGCATAAAAGGTCATTTCCTTTGTTTTTGGGTTACACTTCGGTACAGCTACTCTCTTATTTAACTTCCACAGTGATTCAATCAATTTTCGAGTATCAACCTCTGGAAAATTTGAAATCGTTAGTGCGATAGTTTCCGCATTTATAATAGAAGGCTCCTGGAGTAACTTCTGATGAATTATTTGAGATCGCTCTATATACTCTTCCTTTGAAAGTTCGTTTAATTGCTTTTTCATTTTCAATCTTTCGGTTTTTTTGTCCATCGTACATATCCCCTTGCAATTAAAAGTAAAAAGCCAAAACCACACGTGGTTCTGGCTAATTGAGCGATTACTTCGTTTCACGGTGAAGAGTGTATTTCTTCTCGCGAGAGCAATATTTTTTAAGTTCAAGACGCTCTGGATTGTTACGCTTGTTCTTTTTTGAAATGTAGTTACGTTCGCCGCAATCTGTGCAAGCTAAAGTAATGTTTACGCGCATTATTAACCCTCCCACTCTAATTCAAGAATTATTATAAATTGAGCATGATTTATACGACTTTCCTATTATAACACAAACTTAAAAAAAATCTAGCGTCATTTCTTATTAAGTTTCCTTATGTTAAAATAAATTAATAAAAACAGTCATTGGTCTCTGCATTCCACTGATGAGCTATTGTTTTTTAGGAATAAAAGAGAAATAGATTTTATTAGGAGGCTATACATATGGATTTATCTTTAATCGTAATGATCGTTGGCATTGTATTAATCGCCATTTCTTTTTTCATCAAAGATTCATCAAAAAAGGTAGAGAAAGATTTAGAGGAGCTCTCCATTAGTATTTATCAAGAAACAAACGGTCTAAAGCGACGCCTAAAGATTTTAGAGGAAGAGCTATTTGTCGAGCCTAGCTTTCAAGTAAAATCCCCAGGAGGAAGTGTAAAGAAAAATGCAATGGATTCGTTTCAGCAGGTGGCAGCTCAAGTAAAGGCGGCTCAGGAATCTCTCAATCAAGGGAATGTATCTCCGCCACCCATGTCACAGCCTGAACTTAGCTTAAAACCAGTTCATGGTATTTTAGTTAGTCAAGTCATTGAGTTAAATAAGCAAGGTATGTCTCTTGATGAAATATGTAAACTCTCCACCTTATCTCCAGAACAGGTACGATCTATTTTAGCATCGAACGGAGGCTTGTAAATGAAAAAGTCACTACGTGCATTCGGTATTGGAATATTTTTAGCTGGAGCATCTTTTACTGTTTATGAAAAGTTTGAAAGCCCCCTTTCAGACAAACAAAAAGCAGAATACAAAGAAGAAATTAAGGATTTAAATGAGGCGCTAAAGGAAGCGAATGACAAACTTGAAAAATTGCAGGATGTTCCTAAAAACCAACAAGATAACTCGGATGAACAACCTGAGAAAACATCAAATACCTCTAACGATGAGACTGGGCAACAAAAGCAGACTGATGACATTGTTTATGGCTCAATCTACATATATGAAGGCGTTACACTATACGACATTGGCAAGCAAGCCGAGGATGCTGGTGTAGTACAAAACGGAAGAGAGCTTGAACTGTTTTTATATAAGAAGGAATATGCTCGCTCGATCCAAAAGGGACAATTTGATCTTAGCTCAAATATGTCAATTGAGGAAATAGCAAAAATTATCACTGGAAAGAAAATAGAAGAATAAATTGGGAGACTCAGTATCGAGTTTCCTTTTTATTATACCTTATTACATGTCTACAATTAAATAATATAACACTTTACGAACGAGAGACGAAATTCATGGACTTTATACAAAAAGGATCAAAACAATTTATTCTTGCAAATTTAGCTTTATTTGCAGCGGGCTTTATTACATTCGCAAACCTATATAGTACACAGCCCTTACTGCCACAACTTTCTGAGGAATTTCATGTTTCTCCTGCAACAGCAAGCTTATCATTATCCTTAGCGACCGTTACTTTAGCTATAAGTCTTCTATTATTTGGCTCACTTTCAGAAGCTTGGGGCAGAAAAATCATTATGACCATTTCCATCTTTGCTGCCTCCCTATGTACTATTGCATTAACCTTTACACCATCTTTTGAGGCACTGTTAGCTATTCGAGCACTCCAAGGCTTTGTATTCGCAGGTGTTCCAGCTATCGCCATGGCCTATTTAGGTGAAGAAGTTGATCCTTCTAGCTTAGGTATTGCAATGGGGCTCTATATAAGTGGGAATTCCATCGGCGGTTTAGCCGGTCGCATTGTTATGGGAACAATGACCGATTTTTACAACTGGCAAATGGGAATGCTAGTATTAGGACTACTAAGCCTTATCATTAGCATTTATTTTATTTGGGCATTACCGCCATCAAGACATTTTTCTCCACGCCCATTAAAGCTCTTAGCCTTGACGAGCTCATTGCTTAACCATTTACGAGATTCGGTACTCCTTTGCTTGTTCGGAATTGGTTTTTTACTTATGGGCAGCTTCGTAACATTATATAATTATATTAGCTATAAACTGGTAGAAGCCCCGTATCATTTAAGTGCAACGATGGTCGGGTGGATATTCATCGTTTACTTAGTTGGTACATTTAGTTCAGCGTGGTTCGGAACCTTATCTGATCGATTTGGACGTCCATACGTATTAATGGCCGGTATTGTTCTTATGCTTAGCGGAGCAATTCTTACTTTACCTGTAACGCTAGAAGTTAAAATAGTCGGTATCATTATTTTCACTTTCGGTTTTTTCGGTGCACATTCAATCGCCAGTGGTGCAGTTTCAGCCCGTGCTAGCTACGATAAGGCCCAGGCATCCTCTCTCTATTTATTCGCCTACTATTTTGGCTCTAGTATAGGTGGGACGACAGGTGGATTTTTCTGGCTGCACTATGGTTGGAATGGAATCATACTATTTATTACCGTTATGTTAATTTCTGCGGGGATGCTAGCAAGTATGTATATCCTTTTAGGAAACAAAAACACATCTCGTTTATTGTGAGATGTGTTTATTTATTTCATTATTTTTTTCGTACCCAAGTTAAACCAATTGTGCCCTCACCAGCATGTACTCCAACGGCAGCGGATAAAGGAGTTAGGATGAATTCAATAGAGGGATAGTCCACTAATAGTTCCTCCTTCCATTCCTGTGCGGCCATTTCATTATTGCAATGAATAATCGCAACCTGCTCAACGCCAGATTGCTTTACTGCTTTGTCTAATGTATCAACAATTTCTTTTTTTGCACGCTTATCAGCACGTACTTTTTTGGTAACGACACATGTTCCGTCATCAATATAAGAAATAACCAGTTTTATGTTTAATAAGTTACTTAAAAACATAGCTGAACCTGATACTCGTCCACTTTTGTGAAGATTTTCTAAGCTTGCAGGGATAAAGGATAATTGCGAACGTGAGCGCATCTCTATAATCTCTTCTACAATGTTCTCTGCTGATACGCTCTGTCTTGCTAGTTCGATCCCTAATTCTAGCATTTTCTGCATTGGAAATGACCCGATTTTTGCATCAATTGCATAAGTTTTGAAGCCCGCTTGCTCTGCAGCGATTGGTGCACTTGCTACTGTTCCAGATTGCTTCCCTGACGTATGGATTGCTATAGCAAAATCATAGCCCTCTTGTTTTAATTTTTCATACAGAGCAACTTGCTCTCCAAAATTGGGCTGTGACGTTTTTGGATGTACCTTTGCTTCGCGTAATTTTTTATAAAATTCCTCTGATGTCATGTCGACTGTTTCACGAAGAGCGCCTTCCTCAAATACGACATTTAATGGGAGTACATGTATGTTATGATGTTCTATAAACTCTTTCGATAGCAACGCTGCTGTGTCTGTAACCCATGCAATTTTCATAAACGTTTTAATTTCCCCTAACTTTCTTATTCATAAGACTACACTTTATAGATTGAAAGCGTTTACGCATAGTGACAAATGTCATATAGAAATGACTTTTGTGTTAATAACGACATAAAATTGACACTTTTTTGCGCATCTATTTTGACTTCCCTTATAACTCACCTCGCAGGCTAGCAAATAATTTTACATAACAGATTACATCGTGTACGATATAATTGAGGTGAACATGTATGCCATATAAATTAGAGCACCAACTCTGCTTTGAAGTGTATAAAGCTGCCAACCAGTTCACAAAGCTTTACGCTAAAATCTTAAAAACATTTGATTTAACGTACCCCCAATACTTGGTTTTATTAGCTTTATGGGAAAAGGATGCGCAAACCTCATCTACCATTTGTGAAAAACTAAATTTAGGTATCGGTACATTAAATCCTGTATTACAAAAGCTTCTAGAAAAGGGCTGGATTCTTAAGCAGCCTTCCCCCACAGATAAACGTGCTACAATGTTATTTTTAACTAAAAAGGCGCAACAACAAAAGCAACATATCGAACAGGCAATCCTAGAAAAACTATTATGTTTTGACTATTTGGCTACAGAAGGACCCTCTTTAAAAGAAAAGTTGCAAAGGCTCAATGAATTTTTACTTCTATTGAATTCGGAGGAATCATTATGAATATTTATGATATTGAAGTTAAATTAGATAACGGTGAGGAATATAAGCTAGATCGTTACAATGGAAAAACATTATTAATTGTAAATACGGCAACAAAATGTGGGCTTGTTGGACAGTTCAATGAATTGGAGTCATTGTACCAAAAATATGCGTCACGTGATTTTGTTGTACTCGGCTTTCCTTCGAATCAGTTTAAACAGGAAGTAGCAACAGCTGATCAAGCCTCACAAGCTTGTCGCCTAACATACGGCGTAACATTCCCAATGCATGAAATCGTTACAGTGAATGGAGAAGAAGCTCACCCTTTATTCAAGCTACTAACTGAAGAAACAAAGGGGTTCCTAGGAAGTAGAGTTAAATGGAATTTCACGAAATTTTTAGTCGATAAGGAAGGCAATATTATCAAACGTTTCGCTCCAACAGATAAGCCGTCAAAATTCGAACAAGAGATCGAAAAGTATCTATAAAAAGCAAAAAGACGAGATTGCTTTCTAGCATCTCGTCTTTCAATTATTTTACGTTTAATTTTTTCTCACGGAATACTTCCTGCGCAATCGTTAGTGCATTTTGGACACGAGGGAAACCAATATACGGTGCAAGCTGTAGGAGCGCCTCGACAATTTCCTTTGGAGAAAGACCTGCATGTAAGCCCCGAATAATATGCGTTTTTGTTTGTGGTGCTGCTCCTTGCGTCACCACTGCTGTAATGACAACAAGCGCTCTCTTCTTCTTCCCAAGCCCTTCACGTGAATAAATATCCCCATACGCAAATTCAACTATCATTTTTCGTAGATCTGGTGCAATATCCGCTAAAGCATCCGAATCAACCATTTGCTTAAGCGCATCCTTTGTTACATAATCCTTCATCGTTTCTAACCCTTTTTGAAAACGATCCATTTCTATCACCCCTTCTAAAGATTACCATATCCATTACCAAAGAGGCGGGATTTTATTTTTATCTGGTTTTTCATTTGTATAGTACATGGAATACGGTACCATAACGAACCTTATAAACAGTGCCTGACATAGAATAAAACTTCCCCAAATAAATGTTGCGATATCCAGGCTCGACATTAATAATGCACTTGGGACAATTAAATAAATACCAATATCATCTTGACGACTCTTTAGTGTATCTAAATAAATTACTTCCTGACAATAATCACATTTTTTATTCGAACGCAGCGAAGATTTTTTTATAGTTTGGCGTAGATTAAATGGCTTACCGCAGTGTGGACAGGTTACAGGCTCACCATTACGTTTAAACCAAAGTTGAATAAAACAAAGATTTATAAATAATAAAATCCCAAAGTATGAGTGAATATACATCATTATGTTATTGAGATAGATTAAACTGACAAACATACTTATTATCATAAAAACAATCGCAATCGATAAGAGCTGCCATTTGAAAGCATGTTTCCAAGCCCTTTCACGTTGAAGCTTTTTCAATGCATGAACATGAATATACAATAAATAGCTCGTTACAATACAAGTACTACTTAATAAAGATATCTGTAGGGCAAGTAAGTGATGTATTGCATCTAATGAGCCAAATAAAAATAAGGGAATACCAAACCAAAAGGCAAAGGTAAGCAATAGTAAAAGGACGGCCGCAAGATGAATAATCCACATTTCTTTATGTGTACGTAGCAGTGCCTGTATCTCAGTAATAATAGGCTTCCCCTGCCAACGTTTAAAACGAAATACTAACAACACAAATTGTACGAATGCTAGAATCAGCAGTACAGCTACAACAAGTAACCATATTACCGTTTCTGTCGAAGTTGTTCTATTAAGAGTTTGAACAGCTGCTGTTGCTAGAGTCGTACTAGCTTGCTGCTGTGAGCTTGGCTGTAGTGACAGTATTATTGCAAATAATGATAGAACGATAAACGCAGGCAACACGAGGCGATACGTCCAGTTCGCATCCTTCCGCTTATTAGGAGAAGTATACATATGTTGAATGACCCGTTCTTTTTGATTCTGAGATAATTTCATTCTATCTAATTCCTTTTTCCAATCATCTTGCATCGTCATTTGCTAACACCTCCCACTTCTGTCTTGGTAAAACTTGTTTTAATTTTTCTCTAGCTCGCTGCAGCCTAGTTTTGATTGTCGATTCTGGTGAATTTAGAAAGACAGCTATTTCCTTCACAGAAAAATCCTCATAATAATATAACAGCAGTACCTCTCTATATTTCACAGGTAACGTAAGCACCGCTCGTGTAATTTCTCCTCGCTCCTCACATCGAATATATTTGGCTTCAGTTCCTTCAGTCGATTCCTTAAATCGTTCACTAAACACCCATTTTGCTCGTTTCCAGCTTCTTAAATAATCGTAGCTACGATTTATCGTCATTTTTGTTAAATAGGTTTTTAGCGAGGCTGTCCCATTGTATTGATCCCGTTTCCGATAAAAGTTGAAAAACACATCCTGTACAACCTCTTCTGCAGCTCGCTCATCCTTTGTATAAATGAAGGCGACTCGGTATAAATAATCACTATATGTATAAATGAGCTCCTCAATATTCATACTGTCCCTCCTTTCTCACCCTATAGACGAACCCAATTTCATTTAGGACTCAATCAAATTTAAAAAATATTACAGAAGTAGATATAGACAAAAGTATACGTTAAATTTGCTTTATACTAATATTTAACTATAATGGTATATGTAGTTTCTTTAATGCTTGCAGAAAAAAATATTTTCACTTCTTTTTCCAGTTATGTTTTGCTGGGGTTGTTTCTTTTTATTTGAGGTACGAGTTTAGTGTGCAAACGATGAGTTGCATTCTTGAATCGATTGATTGCTCTATTAGCAATCAGCCGAAAAATAACATTGGAAGGAATTGAGGAAGTATGAGTATCGTTTTACAAGCTACAAAGCGTGAGGCAGGATCTCGTTCGATTTTACGAGGGATTCGAGAAAATGGCGGTGTGCCAGCAGTTGTCTACGGCTACAATACAGTAACGACACCAATCTTTGTTGATGCAAAGAAGGTTTCGAAAATGATTGTAGCAAACGGTTTAAATAATATTTTTAAGCTAGCAGTAGATGAGCAAAATGTTAATGCTGTTATTAGTGAAGTACAGCGTTGCGCATTAAAGAATACTATTACACACGTTGATTTCCAAGCAATTAATATGTCAGAAGACTTGGAAGTAGACGTACCAATTGTGTTAGCAGGCGAATCTATCGGTGTTAAAGCAGGTGGCGTCATTATGCAGCCAAACTTATCACTCCGATTAAAGGTAAAGCCTACAGACATTCCTGAATCGATTGAAATCGATATATCTCATCTTGCTATTGGTAATTCGATAGCAGTTGGCGATATTCGGGAGCAGGCTAGTTTCGACATTGTTACAGAAGATGATTATATACTTGCTACAGTCATGCCACCAACCGTAACAGAAGCTACTGTTGAAGAAGAAGCTGTACAGTAAATATCACACATAATAAGTTAAGGGTGCTGGCTTATGCCGCACCCTTTTTTGATTCCCAGAACTCACTTCTTCTTAATCGCAAACTTTTCTACTTTATCTAAAAATGCTTGGATCATTTGCGAACCTTCTTCTGTACCTATTGACTCCGGATGGAATTGTAATCCATAGACAGGATATTGCTTGTGCTCAATCGCCATAATTTCCCCGTCATCCTGAGATGTTGCCATAACCTCAAAATCCTGATGCAAAGTTGTCGGCTCGATAACTAAAGAATGGTAACGCATAACTTCTATCTCATCACTAAACTCTGAAAATAGTCCAATCCTTTTGTAATGAAGGGTACTTGTTTTACCATGCATAATTTTCTCAGCACGCACGATCTCTCCACCAAATGCCTCACCAATCGACTGATGACCAAGGCAAATACCTAATATTGGATACTCCTTGTACAGTTTACGAATTAGCTCAACCGTAATTCCTGCCTCTGAAGGGGTACCAGGACCAGGTGAAATAACAATCGCTTCTGGATTCATAGTACGAATTTCTTCTATTGTAATAACATCATTTCGAACAACCTTAACTTCCTGATCAAACATTGATATCTGATGAAATAGATTATACGTAAATGAATCATAATTATCGATTAGTAGTATCATTTTCGTACCTCCAGCAAAGCTCGTGCCTTATTTAAAGTTTCCTCATATTCCGATTGAGGTACGGAATCATACACGATACCAGCTCCCGCTTGTACATATGCCTTCGCTTCTTTAACAATCATCGTACGAATAGCAAGCGCTAAATCCATATTACCCGTAGTCGAAATATAACCGATTGCACCTGCATAAACACCGCGCTTCCTTTGCTCAAGCCTATTAATTATTTGCATTGCACGAATTTTAGGCGCTCCAGACACTGTACCAGCAGGCAAGCTAGAAGCTAATACATCGACTACATGCTTATCCTCTCGTAGCTCCCCTACTACCTCAGAAACAATATGCATCACAAATTTATAGCGTTCAATTGTCATGTATTTTGTCACTCTCACAGAGCCGATTTTAGCTATTCTACCAACATCATTTCTTCCTAAGTCTACTAGCATTTTATGCTCGGCAATTTCCTTTTCGTCAGTTAAAAGGGCTTCGGCAATTGCAGCATCCTCTTCCGGTGTTTTCCCCCTCGGCTTCGTTCCTGCGATCGGATTTGTCGTTACTATTCCGTTTTGCACTTTTACTAGGCTTTCAGGAGAAGTACCTAAAATCGTATAGTCACCAAATTCCATGTAATACATATACGGCGACGGATTCGTTGAACGTAGCTTTCGATATAAAGTAAATGGATTTCCTTCAAAATTCGCCTCAAAGGTTTGTGACAATACAACCTGAAAAATATCACCTCGACGAATATGCTCCTTAGCCTTTTCAACCATTTCAATAAATTGCTCTTTTTCAATCATATGTGAAAATTCAATATTTGACGGATTCTCATTATGCTGTGGTACAAAAGCCTGTAGCTGTTGCTGAATTGCAGTAATTGCTTCCTCCATGTCTTCCTGGCTACGATCATTTTGAAATAAATCAATAGCAACGACAGTTACAGTTTGTAATAGATGATCAACCATTACAAATGTATCGTAGAAAAATACATGGACATCTGGCATATTGTATACATCATTAATAATGTCGCCAATTTTTTCGAAATGAAAGGCAGTTTCATAGCCAAAATAACCAATCGCCCCACCAAAGAAGGCAAATGGATACTCTCCCATCCGTACAGGAAGGCATTCCTTTAATTGCTGGATTACAGGCACTTGCAATTGCTGTACATCCTCTTGCTTTGTAAATGTACAAGACATGCCATCACCCTTTAATTCTGCTACCGGATCTACCGCTATAAAAGAGTACCGTCCACTTTCCTCATATTTCGTATTAGATTCAAATAATACTTTGTTCTTTCCTTGCAGCGCATTATAAATCGATATCGGTGTTAAAGTATCACCTTGTAGCTGCCGCATTACATAATCTTTTGTCTCAACTGTCATCTCTCACTAACCTCTCTCTGCTCATTTTTTGCACAAAAAAAGACCCTCCGTATTAAAGGACGGAGAGCCGTGGTGCCACCTTCATTGACTAAAAAAATAGTCCACTCTAATTCTCGTAACGTGAGAGCTACGTCGATGCATTTCCTCATCGCAGCTAGAAAGTCCATTCGTACTAAATCTTGCACTAGCTTTCACCAACCGCTAGCTCTCTAAAGCTCCATTTAGCCTACTCTCTTTCATTTTCGCTTTTACTTATGTTTTATTCTAATATAAAATTTTTAATAATTCAAACTATTTTCAGCATAGATTATTTTATTCCACTAAGCTTTCTATCAAAAATCCCGTTAAATCTCGTAATTCCATAACCGTAGAAAAATACTTGTAATATAATCATATTCACTGCACCAAAAATTATTCCCGTCTCTACTTGTCCTTGATAAATATAAATTAGCGGAACAGCTGGTAGAACTGCTAGAAAAAGCGAGGCTACAACGAGCAACGTTTTCGTATTTTGTGACCCCTTGTCTTCTTGAACGATCTTATAAAATAACATTAAGTTTAATACCGGTAACCAAGCCCAAAGCTTTTTATCATGCATTCCTAGTCCTTCCACTAGCTTATTATAAATCAAACCAAATAAAAGATGCTGCAATAACGTAAACACTGTAAAAATAACAACAATTAATCCGACATTTACTCCCATTCCATTTGTTTCTAAGAATGCATTCATATTATTACCCCCTTGTAGAAAACTAATATTGTTATACAACTCTATTATATTTATATTTTCAGAAAATTACAAATATATTTAAGTATAATATTTCCATATATTATTTAGTAGCAAGGGAGACAGAATGAAATTACATTAATCACTCTTTTTACTACATGTTAAATCCCCACGATATAAATTAATAAACTCCCGATGACTTCCTATCATATTTTCTGGAAGATGGGCATAATCAAAATAATGTAAGGCTAATGTCTCTGACGAATCGCAAGAGATATTTCCATTAACATGCTTTGTAAGAAATACAGCTGTTACACAATATAGTTCATCTCCGTTCGGTGCTTTCATATAATAGTCTTCCCCAGAAAATACTCCAAGCATTTTTAAACTCTCTACATTTAAACCCGTCTCTTCAAATACTTCTCGCTCCGCTACTTGCTCAAAGCTTTCACCAAGATTCATTAACCCGCCTGGTAAGCCCCATTTTCCATCTGGCCGCTGTTGTAATAGTACTTCATCCTTTGTGTTACATATGATGACTACAGAGCCTGGTAAAATTAATGGCTTTGATCCTATGTATTGTCTTAAATATTTATAATACTCCAATTATTTCCCCTCATTTCATTATCCTCAATTCTAATCTATGTATTTTAACTCCACCCATAAAAAAAAGCGCAAGCGCACCGTTTACCCCCGACAGCTGCTTGCATCCCCTCGTTCGAAAGCATCCTCCTCGCTTTCGAGTGAAGGGACGGGGCGACCCGAGGGGCTGGGCGCTGGAGCTAGACAATTACGAAAAGCGGAAGCGCCCCGTTTAGCCCCGACATGCGCTGGAAGACCCGAATCGAAAGCATCCTTCCCGCTTTCGAGTGAGGGGACGGGGCGACCCGAGGGGCTGGGCGCTGGAGCTAGACAATACTCAAAATTCAAAGATTTATACTTTTGAATAAAGCTACGCACAAACGTAGCCCCTTTTCACTTTTAAATAGTAGCACTTCCCTATTCCAGGAATGTGATTATCTTACATTTGCAGATATTTCTTATTCTATACTCTTAGCTACAAAAAAACACTTTATCGATAAAATCGAGCGGTTCTTCATTAAACTGTTGTTCATTAAGCGCAATAAGGGAAAGCTCTACATTATGATTTTTCAGCTGTCTGATATAGCTAGAAGTATTCGAGTCAACATAATCATCAAAATAGTTGGTTGTCACAAGCATTAATTCTGCATCCTGCTTAGCATTATACATATCAAATAGTGCTAAAGCCTGTTTAAAAACCGGTAAAAGGTTAGCACGATTACACATTTTCAAATGAATTAGCTCGTTCATATTTTGAATGTGTAATTTCCCATGCGTAAACACAATAGGCTGCTTTGTCGTTTCTGAAAACGGCAACACAATACAATCACGCTTTTGCTGTGCACAAAGGTTAAAGCATGGAATAATTAAGCCTTTAGCGAGGTCTTCTAATGTCTGCATACTTTCAGAGCAATCCAATGCTATAATTAACGGTGCTGCTAAATCCACCTCTGTTTGAAACGGAACAAAGCAAACATTATCTTCTATTACGACTTGATCTTTTAACGTCGCTTTTCGTACTTCTGATGTATTGATTGCTGGGATTTCGCTTCCTTCAAAAAGTATAGGAACCATCGTCTCTACTTCTGCAATTTCCTCTTGAAATGCTAATGCAACATTCATTATTCTAATAAACTGTTCATCATTTGCAAAGTACTGTAAAAAAGCCTGTTGCTCTACTTGAGATAAATGTTGAAACATATCACTAGTAAATAAATATTGTAGAAATTTATCGTTAAAAATATCGTATGTCATTTTTTCACACCTTACCATTCGATAAAATAGCAATAGTAAGTATAGCGAAATAACTGCAGCAAATATAGTAATAATAATTAATTACCCCGTTCATCCTTAAAAAATATTACAAAATTGTGAAGCATAATGTTCAAATACTCGAGCGTTTGCCTACAGGCTGACCTTGAAATTTTTTCAAAAAAGTAAGACCGCTAATGAGCAAAATAGAACCCATTCCAAATAGCATCGTACTTGCTCCTTCATAATTTAATAGCATTAATACTAGCCCTACACTTAATAAAATACCGCTAATAATTAATAGAGCTATTCCATTTTTCATGCACATCTCTCCTACTCTTTATTTGTCTACTATCATTTCCAAATCCTTTTCAATTTAAAACAAATTAGAGAACATCTTTTTCTATCACATATACACCCAACTAATACCATTAATAGAAAAAGTTTTTATATTTTATAAAATTCTGAAACCTTTTCCATCCTATGAACGTATAATATGTTGTATTCACAGAAAAGGAGATGGAAACATTTGAAGAAAAAATTATTTTTAGGAATGACAGTAGGTGCTGCAGTTCTAGTAGCAGCATGTGGAGACACAGCGGAAGTAAAAAAAGATGATTCATCATCTGGAAAAACAACAGATAAGTCAGAATTAACACTCCAGCAAGTTTATGATAAAACATTGGATAGACAACAAGAGCTTAAAAGTTCAAAGGTTGACATGAACATGGATATGGACATCGAAATGACAGTTGATGGAGAAACTGTTAATATGACGTCAAATTCGGCATTAACAATGGAAACAGTTATTAGTCCGTTACAATTTTTTATTGATGGTACAACTTCAATGACTGACGATTCCACTGGCGAAGAATTAGAAGTTCCTATGAAAATGTATATGACTGAAAAGGATGGCTTTTATTTATACGAAGAAACAGCAGGCGGTTGGTTAAAGCTTCCTAATGAAGAATTCGAAGGCATGCTAGAAGCTGCAGGTATGCAAAATGATGCAACAGAGCAACTAAAACAATTACAGCAATTTATTAAAGAATTTAAGTTTGAGCAAACAGATGATAGCTTTGTGTTAACGCTTGATGCGGAAGGCGAAAAATTCTTGGAATTTATTAAGGAAGAAGCAAGTGCTGCGTTAGGTGAAGAAGGTGAGGCCCTTTTTGCTGATTTAAGTAGTCTTACATTCGATAATGCAAAATATGAATTAACAATCGATAAAAAGACATTTGATTTAACAAATATGGTAGTGGATATGGTTATGAATATCAATGAAGAAGGCATAGAAACGAAAATCACTCAAAGTGCAACTATCAATTACTATGACTTCAATTCAATTGATAGCATCACTGTTCCACAAGATGTAATCGATACTGCAGAAGAGTTTACATATTAATTAGTAAACACGGCCAATCTCTTTTTTAGGGATTGGCCTTTCTTTATGTATTAATCCTCTAAATAAGAACAACAATAATCTGTTACTGATTCTACTTTAAGTTGAAATTTACTATTTCCCGGTACATAAAAGACTCCTTCACCATCAATTTCTTCCCATTCGCAGCCCTCTAGCTTATACAGTAGCTTTCCTGCTATTATTTCCATTTCTTCTTTTAAGCCTGTTGAAAACTCATAATCACCAGGTAGCATAATACCTAATGTTTTTTTAGATCCATCTGGCAAAATTGCTGTACGACTAGTAACTTTTCCATCAAAATAAATATTTGCTGCCTTTTCTATTGATACATTTAGTAATTGTGTCATATATGCACTCCTCGTAAGTGTTGTATTACTATAGCATATATTTCCGTGCAGAATACATACTTTTTTCGGCTAAAACCTATCGTAATTAGCGATAATAATAAAGCTTTCTTGTTTCTTTTATAGATAGTTGGGAAGAGTACATAATAGTACAGCAAAGGAGGATTTATTATGTTGCATTACGACCGGATTGGAAATGGAGAAAAGCTTGTTTTGATACATGGTTTTTTAGGTGATTGTACGATTTTTAATCCCATTATGGGTGAACTACAAGATCATTTCGATATGATTCGAATAGATTTGCCAGGACACGGGAAAAGTGCAGTCGAAAAATCATCATACTCTATATATGATTATGTAGAAGCGATTTCAAATATTTTGAAAAAGGAAAGAATAGTATCCGCTACTTGGCTTGGCCACTCGATGGGCGGTTATATCGTTTTAGCTGCACTTCAAAAGAAAACTCCCAGCATTGAGAAGGCCATTTTAGCGTATACCTCGACATCTGCAGATACAGCAGAAGCTCAGAAAAAAAGAGCAACACAACAGCAAAATATTATAGCAAATGGGGTAAGACCGTTTGTTGATAATGTGATGCCAGCATTTTTTGCACCCCATGCTCAAGATAAGGATATCGAATTCGCAAAGCAAATTGGCTATAGAGCAAATGAGAATGGATTAATTATTGCACTAGAAGCCATGAAAACGAGGCAAGATCAAACAGAGCTTTTAAATACTGCTACAACACCAATCCTAATATTTGAAGGTACACAAGATAATATCGTAAAACCGATTAATACAGATAATATCGTTGTACAAAAAATCATCACGAATACAGGTCATTTAGGAATGATTGAAGAACCCGATGCATTTACCTCTGGTATAAAACAATTTTTATTGTGAGAATAAGCTGGCACATACCTTATGCCAGCTTATTATTATAATAACTTTTCTCCAAATAACGAACCCATTAATGCTACAGCAACAGTTGCCGTTTTATTTCGCTCATCTAGAATTGGATTGACTTCCACAAATTCTGCCGAAGTTATTTTTCCACTTTCTGCAAGCATCTCCATTGCTAAATGACTTTCACGATAGCTAATGCCCCCTAGGACAGGCGTTCCAACACCCGGGCATTCCATAGGATCTAAAGCATCTAAGTCTAAAGATAAATGAACACCATCTGTATGTTTTAAGTAAGCAATTGTTTCTTCCATCACCTTTGCCATACCGAGTTTATCAATTTCATGCATAGTAAATACTTTAATTCCCATTTTTTTGATTAATGCTTTCTCCCCTGCATCTAAATCTCTAGCTCCGATAATGACTATATTTTCTGGCTTTAGTTTTGCCTCCTCTATACCGATGGACGTAAGAAACGGATGACCTATGTTTAAATTTACTGCTAACGGCATACCGTGTATATTACCAGAAGGAGAAGTTTCAGGAATATTTAAGTCTGCATGGGCATCATACCAAATAACACCTAGATTTTTGAATCCATCTCCAATAGCTGCGATTGTACCAATTGAAATACTATGATCTCCACCAAAAATTAACGGAAAAGCGTCCCCTTTCATTATTTCCGTAACTTTATCTTTAAGCCTCTTACTCGTTTCGATCACCGAAGTTAAATTTTTTAAATTATATGGCTCAGTACTTTCTACAACTCTAGCATTCACTTCAATATCTCCGTAATCCTTGACACAATATCCTAGCCTTTGAAGTCGCTCTACTACCCCTGCATAGCGAATTGCACTTGGCCCCATATCGACACCCCTTCTAGCCTGCCCTAAATCCATAGGAACTCCTAAAATCGAAATACATTTCTTCATCAAGCTCACCCCTTACAAAAATAAACGAACATTTACTCTCAATGTATCAAAATTTCTACTTTTTTGATAATATTAGCACCTAAAAAAAAGCACTATGGCTTCTTTTAAACCATAGTGCTGCAATCGTTTACTTGTTAAGGATTGAAGGATTATTTTTACTAGTTGGTTTTTCATTATTTTCATTGTCATGCTGTTTTTTTGCTTGTTCATTTTGTCCTATAACCGCTAAATCATCCGCACTAATATCATATCCATAGCCAAACTCTTCTCGGCCTAATCCCTTCCCGCGTCTCTTTTTATTTTTATTAGACAGAATAATCACCTCCATTTATTAAATTCTCCATTTTAGCGCTGTCTATACTTTAGGCATGCATTTATCTTCGAGATACATCCTCGATAATCCAATCCGCTGCATGGAATAAATCGGGGAATACTGCATCAGCAAGCGGGTCACTTTTTCCTAAAAAAACTGTTTTTGTACCCGCTTTTTTGCCCGCTATAATATCTGTGTCCGTGTCACCGACCATGTAAGAGCGGGATAGGTCAATTTCATATTTCGCAGCTAAATCCTGAATCATTTTGCTGTTCGGCTTACGACAGGCACAGCCAGCTTTCGGCTTATGTGGACAATAGGCAGCCTCATGAACAATGGCCCCCTCCTTCTTTAGTCTAGCAATCATATGTTCATGAATATGCTGTAGCTGAGCCTCTTTCATGAAGCCTAAACCAACGCCACCTTGATTTGTCACCACAAAAATATAGTCAAAATGTGCATTCAATTTTTTTATTGCTTCAGGCACACCCTGCAAGAAATATAAATCTTTCGGCTTGTTTACAAATTTTACGCGATCCGTTAACACTTCATTAATAACACCATCGCGATCTAAAAAGACAGCCTTTAGCATCTCATCACACCTCAAGTCTATTGCATTAGATATTGATTATTGTGGTGAAAATGATGAGATTTATTCTTTCGGATGGAGAAAGAGTGTAAGCATTAAAAGTCGGGGATGCTAATTATGCACCTCATACTACTCTCCTAGCTGCGCCCCTGGGAAATCACGCTGGCGCAGTGGAAATCAATCCTAGGTTATGGGCATTAAATCAGTACACGTTACTTCTTTAGCCATAGAATCTCAAAAGTATAATCATTTTTTCAAAACGAATAAAATGAAACTAATTCCTCTTTAGTTCGTATATTTATTATTAAATATACGTAAGGGGTTTTGATTATGCACAGTGACATATTAGGCAAAGTATTAAAGCATTTCACTTTTATGTGGGTGCTAACAGGAATTGGTCTATTTACCGGCTCGTTACTATCGCCTGCAATTATTTTACCGATTTCCATCATTACAATCATTTTACTTATTGTCTCTATTTTCGTACGCAGTATACGCCTTGCCAACATCATTAGCTATGCTCTACCTTTTTTAATTGGGATTACATTATTTTGGACAACACAGTTTTATATCGAAGAGCTTGGTGCAGGGCTTGTCTTTAGTGTATTGATTGGTACGATTGCAGTCTTTATCCTACTAGGTGTTGTCGGGATGATGATTCGTGATATTTCATCGATTGGAATGTATTTATTTGCAACATTAATTGTTGTCTTTATTTTTTCCATTATATTCTTCTTCATTCCAGTAAGTAATACTATAATGTTAGTATTTGCTGCAATTACAGTATTATTATTTGTAATCTACACTGTATACGACTTTAACCAAATCCGACATGGTCATGTACAAGAACATGAAGCAGTTAGAATGGCGTTAAACTTGTATTTAGATTTTATTAATATTTTTGTCAATGTACTAGAGGTCATTTGGCGACTTAAAGATTAAATTCTAATACTAAAAAAGGCAGAAATGTTGATTAAACAACACTCTGCCCTTTTGTTATAATTCTATGTTTCTATTAACACTTTCCCATTCTTCTCTTAGCAAACCCATTCGAATAGAATCATAGTAGTCGCCATTATAATAGCGAGCCTTTCGAATTCTTGCTACCATCTTCATGCCGAGCTTTTCCCCGACACGGATCATTCGCTCATTATCTGACCAAGTTGTATAGCCAACACGAACTAGCGGTAAAGCTCTTGAAAAGAGGATTGACCTATAATTTTTTAATGCTATCGTTCCTAAGTTATCATATCAGTATTTTAGATATTTCATCTACAGAATTAACAAAAATAAGTATTTTTCATTTTACTTTTTCAAGCCGTCTTAAATATTTTTCCTCTTCTTTCAGTCTTTCTACTAAATCTCTATCATCAAATATTTCTGCCACCCCAATTAAATTAATTAATAACATAGACGTAGTATGGTCTGGTTGTTTTCCTAATTTATTTTCTAAAAAACCTTTCCTTAGTAGAGATAACGATGTTTGAAAGTAATTCTTATTTTCTTTAAATCCATATATTACTTTCTCATTCATTATATAAGCAGAGTTATACTCATTTGCTCTTATTAAAAGATGTACTACATTATATTGAATTGTAAGGGCCAGTAACTTATATCTATTATCTAATTTAGAATATTTTTCTAATCTTGTAATAGCTAAGTCCGCTATAGATATTGATGTCTCTAATGGGAATAAAAATAAAATATTATTTATTAAATACAAATCTGATAAGTACCAAATATCAGTTCTTTCTAATCGACTCCATATAATCTTTGCATACTTAGAAGCTATTTTAAAATCGGACGTCATTTTCAATTTAATAAACCCTTTGCACAACTGAAGAATATCATATAGAAATGAATCATAACTTTTATTTAAATATGCTGTTGATAAATTAATAATTTCTTGTAAAACTTTTTCATCAATAAATCTTAGATTAATGAAAGTTTGTATAATTTTTTCTTTTTCATCAAGGTCATAATCATTATGTATAAAACTAAATTCAGCATAAGAAATATCTAATTTTCTAAGTATATGTATAAAATTTTCCGTTGTTAATTGAATTTTATCTAATTCAAATTTCGAATAACTAGTTTGATGGATAATATTTTCTGAAATAAATTTTTGCGTGTACCCTTTACTAATTCGAATTTTTTTAATTGTTCTCCCAATCAATATACACTCCCCCTTTAAGCTTATACGCCTATTTTATTCAAATTATTAAATTTCCAGATATTATGAATTATAGCATATGCAAATTCTAATGTAAGGAGGGCTGAATATGGTTGAACATATTATCCTTTTTATTGATTGGTTAATCGGAATTGGTATCTGATAATTTAGATATTAATTTCTTTTTCGATAAAAAATCAAAGATAACATATCAAAGTCAAGGAGGTTATTAAATTTAATATGTTAAAAAAATCAGGAAAAATAACAGTAATATCAGCTCTCTTTTTTGCTATCTTTTGTTCATTCGAACAATTTAGTTCTGCTGAGATTGATAAAAATTACGCAAAATCAGATAATAACAAGTCTATTATTGAACTACCAAATAAAGATCCTGAATTAGAGATTACTCCACTTGCATATTCTAAGTATTGGACTAAGGCAGCTTGGTATATCATTAACAAGGCAGGAAACTCTTGGTACACGAAATCACCAACTGTTTCATATGGATCAAATGTTGACTTTGTAAGTAGTGGTTCTATTGCATTTAACTCGAGCAATTACGGCGCTTCTACTAAGCATATAGTAACAAGACTTGATAGTAATGATGAAATCGACGTAGTACCAGAGACCTCTTTAGTAAATTATGCATCAAAAATTTCAGTAATTATCACAGACCCTTCAGGAAAAGATGTCCTTTCACATTCAGTCACTCCTCAACAACATACAACTTACAAAGGTTCACTTGGGACTTACACAGTTCGATTTGTACAAAATTCTGCGCAAACTTGGAACCTTTGGATTGCATTATGGCACTACACAGGTAATATTGCTTGTTCTACACCTCCTTGTCCTGAACAAACAAGTTTATCCAACTCTAAAATGAAACATAAAAATGGTGATATAGTAGAACTTTTAAACACAAAAAATAATGCATTATTTAAAAATGAATATATTAATGGTGGTTTCTATGCTATTCCATCTAAACAACATGTTATTGAAGATACTCTATATAACTTCTCCCCTTCCCAAACATACTCAGTAAAATATTTACAGAATCTTGGGTATGATAAAGAACTTGACCTTTTAGTTAAGAATTTCAAGGGTCTATCAATCGGTGATATAATAAATTTTGAAGATGATATCCAATCTATTAGATACAGCCCATCTGACAATACTACTTATTTCGGGTTCGAAGAATTAGATGGGAATTTAACTGAGTGGCCATTCAAAGGGGATTTAACAAACTCTTATCAGATAGGAGATAAATTATTACTAAACTTAAATGTAGTAGAAGAGGTTGAGGGTAAAGAATATGAAACATTAGATTATATAAAATATGGTTTAGAACATAATGGAGATGCACCAGATATAAATCTATTCTTGTCCAACTGAAGAAATTAAAATAAGTAGCTCAATTATTATTGGGCTACTTTAGATTGATTGGCATAATAAGTTAAAGGAGACTATACAATGAAAAAAAATATTTTGCTCCTTACATCTCTCACATCTATTTTTATTTTTATATTATTATTCAAAGTACTACAGAAGCTCTTTAATTTAAATATTATTCCATGGAATAATTTCACAGACATGTTGACGTTACTTATTTTTATTCCAAGTATTATTTTTATATCTATTATTTCATCAAAATACTTGTATTCTATATTAGAGAAAAAAAAGTAATTACTCATTTTTATTTTTATTATTGTGCATGTGATTTTTAAATCTTTGAATAGAATAATCTATTAACTATATTTGTACGAAATGGTATCTACATTCTTATCTCAATAATTTTGCATTGACTATAAACTTTCTACGGTGATTTATATTTCTATAGAAGAAACCGAGCAGTGAGTTTGCTCGGTTTTCCAAAAAATAAATCGCTACATTTACATAACACTTTCCCATTCTTCTCTTAGCAAACCCATTCGAATAGAATCATAGTAGTCTCCATTATAATAGCGAACCTTTCGAATTCTTGCTTCCATCTTCATGCCGAGCTTTTCCCCGACACGGATCATTCGCTCATTACCTGACCAAGTAGTATAGCCAACACGAACCAATGGTAACGTTACAAAAAGATGATTGATCCATAATTTTAGCGCACGAGTTCCTAGCCCTTTTCCCCATGAATCACCTTCATGTAAAACAATGCCCATCTCTAACCATTGGGAAGGCTCATGCTCCCAGTAGTATGAAATAATGCCACGCACAATTCCACTCACTTCAATTACCCAAAAGTTATCACGATGAATCCACTGTCTTCCTTGCGGTAAAAACTCTTCGTATGCTATTGCCTTATGCGGAAAATACGGTGCATCCCATTTCTTCCATTCAGGCTGCTCCTCTTTATAAATAAGCTCCCAAAGTCGAATCATATCCGACTCTTCTACAGGTCGAATCATTAACTCTTGATCTTGATACATATACATCCTCTTTTCAATAATTATTCTTTTCTATGGTTTGATTGAAAAGAGAAGCTCTATTCTACTTTTCAATCACTCGCTGTAACTGTTTCATAATCATCATTCCTTTCACAATAACTGTAAAAATTATACCACACTTACATTATTATAATTAATCACCAAAAGTCAGAGTTACTATTTTCGAACCGCACACTGCACTCCGAGCGGACGCTTTCCGCGGGCATGGCCTCAGTCTCCTCGTCGTTCGTACCTCACTCCTGCGGGGCCTTCAGCTCATGCTTGTCCCGCTGGAGTCGCCGCTCTACGTTACTTGTGCTAAAAATTGCAAAAAAATAATTCTGGATAATACATTTTGCTAAATTTTGATGACATTATAAATAAAGCGTTTTTGATTGGAGTGGAGCCAGCGTGAGTGCATCTGTCGGCTACGCCTTTCGATGCAGAAATAATCGGTTCCTTTCACTGGGGAACCAATTATTTCCCTTGGGGATTAGCGTCAATGAGACCCCGCAACGCAGTGAGGAGGCTCATCGGACACCCCCAGGAAAGCGCGCTGGCGCAACGGAAATCAACTCTACGTTGAAACGCGTCCGCCAGAATGGAGATGAACGGCATCGAAGAAAAAAAGAGTACAGGAACTTTTCGTTCAGTACTCTAATTCGGGACGCTCTCATATTAATTATTTAATTCGTAATGCTGACCCTTTACTAAATAGAATAGGTGCTCTGCAATGTTCGTTGCGTGGTCGGCACAGCGTTCAATATAACGGGCGATAAATGATAAATACGTAATTTGTGGAATGCTTTCAATTTTTACGCTCGTTAAGCGAAGTAGGTTGCCAACTGTTTCACCATATAGTTCATCTACCCTATCATCAAATTCAGCAATTTCTTTCGCTTTTGCAATATCTTCATTCATAAATGCCTCTACTATTTGACGTAGCATCGTCGTCGTTTGACTACACATATCCTCTAGCGTTTCAATCGATGTGATAAATGGCTCCTGACCAATTCGAATTGTTTCCTTCGCAATGTTTACAGCATAATCACCAACACGCTCCATATCGGCCGATGCCTTTATAATGACCATCAAGCGGCGTAAATCAGTGGCAACTGGCTGCTGCTTTGCAATAAGTAAAATTACACGATCATTAATCGCTTCCTCTAATCGATTTATTTCAGCATCCATATCGATTATTTCAAGCGCTAGCTCAATATCCTTTTTCACAAATGCTTGAAACGATAAATCCAGCGACTCGATTGATTTTTGACAAAGCTCTAATAAATCTTGTTGTACACTTTTAATATCATGCTCAAAGCGTTCACGTACACTCATCCTAATACCTCCTTATCCAAATCGACCTGAAATATAGTCTTCTGTTCGTTGATCTGCAGGTGTAGAGAATATTTTATCTGTCTGGTCGAATTCAATAATTTCGCCGTTTAGGAAGAAGGCTGTTTTATCAGAAATACGAGCTGCCTGCTGCATATTATGTGTCACGATAATAATCGAGTAATTATCCTTTAACTCCTGTACAAGCTCCTCCACCTTTAACGTAGAGATTGGGTCAAGCGCTGATGTTGGTTCATCCATTAAAATAACATCCGGCTCAATTGCTAAACAACGTGCGATACAAATTCGTTGCTGCTGTCCGCCTGAAAGACCGTATGCATTTTGATGTAGACGATCTTTTACATCATCCCAAATCGCTGCGCCTCTCAATGACTTTTCAACAATTTCGTCTAGGATTTTTTTATTTTTAATGCCGTGGATACGTGGTCCATATGCGATATTATCATATATTGATTTTGGGAAAGGATTTGGCTTCTGAAAAACCATCCCTACCTTCGTACGTAGCTCCTCCACTTGATAATCTGAACCGAAAATGTTACGTCCTCGGTAGTTGATTTCACCTGTAGTTCGAACAATCGGCACTAGCTCCACCATACGATTTAGTGCTTTTACATAGGTAGACTTCCCACAGCCTGAAGGACCAATAACGGCCGTTACCTCATTCTCTCTAATATCAATGTTAATATTTTTTAATGCATGGTGCTCACCATACCATAAATCAAAATTTTTCGTTTCAAAAACGACCTTTTTTTCACTCTGTACAGCTGTCGGTGACTTTTCAATAATCTTAATCTTAGGTGCCGTACGCTCCGCAATATTCACCATAAAGTACACTCCTCTTTAATAACGTTTTTGAAATTTATTTCGAATAAAGACAGCAATCGAATTCATAAAGACAAGTACAGCCATCAGCACAATAATTCCGGCTGCTGCAACATACTGGAATTCCTCCTGTGGACGTTTCGCCCAATCGAAAATTTGCATCGGTAGCGTTGTAAATGCACTTAGTAAATTTTCAGGTAAGAACTGAAGAATGACCGGAATACCGATTACGACAAGCGGTGCTGTTTCACCAATTGCACGAGATAGCGCCAAAATACTACCCGTTAAAATACCAGGTATTGCTGCTGGTAATACTACTCGCACGATTGTTTGCCATTTCGTTGCGCCCATTCCATACGAGGCCTCACGCTGTTCATTTGGCACCGCGCGAATGGCCTCCTGTGCTGCTACGATAATAACAGGAAGAATAAGTAAGCTCATCGTAAGACCAGCTGCTAAAATACTTTTCCCGAGGTCCATTAAGCGCACGAAAATTGTTAATCCAAGCAAACCAAAAACTATCGAAGGAACACCTGCTAGATTTGAAATATTCATTCGAATAAAATCATTAATCTTATTTTTCTTGGCGTATTCCTCTAAATAAATAGCTGTGCTGACACCTAATATAATCGAGACAGGTGCGACTACTGCCATTAACCAAAGAGACCCAATCAGCGCTGCCTTAATCCCTGCATTTTCAGGAATTCGAGAAGCAAAATTAGTGAGAAAATCAAAATTTAAATAGCCCAGCCCCTGTGAAAAAATACGGAAAAGTAATACAACTAGCGCAAGTAAGGCAAAGCTTGTTGCTAGTAGGAAAACGGATTTCCACACAAGATTAAATTTTAAACGAGTTCCCATGCGCTTCATTACGCTCGCATCGTTCATGTACTTCATGTTAATACTCCTCTCTGAAGCGCTTCGAGATATATTGAGCTAGTAGGTTCATTAATAGTGTAAAGATAAATAGTGTGAAACCAACTGCATAGATTGAATAATATATTGTTGTGCCATAGCCTGCATCGCCAGTTGATACTTGAACAATATAAGCTGTCATTGTTTGGATAGAGTCTGTTACCCCAAAATCAAACTTTGGCGTTGAACCCCCAGCTAGTGAAACAATCATCGTTTCCCCAATTGCACGTGAAATAGCTAACACTGTCGAAGCTACGATCCCTGAAAGTGCTGCTGGTAAAACTACCTTTATTGCTACCTCAAATTTTGTAGCACCTAATGCCATTGCGCCTTCACGAATAGAGTTAGGAACTGAGCTCATAGCATCCTCAGACATAGAAGCAATCATCGGCAGTATCATAATACCGACTACAATACCAGGACTAAGCGCGTTGAATATTTTCAGCGATGGTATCAATGTTTGTAGCAATGGTGTGACGAAAGTTAAGGCAAAAAATCCGTATACAATCGTTGGAACCCCTGCTAGCACTTCTAGTACTGGCTTTACCATACGACGCGTTTTATCTGAAGCATATTCACTTAAGAAAATAGCGGCGCCTAATCCAAATGGTACTGCGACTAACACAGCTAGTAAGGTAACTTTTAATGTACCTAAAATTAATGGTAAAACACCGTATAGCGGCTCCTTACCTGAAAACGGTAACCACTCTGTACCGAATAAATAATCCGTTATTGATACTCTCTGAAAAAATTCAAAGGTCTCGAAAATTAATGTAAAGACAATACCAAATGTTGTTAAGACTGAAATTGCAGCAGCAATAAATAATGCCATTGGTATAGCTTTTTCCATTAATTTTTTTCCTTTTTTATTACGAGACTTCGCAATCATCTCTTGAATTGATTGCTCTTGTAGTCCTCGAGAAGCCATGTTGTAAACTCCTTTCTTTATGCGAAACAAATTGTGTGGTAGAAAACGAGCTACCACACAATATTAGTTATTTTAAAGTCTCTAATTTAGCGAGACCTTCTTCATATTTTTCCTCTGGTAAACGAACATAGCCTGTTGATTCAGCCATATCCCCAGCGTTCTCAAGTGTATACTTCATGAAGTCTAAAGCTGCTTCATTGTCCTTAACCGCGCTATTTTTCACATAGACAAATAACGGACGTGAAAGTGGAGAATATTCACCAGATTCAATTGTTTCATTTGTTGGTTTTACCCCATCAACTGAAACTACTTGTAGTTTGCTTTCATTTGCTAAATAGTACGCATATCCGAAGAAGGCAATCGCATTTTTATCAGCTACAACACCTTGAACTAGTACATTATCATCCTCTGATAAAGTAGCAGATTTAACTAAGTCTTCTCCGTCTAAAATTACTTCATCAAAGTAATCATACGTACCAGAGTCAGCACCTGGAGAGTAGAATACTACCTCTTCATCTGGCCAAGATGGATCGATATCAGACCATTTTTTTGTTGTACCATCTTCAACCCATAGCTGCTTTAGTTGATCAACAGTTAAGTTTGCTGCCCATGTATTTTCTGGGTGAATCACAACTGATAATCCATCATAAGCAAGTTCAAATTCTGTATAATCAATGCCCGCGTCCTCTAGACTTTTAGCTTCCGTATCTTTAATTGGACGAGATGCATTTGAAAAGTCTGTTTCACCATTAACGAATTTTTCAAAGCCACCGCCTGTACCAGATACACCTACTGATACACGGACATCCTTTTGTACACCCGAATATTCTTCTACAAGCGCTTCTGTAATAGGTGCTACAGTTGAAGAACCATCTCCGATTACATCACCTGAAAGCTGTGCAGTACCTTCTTCTGCTTGATCGCTATCTGCTGATGTTTTGTCAGCATCATCGCCACATGCTCCTAAAAATAATGCCGAACCTAGTAATGCTGTCATGCTTAAGTACTTCCACTTTTTCATCTTGAGTTTCCTCCAATTGATTTCATAGTAAGTGTTCTTACAAGCTTTACTATAAGATTCCTATATTGAGAGGATATAAATCGAATGTTAAGCGTTTGTAAAGGAGTGTTTTGTTTTGTAAACGACAGAAAAAGAGGACTCCTTAAAATAGGAAGTCCTCTCTTCTAATTATTCATTCACTTTTTCTTCCGTTTCGTCCTCATCCAATTTATCTTTTGTAATGGCAGGAAGAATCGTTTGTTCCACAGTATTTGTTGAAATTCCGTTTTCGCTATATTTCTTCTGTAATTCGAAATACTTATCTAATATTTCACGAGCAATTTTATTTGCGTGTGGCAATGGTTTTGGGTTCGTAGTTGCCCATGGAATCATAACAGCATATGCTACCTCAGGATTTTCAAATGGTGCATAGCCGGTGTGAACAATATTAACAGTATTTGTTCTCCATTTATCTCGCTGCGGTCCGTAGTAAACTACTTCGGCCGTACCGGTTTTCCCTGCTGCTGTATAAGGTGTATCACCGAATGCACTACGAGCAGTACCTTGGGTTCCATTATAAACTCGACGTAAGCCCTCTTGTACATGCGCAATTTCTTCATCCGAGTTAGCTATACGGTTTAATATTTTTGGTTCCACCTCATCAACTAACGTCCCTAGTTTTTCTCCATCAGAAGAAGGATTACGAATTTCCTTTAACATACGAGGCTGAACACGGTAGCCGCCATTTGCAATCGTTGAAATATACTGTGCTAATTGCATGGTTGTATACGTATCAAACTGACCAATCGCAATATCTAGAATTTTACCTGGCTGGTCAACCTCACCAATTACCCCTGCTGTTTCTCCAGGTAAGTCAATGCCTGTAGGAACACCTAGCCCAAACTGTGAATAGCCATTCCGTAGACGCTGAATCGTATCTTCCTTTAATTTTAACGGCATATTGTAGTAATACGATGGATTGCCTCCCATCATCATGGCGATTTTAAACATATAAACGTTAGACGATCGCTCTAACGCCTGTAAATCAGTCATAGAAAAACGTGAAGAACGGTTGAATAAAGAGCTTTTAGGATTTGCTCCTGCTAATTTAATAGGCTCATCGATTAAAGGAGTGCCTGGCGAAATAACACCTTCATTGTATCCGGTTAAAACAGTTGCAGCCTTAATCGCTGACCCCGCCTCATAGGAAGTCGTAAATGAGCCGTACGAATAGTCAACAATATACCGCTCGCCTGTTTCCTCATCATACTCTATTTTTTTGCCTACAACAGATAGCAGCTCGCCTGTATTGGGATCCATCATAACATAGAATGCACGGTCTAGTAGACTTGAGCTACCCTGTGCTTTTAATTCTAAAAGATATTTCTCCACAATTTTTTCTGCTTCAGCCTGTAATTCAGAATCTAGTGTTGTTACTAAATCTTTACCTGGCTCCCCAGGAAAAGTTGTCACCGTTTCAACAACCTGACCTTTTTTATTCGTTAAGTTTTTAACAACCGATTTTTCACCTTGTAGTATTTCCTCGTACTGTGCTTCAAAATAACTTTCTCCGACACGGTCATTACGTGAATAATCACGGGCAAGGTAAAAGTTCAGCTTACTTTTCGGAATCCCTTTACTTGGAACTGTTGTACGACCTAAAATTGAGATCGGCGCTAGACGAACTCGCTTCCAGTCTGTTGTCGTATTGACTCCTGGTAAGTCCGCAAGTCGCTCTGATACACGAGCAAACTCTTCTGAAGTAACATTTTCACTTTTAATAATTTGCGGTGACAAGAAGTACCCTGCTGACATTTCACGGTAAATAGCTAATACCTCTAAATCAAAGTCTGATAGCTGTGCTAGCTCCTCTTCCGTAATTCGTTCCCGTATACGCTTATCATGCTCTGCATTGATTGCTTTCTCCTCTAAATCCTCGTTAGCTGCACGGTATTCATCCATCTCTTTTTTTGTTACCTTTTCTAATGCAGCTTCGCGATTTCTAAGAATCCAAAAGTCTAATTTATCGCGATGCGTAACACGATCTATAGGCTGCTCAATTAGTCTAGCTAACTCTTCAGCGACTTCGAGCATTTCATCTGTTTTTGTCGTTTGCATTTTCGTATACGTAATGGCATTTTCAGGGTCATTATCTACTAAAATACGGCCGTAGCGGTCAAAAATTCGGCCACGTGGCACACTCGTATTTACACGTGTCTCTTCTTTACTTTCAAGCTTACTTACATAATCCTCACCTTTAACAATTTGCAAATAGCCTAGGCGGAAAATGAGCAATGAAAATAATAAAAAGATTGAAAAGAAAAGGACATTCATGCGGAACGTAAGGTTTGCACGTTGCTGTGCCTTCGCCTTTGAGCCACGATTATTTTGCGTTTGATTTCGCACTGTATATTCCCCTTCCTACTTATTCCCATAAGGATTACATATTATAAGTTCATAAATTTTAGTATAGCATTTTCGACACTTATTAGAAAGGTACTTGTACAGCAATATCGTGCTATAAATTCTATACTTCTATTCTAATTTACAAAATAGACGACCGTATCCCTAAAAGGTTTCTTTCGATGCAAATTCGCTGTAACTCCCTAAAGTCTAACCCGTCTAATCCGATAAAGGCGGTGATTTTTTGAAACGAGTCATGGGTTTAACTTTCCTTGTTACAATTGCTTTGACACTTTTTATCCTTCCTTCTAGTAGCTTTGCCTGCTCATGTGTCCCTCCAGACAGTCCAGAAAAGGAATTAGAACGTAGTGCAGCCGTATTTTCTGGTAAGGTAATTGACATTCAAGATAGAAATATTAATTTTCCAACTTTTTCTTCAGCAGATCCACTGTTCGTAAGATTTGAAGTGGATTTAATCTGGAAAGGCGTTACACAATCACAAGTTATCGCTTCTACTATGAGAGATTCGGCAAGCTGTGGGTTTGAATTTATAGAGAATAACGAATATCTCGTGTACGCAACGGAGGTCGATGGTGAGCTACAAGTTACAATGTGCTCTAGAACTTCATTATTATCAAGTGCACAGGATGATATTAAAGTGTTAGGTACAGGTGAAGGGCCGACGGAAAAAGTTGAGCTAACGACAAAAACAGACGATACACCTAGCGAAACTAAATTCAATTCTGGCTTCACATTATTAATATTCGGGGCAGTTATTTTAGTATTAGCAATCGTATTAGTTTATATCATTTGGCGACGTAAAAAATAAGAGATGGTCTGACAATGCTGTCGGACTTTCTTTTTTTCACTGTTTCTTGTTAAATAA
Organism: Lysinibacillus sp. 54212; assembly: GCF_036662795.1. NCBI lineage: Bacteria > Bacillati > Bacillota > Bacilli > Caryophanales > Bacillaceae > Lysinibacillus > Lysinibacillus sp. 54212. The sequence goes on from NZ_JBAFWZ010000004.1 coordinate 57,667, forward strand.
GAGATAAGAAAAAGCTGAGGTGAAATAATGAACATTATAGCAGTTGGAATTGGAGGGGCCTTTGGAGCATTACTACGTGCTTTTTTAGGTGAATTGATTCCATATAGTGGTGGCTTTCCATACGCTACATTTTTATGCAATTGTATAGGCAGCTTTTTACTTGGCTTTATATTAACAAGTCAATCAATAATAACAAGTTCTGTTCTTAAGCTTTCCATTACAACTGGCGTGCTTGGTGCGTTCACTACTTTTTCTACCTTTAGCTCAGAGGTCGTCACATTAATCCAAGCAGGAAACTATATCATTGCTACGCTGTATGTTAGTCTTTCAATCCTTGCTGGACTTTCGCTCAGCCTTTTAGGAGTAAAATTGACGAAGGTTGGTGAACGAAAATGATATTCATTGCACTAGGTGGATTTTTAGGCGCTATTAGCCGATATTTAATAAGTATATTCCTAAAGGCTCATATGAAAAGTGGATTTCCTATTGCAACATTTTCCGTTAATATTCTAGGTTCCTATGCTTTAGGGCTTGTCATGAGCTCTAATCTATCTTTAGGCTATTTATCTTTTGGGGGTATAGGGTTTCTAGGTGCTTTTACAACTTTTTCTACCTTTAGCTATGAAGCCATTCAACTCATGGCCGAAAAGCGATATGCTAAAGCATGTTTTTACATTTCATCCTCTTTAATCGGAGGGATTCTTGCTTTTTTAGCTGCAATAATTTAATACGGGGGTCTCGTTATGAACAAAAAACTATTCCTATCTACACTTGTCGCCAGCTCTGTTATTGTAGCGGCGCATACAGTATTTGCTAATGATTTCACTGATGTTGATCACCATACCGAAATGGGTAAAGCAATACAAAGTTTAGTGGATCGAGGTATTGTTAATGGCTATGGTGACGGAACATTTCGGCCAAATAATGTAGTGACTAGAGGACATGCAGCTATAATTTTAGCTGGTGTATTAAAACTAGACACTGCCAATGCTACGGCGCATTTTACTGATGTGCCAACAACTCACAAAAACTATCGTGTTATTTCAGCCTTAGCACAGAGGGGCATCATTAATGGCCATTCTGATGGTTCATTTAGACCTAATGATCCTATTACACGTGAACAAATGGCAATCATTTTAGCAAGAGCGTTTAAACTAAAGGCAGAAAATATTGACCTACCTTTCACAGATGTGAAAAAAGGTTCAGCCTCCTATACATATGTAAGTGCATTATATTATAACGGAATTACAAGTGGCATAACCGCTACAACCTTTGATTTAAATAGCGCTGTCACACGTGGACATCTAGCGGTATTTATAGCCCGTGTCGAAGCTCTAACGAACGTCAGCAATTCATTAAACATAATAGCCGAGAATTATGGATTTTTACAGTTTACCGACAATCAATCCGAAGCAGGAGTTTATAAAATCATTGGCAACAAGGATCAAATTAAACTACTCCCACTAGCTGTCGGTACTAGTAAACTGCTATTAGCGGGACCATCGTTAGCATCTACGGTTCAACAAAAAAAATACGAGCTTTATAATGTCCATGTAGAAAAAATCAACGGGAAGCTATCATTGCGAGTTGAACAGTTAGATTTACTGGAGAATTTAACACATAATGCACAGTATTATTTAAATAAAGATTTAGCCCTTCCCTTTATACCTACCACAGCAACCGTACAAGATCAATTCGGTCAAACGGTTAATAGCAGCTTGTATAAAATAGCACGTGATGATCAAGGAATTGAACTGGCTTTCTTTTCACCCGGACAATACACCTTACAATTAAGCAATGGTGATAGGAAAAAGGAATACATCGTTCACGTATCTATCGCTAATTTCGAAACAGTCATTCGACTCTCCGTATCTTCATAAACTATAGTAATGTCCTTCTTGCGTGTATGATACTTTAGTGTAAGGCTTCTTATCACTAGTATCATGCCCGCTTTGAAAGACGTCTGTGCATTCTCCAAATAACACATTACGGAACGGAGGGCTGTTAATGATGTTTACGAAAGTTCTTATTCTATGTTGTATTCTTCTCTTTAACCTCTCGAATGAAAAGTATCAACCTGAAATCTATGCACATCAAACTCTAATTGAGCTAGTAAATAACCCAGGCCTTCAAATCGAAAGTGTGAATAGCTTTGTTGTAGACCTAAATGACCGTGCTACTGAAGTTCTTGTAAAAGCAGTTAGATATGAAGTAGTACTTGGTACAAACGAGGCTACAACTATCCAGAACATCTCTAGGTATTCATTTGAAGTTGATGATCTTTCTACATTAAATTTAAAACTTATCCCTGTTGGAAATTTGACTCTTTTAAAAAATACTCAATACGGCACGCGCTATTCCTTAGCCTTTGAAACGATGTATGGAAAATATACTGAATATGAGCTAAAACATATGATAGATAATCAAAGCTTTCAAATAATGTTTAGTAGAATAAGAGAGTGAAATTTATTACCTTATCCACGCTGTCTTTTTCAAATTCAAGTCTTATTTCACTATAGTAAACACACTGTCTCCTTCAACATTTGTTCTTTCTATTATTTGTACATTTTTTACAGCTGCTCGTTTCAAGGATTTCATACTGTCTATAAGGAAGACAATTTTCATCTCTTCTCCTTGTATTTCAGCTTCTACATCTCCATTCTCTAAATTTTTTACCCATCCCGTTAATTCGAGCCTTTGTGCTATCCGATACAACTCTAAACGAAAGCCAACCATTTGTACTCTTCCAGAAAAAATCAGCTGCTTTCTCACAACTCTGCTAGGTGCAAACGGTGGAATTGTAATTCGATTTGCATGCCAAATTACATAATCATCTCTTAGTTTTGATAAAATCCCCATCTATAAACGTCCCCTTCTAAATAATTTTCTCTTCAGTTATATACCGCTTACGTATACAACTATACTTATTCTTCATAAAAGAAATAATTTCCTTCTAAGTTCACCCGTTATGTAACTAACAACAATAAAAAACAGTCGATCTAATAATTCAGATCGACTGTTTTTTTAGTTTTAAGAATCAGTTTTGCACCTGTCCCTTTGCTTCTGGTGCAAGCTATAGATTTCTAAGAACAGCTAGAATCTTCGCGATTACTTAGCTTCTTGGAACTTTTTCTCTACTACGTCCCAGTTCACTACGTTCCAGAATGCACCGATGTAGTCTGGACGACGATTTTGGTAGTTTAAGTAGTAAGCATGCTCCCAAACGTCTAAGCCTAGCACTGGTGTTTTACCTTCCATAACTGGAGAGTCTTGGTTTGGTGTTGAAGTAATAGCTACACCGTCACCATCAACGATTAACCATGCCCAGCCAGAACCAAAACGAGTTGTTGCAGCTTTAGCGAACTCTTCTTTGAAAGCGTCAAATGAACCGAATTTTGCATCGATTGCTTTTGCCACTTCACCTACTGGCGTATTTGAACCGCCTGGAGCGATTACTTCCCAGAATAATGTGTGGTTAGCGTGACCGCCACCGTTGTTGCGTACTGCTGTTTGCTTGTCAGCTGGAACAGCGTCTAAGTTAGCGATTAATTCGTTAATATCTTTATTAGCGAATTCAGTGCCTTCTAAAGCAGCGTTTACGTTTGCTACATATGTAGCGTGGTGCTTTGAATGGTGGATTTCCATTGTACGTGCGTCAATATGCGGTTCTAATGCATCATAAGCGTAAGTTAATTGTGGTAATTCGTATGCCATGTTAAGTTCCTCCTTGGAAATAAAAATAATGATGAATCCTCTAATAGGTTATCAAAATTAGCCTGGTCATTCAAATAAAATTAATCGTGATATAACAATTCAGCCTTTTGACGGAATAATAGCAATCTATCTCCTTTAATAATTATGTATTGTAATGATTAAACAAAGAATCCAATCTCTCAACCAAACTTAACATAGTTTTTAATACCTAATTATAACTCTTTCGAATAAAACTATATTACCACCAAAAAATACAAGGATTATTTCATTAAATAATTATTACCATCCTTTTTATTCATTTTCCTTTATACCCTTTTACACCCATCTCTTTTTTAACTAAACTACTAAATGAAAGGAGGACATATGCTTTTACTTTTTAATTCTATTGTCAGTTTTTTAATCCTTACCCTATGTCTTTTATTTTTACATTATAGTCGACCCGAGAAACCGCATCATCAGCTTGCTACTATTTGGAGTGTTTTGTTTCCGGGTTTAGGCCAGCTTTATTCAGGCGCAAAACTTAAAGGTTACGTATATTTGATTATGACCTTAGCCATTTCATTGTTGCTTAAGAATATCGAATTAAACGATCACCCTATCAATGTTATTGTTATAACAATTTTACTCGGCATTTTATTTATATTTTATATCGGCCAAATATTTGAAGCGAGAATGGAAGCGCAACATACGGTATACATACATGAAAGAAAACAACAGCTCGTGACACTACAGCGGACCTTCCCAATTCACGGGAAGCTTTCTCGAATTTCTCATCAAGGAACAATTCCAGCCCATCTGATGAATAACGATGATCGACAATCAGTAGATGAGATAATTGAAGCTAAAAAAATGGAGGCGCAAAAAGAACAAACAGCTAAAAACTATAGAGCTATTAATCCAAATGGACAATTTATTGCAGTTGACACAACGATTTTTATTTCGAAGCGTGAGCAATTAGATCAATTATTAGAGCAAGGGTATACACTAGTTGTATGTAAAACCGTACTAGATGAACTCAATGGCCTTAAAACTTATGGTGATTTTTCTAAGCTATTAGCGGCTCAATCAGCAATTCATTTAATTCAGATTTTAAAACGGGATGACCGGATTTTATTGTGCCCTCTCCCATCCAGTTATACGATGAATAAATATAAGCTGAATGAAATTCACGTTCATCATTCCGTTATCGGCTCATATATTGAACAGCGAAACTTAAATGCGCGATTAAAATTTCTCTCTATCGATGCTCAAGCTAATAAGCTAGCGTTACGATGTAACCTTCCTTTATTTAAATTATAATAAAAACGTTGAAGCATACAGTTGTAAACTGGTGCCTCAACGTTTTTTAAATCGCGAAGATAAAAATCGCGATCATGATCGCTTGTATAGTACCCTTTGTGACAATTGAAGTTAAAAATCCAACGAGAGACCCCACACCTGTTTTAACAGCCTGCTGCCAGGTTGTCTTTGTTACGATGAGCTCTGCTAATATAGCACCTAGAAATGGGCCTAGAATAATTCCGGCAAACGGGATAAGAAATGGTCCTACTAATAGACCGATTGTACTACCCCACATTCCCGCCTTGGAGCCTCCGAATTTTTTCACCCCAATAAGATTTGATACTGTGTCTGCTGCAAACAGTAGCACAACAAATAGAACTTGAATTAACCAAAACCACCACGGTAGTTCACCGAAGCTATAAAAAATCCCGTAAACAATGAAGCCTGCGAGAATAAAGACTACAGATGGAATAATCGGGTAAATTAGTCCAACGAAGGCAATAATAAAACATGCAATTATGAGTATCCATGCAACAATATCCAATTGACACCTCTCCTTTTCTAACTATACGACTTAACTACGGATAAGTTTCACTACAGAGACTAAAGATTTTCCAAATGAACGAAACATGTTAAACTTGCGTTTGGAGGGAAAAAAATGAAACACTCGCAACTATTTATTGATAGCTTAATCCACCCTAAAAAACTAGCAGCTTATAGAATCTTGCCAATCGGTAAAGTGATACAATATGTATTTTTATTAAGCACATTTATTACCGTTTTTTCGTTCGGAAGATTTACTTCAGGGATCACAGATGATTTATTTAATATTGAAGGCTTAACAGATTATATTTCCAATATTAAATGGCTACTTTATCCATTCGCCTTTATTTTTTTATTTGTGATGAATTCTCTTTTACTATTTTTACGTATTAGTCTATATGCGTTAGCAGGATTCTATATTATGAAATCGATGAAGCGACGCGGAGAGTACCGCCAAGTTTGGCGAACTGCAGCCTTTGCGATTACATGGGCAACCCTACTTTCTGTACTCTTTGCCATTCTTCAAATTTCTAGTACAGCTGCAACATTGATAGGTGTATTTATTACGATGACACTAGTAATTGGAGCTTTCACAAAATATCCTAAACAACCAAAAGCATAATTTTTGTATGCATGAATCTCCCCTCCCCACATATAGTGTAGCGAGGAGGGATTCTTTTGCGTTTATTCTTATCAACTATTTGCATATTTGCGTTGGCTCTGGTCATTAAAATTGATTTAGAGGAAGGGACAATTCCACTCGCTAGCTTTTACGAGGAAACATGCGAAGAAACGTACCAGTATGAAAATATCAATGTTCGCGTTGCAGCAAATGATACAATTTATAGCCTATTTGCAACAACACCATCTCCTGTCGCAATTCCCTTCCCTGAAAGACTTACAGCTTTTTATGATATAAACCCTCATTTGCAAAAGCAAGCACTTGTGGCGGGCGAGAGAATACTAATACCAATAAAGGTAAAAGCTAATAATCAATGCCAAAAATGAAAAGTCAGCGTTTCTGCCTTGTCTTTTTCTTTCCTACACTGCTAAAATAGGGTTGGAGTGACGGCTTTTTAAAAAGCCTGAAAAGGAGAGAATTTTCATGAGTGAAATCGTTCACCGTACAAAAACACGCCCTGTTCGTGTCGGTAACTTAACTATTGGTGGCAGTAACGAACTATATATTCAAAGTATGTGTACTACTAAAACACATGATGTAGAAGCAACAGTAGCAGAAATTAAACGCTTAGAAGAAGCAGGTTGTCAAGTTGTACGGGTTGCTGTGCCAGATGAACGCGCGGCAGATGCATTAGCAGCTATTAAATCTCAAATTAACATCCCCTTAGTAGCGGATATTCATTTTGACTATAAATTAGCGTTAAAGGCTATCGAGGCTGGCGTTGATAAAGTACGAATCAATCCCGGGAATATCGGCCGCCGCGAAAAAGTAGAAGCTGTAGTAAATGCAGCAAAAGCGAAAGGTGTACCTATTCGTATTGGCGTAAACGCTGGTTCATTAGAGCGCCACATTCTAGAAAAATACGGCTACCCTACTGCAGACGGTATGGTTGAATCTGCCCTGCACCATATAAAAATTTTAGAGGACTTAGATTTCCATGATATTATCGTGTCGATGAAGGCCTCTGATGTCAACCTAGCAATCGAGGCATATGAAAAAGCTGCAAAAGCGTTTGACTATCCACTACACTTAGGCATTACTGAATCTGGAACTTTATTTGCAGGGACTGTAAAATCAGCTGCAGGTTTAGGTGCTATTTTATCAAAAGGCATCGGGAATACTTTACGTATCTCGTTATCTGCTGATCCTGTTGAGGAAGTAAAGGTAGCGCGTGAGCTATTAAAATCATTTGGCCTTGCATCAAATATGGCTACTTTAATTTCATGTCCAACTTGTGGTCGTATCGAAATTGACCTTATTGCTATTGCAAACGAGGTAGAAGAATATATTTCAACACTAAATGTTCCATTAAAGGTTGCTGTTCTAGGCTGTGCAGTAAATGGTCCAGGAGAAGCTCGTGAGGCAGATATCGGTATTGCTGGTGCACGTGGCGAAGGACTCCTATTTATGAAGGGCAAAACAGTTCGTAAAGTACCTGAAGAAACAATGGTAGAAGAATTGAAAAAAGAAATCGATAAATTAGCCTCTGAAATGCTTGAACAACGTGCAGCAGAAGAAGCAGCTAATTCTCTATAAGGAGAATAAATATGACTTCAATAACTAAACCGCGCTTTGGTATTGATATTGACGGTACCGTTACATGCCCGGCGACTTTAATTCCTCATATTAATAAAGAATATAAAGTCAACATAACATTAGACGATGTAATCGAATACGATTTTTTAAGTGCCTTTCCTTACCCAATTGACCGTAATCAGTTTAATCATTGGTTTAAGGAAAACGAACCTAGCATGTATGCTGCAAGTGAGCTAGCCTCTAATGCAAAATCAATTTTAACTGACTGGCAAAATCGCTACGAGCTATACTATATCTCAGCACGTGGAATGAATGTTATGGACGTTACACAAAATTGGTTTTTACAGCAGGGTATACCATATGACCATATCGAATTAATTGGTAGTCATGATAAAATTTCAGTGGCAAAAAAACACGAGGTTCAGGCATTTTTCGAGGATAAGCACGATAATGCTGTTATGATTGCTGAAGAGCTAAATATACCTGTCGTTTTATTTAATACCCCTTATAATCAGTTACCAGTACCGACTAACGTTGTACGTGTTAATAACTGGCTAGAGGCAAACGACTGGATTTTGAAAAAGTTTTAACAAATGAGGGTGCCTACTAAAATAGTAGGCACCTTCTCTTTTTCCATAGTATAAAGTAGTAGTAGCTTAAAAGCCAAAGCTTTAGATGTCTAAAATCCCTCTTACCCATCGTTCTACAAAGCTTTCGAAGGTAATTCCATAACGATCGTACACTTCATGATAAACAAAATAAACACCTAATTTATCTAACATTTCATCATCAATTTTCATTTGGTCATTCCTTTCAAAGTGAGCTGATTGTAATGATTCAAAATGCTCCAAAGACATCCTTTGCATTCTCGTCCGAACTCCTACCTGTACATCTGTTATAAAATAGTCACAATCCATCTAAAAGTAGTCGTTTATCTCGATCAATCTTTTAGTAATATGAAGGTAATTATTAGTTTTAACGGGAGGTTTACCTATGCGGAAATTTAGTGCAGCAATTATAACGACTATACTTGCATTTACATTGGCTGGGTGTGGAGATACATTTCAAGATTTAAAGGAAGCGGCTTCTGGTATAAACTCTGCTGCCGATGAAGCGGCATCTGCGATTTCTCAGGATGTACATTCAATTCGCGCAATCGAAATCACTTATAATAATCATACTTTTACAGTAAATGACTTATTTAAATCTATACTACGTGACGTTCAATGGCATTATGAAGAAAATGGTGCTTCAAGTGTATTAAAAGTTACAGGGACATGGCTGCCAAACTTATTTGATAGCTATTCATTTTCGGTAGATCAACAAAATGCTTTAGCACTTGACGGACATGTTACAGTATATTTAACAATAGACGAGGGCGTTATCCTCGATGATAAAACAAAGGTTACGCTTATGCAGAAGGAAAAGCTTCTCGTAGATGAAAAAGGAAAGGAAGTACTTTATCATTTCTATGAAACCTATGCTAATTAACCTTAGTCAATATTATAAATACTCTTTTTAAGAAGTATCACGAACATTCAAATCGAACGACCACTTATAGCATAACAGTATGAATATTCGATTTTTTGTTTCTGTAATGTTCGTATTTGATGCTGGCAAAATGATTTATGAAATTAACTCTCCAATATAAAATACTTTATATAAACAGCTATCCTGATCGTATTAGAAAGAAACGGAAAGATAGCTGCTTTTTCATGCATTTTAGTTCCAATTCCACAACATTCATTGTACGATGTAAGAGTAAATTTACACGAAAAGGTGATTTTATTGGACCGTGAACATGTAACGGATATCGTGACAGAAAAATTGAAGCTCATAAGAACAGAAAGTAATTATACACAAGATAAAATGGCTGACATATTAGGTATCTCCAAAAAAACACTTGTCCAAATTGAAAAAGGAAGAATTTCTGCCGGCTGGACGACAACTGTTGCCATTTGTGCATTATTCCGTGAGAGCTCTATTTTACAAAATGCGTTCGGTGGAGATCCTATGGACGTTATTGAACTAACGGCACATGACATCATCATACGACCTAAAGAAAAAACAATGGGCGGGTATATTTGGTGGCGAAATGTTGAAGAGCTAGAAGGCTATCGTCTACAACAAAATGTTTTAAGCAATCATTACCGAATTATAGATGATGAAAACTATCGACTATTCAGTTCTATTGAAAAAGATGTTATTCAAGAGAAATGGATTGCTTTAAAACAAACGATTAACCTTTAAAAGCAATCTATACGTTTATAACCTACAAAATCGGTTAATTAGTATGAAAACACCTTTGGATAAACAAGGCTTTTTACGTATGTTTTTTTGTATCAATTTTATAGATAGGATTAGACGTGCAGACTTAATTGAGACATTGAATTGATAAAATTCTAGCAAGAAAAATAACATAGCTCTTTTTAAAATAATATTCTTATTTTTTTCTAAATTTGATATACTTTTTTTAGATTAGTCAATTTCATCTACATAGCTTTCCAAATTAGAATCACGAATAATCAATTTATATAGATTTCGATTGTTCGTATTTTTTGATGAAAATACCAATTGTGAAATTGATTTAGATAAATTTTTCTTACTTAGGGGGAAATATAGGAGTGCTAGCACAAAACATCAAGCCCCTATCAAAGGAACAGTTGTTTTCCTCGCTCTGTAACATTTGCGAGCAATATAGTACTGGGGTTGCAATTATTAATCCACACGACGAACTGTTATCTATAATGTATTCAAATGAAGCTTTTACAGAACTAACTGGTTATTCGAAACTAGATTTAATAGGAAAAAATTTAGATATTCTTAATGGCTTAAAAACCGATACTAAATTAAACAATGAATTACAGCACCATTTAAAAAATTTTAAACCAATTAAAACAAGAATACTCCATTACCAAAGGGATGCTAGCCCATTTTGGAATGAAATAACAGCACATCCGATTCAGGATGAAAATGAAAAAGTCCAATTTATAATGGTTCATTTTACCGATGTGACGTTTCAAACACTTTATAAAATGCTCTCGAAGTTAGAGCATGAGGTGTATCGAGATATTGAAAAAGGTGGCGAGCTTGAACATATTTTACAGCTCATTACAACACAAATTGAAACGTACTATACACGGAATGTTTACTGTGCTATTCATTTAATAGGAACAGATCAATCGACTTACGTGACAGCAGTTAGCTCTTTACCTAAAAAAATAGCTTCCGCTATACAGGATAATGAATTTAAATGCTATTTAACGAGTGACTGTGAAACAGTGTATGTAAAAAAATTTAAGCCAACAGAGATTTCATCTTTACGCAAAATAGAAAATACACTAGCAGCACCTTTAAGATTCCCTATTCGATGTAGCTGGTCAAAGCCTATTTGTGATTCTAAAGATGCAATAGTCGGTTTTTTTACTTTTTATTTTGAAAATGAACCGATACTAAAGCAAACTGATATCGACTTTTTAAATCGTTTAGCGCCTGTCATATCATTGGCTATTAAATACGCCGCACAAACACAGCAGCTCAGACAGCTTGCTTATTATGATAGCGCAACAAACCTACCTAATTTGCATTATTTTCAAACGGAATTAACCTAATGGATTGAGCAAGGACTTGAAGGTATTATCTTTACTATCCAGCCAGGTGAATATTCTCAAATAGTCGATTTGTACGGAAGACGAGCTGGTGATGATGTATTGCGCCAAATGGTGGATCGTCTAAGCCAATATGAGAATCAATATCCTTATGATTTTATTGCAAAATTTTCAAGTTCATCTATTATTGTTGCCTATAAAAATAGCAGGCTAAACTTAACTCAATATGAGTCCTGTGTTAGACAGCTTACTCTTGCCCCTTACCTTATTCACGGTCAGGAGCTATATATAACTTTAAAAATTGGTGTAGGCTACTTTGATACAGAAAGTAATGTTGATGATAGTATTCGTAAATCGGATGTTGCGTTATCGAAAGCACGTGGAATAAGTGGAACGAATATTGCATTTTTCGAAGAGGATAGTACGGCTAAGCTACAGCTTGAAATGGATACCTTAAACCAGCTTACTCTTGCACTAAGAAATGATGAATTCACTGTTGCTCTTCAACCGAAAATGAATATTCATACATTAGAAATTGAGGGGTTTGAGGCATTGTGTCGTTGGTATAGTCCCGTACTTGGGGTGATTTCTCCTGCAACGTTTATACCTATTGCAGAACAGGCAGGAAAAATAAAGGAAATAGACAAAAGAGTATTAACGAAGGTCTTACGTTGGCTACAGCTTCGCCTATTGCAAGGTGAAAAGGTCGTTCCAATTGCTGTCAATATTTCACCCGACCATTTTTATGAGGCGTCTTTTGTACAGGATTTTATATCCTTAGTTCAGCAATACAATGTACCCCCTTATTTAATTAAGCTTGAGGTGACCGAAAGTGTAGAGCTAGTCGATCTTTCACGAGCTAAAAACATTTTATCTCTGCTGAAGGAGAATGGTATAGAAAGCTCCATTGATGACTTTGGTGTAGGCTTTTCTTCATTAAGTTATTTACAGCAGCTGCCATTTAGAGAAATAAAAATCGATAGAAGCTTTATTAACGGAATGGATAATCCCGGGATGTATGCAGTTGTTCAAACGATTGTACAGCTTGCATCGAATTTAAAAATGAAGGCTGTTGCAGAAGGAATTGAAACATTGGATCAACTTGAAAACCTAAAAAACATGGGATGTCAAATTGGTCAGGGCTATTACTTCTACAAACCAATGTCCCTTGACGAAGCCTCTTTACTTATTTAGCAAGCCGATTTCAAGCTAAAATAGGATGCTCATTGAACTTTATACTTGCTTATCCACCATGATAAAAAGAAGGAGAAGTGCTTGAATTGGCACTTCCCCTTTCTTTAGTTTATTTCTGAAATTCCATCCTCTGCAATAAAGGCAATTAAAGCTTGCTTCACTTCTGGTGTTACCCCATGACCATCTTCAAATGTTTTAAACGTAACTTCTGCACCGTAATCTGTGAAAAACGCTGCACTTCCTTTTCCCCATTGGAGTGGATACACATAATCATACTCTCCGTGAGAGATAAGAATTTTCGATTTATCCATTGGAAGCTTATTATATTCCACTGCAACAAATTCTGGAATATAGCCACTTAGCGCTGCGGTTCCACGAATTGCACTTCCCATCACAAGAGCGAGTGTCTGTGCTAGTACTGCTCCTTGGTTGAAGCCAACAATATAAATTTTCTCCATATCAAGATCATATTCCTGAATCGCTTCAAAAATAAACGCTTGTGTATATTGAATAACTTTATCGAATACTTCACGAGTAGGTCTTCCCTCTTCTTCAAATGTATAAAATGCATAGCCGGGCGAATGCGCAATTGGTCCTTGTAAGCTAAAAATGTGACATTGCGATTTAAAGTCCTCAACTAATTGTAGTAAATCCTGTTCATTACTTCCTAGACCATGTAATAAAAAGATGGCCGGCTGTTTACCGTTACTTGGTAGCGGTGCCGTATGAACAAATGTATATGGTGATTGCATGTTGTTTCCTCCCTATAAAAGTTCCATCCCATTAACAAATTGATCTGCATAATACGCAACGTAGCCATCAATAATACGTACCGTCTCATCAAAGTCACCTTGTACTAGCATGATCGCATCAGGCTGAAGTGTAACGTATGTTAAAAAATCAAATCGTAAAGAATGTTCCACAGAAGCGTAGGCGTAATCATAAACAACGGCCTCTTCCGTTACTTTTAATGCCTTATACTGACTATGAAACAACTTCGTATAATCTTCCGTTTTTTCAGCCACGAATTGGCGAATACGCATTTGCTGGGCAAGTGCTTCACTTTCGACCATTTCTCGTTGTGGCACAATTCCTTGCCCAAATGTCTGTTGAATAATTTTTGTCCATGCTGCTTTATTTTCAACAAAATACGTAATATTTAGCATTAAGCGATCAAAATAATCTTGCTCATCCTTTGCAGATTGCTTTTTTAATAGAATATTATTTCGAATGGTTTTCTCAAATTGCTTTACGTCGGCTTTTGCAACCAATTGAGCCAATAATCCCTCTATATATTTATTCTTATCTCGCCCCGCTTGATTATTCATCATATTCACTTCCTTTAAACGTCTTACAATTACATATCTTATGGTACCATTCATTTTGATATTAGGCACTCTTTAATCACTTAAATTACGACATTAGAAAAGCGGAAGCGCCTCGTTCAGCCCGACAGCTGCTTGCAGATCCGAATCGCAAGCAGCTCTCCCGCTTTCGACCGACGGGATGAAGCGACCTCGAGGAGTTGGGTGCTGGAGTTGGACAATGCTCAAACTCCAAAAATATATAATTACTTCCCCATTTAAAAACTAGATAGCGGATCACTTCCCGCTATCTAGCTTATGTTACTCTAATACATAGTCACGCATATTATCCAACGTATTTTCAATCGCAATTTTTAACGATCTTTGTTGAGGTCGACACGACTCTAAAGCCTTCTCTAATGTAATAAGGGCATTTTCTAAAAATGGGTCCTGCTTCAAATCCTTATAGAGCTGCGTTAACACTAGCCCTTTATTCCAATACCAGCGTGCATTTTCAGCATCTAACTCAATAGCACGCTCTAAGTAACCAAGTACTTCGAATGGAGACCAGCCAAAGCGATGCATCGTTTGCGCTGCAATGCCGTAAAACACTGCTTTATTTGGATTCCACTTCACCGCTTGAAGCATACAATGTACACTTTCATCATAATGATGGGCGAATAAAAATAACTGCCCCTGTGTGAAGAAAGATTGTGCTTTCTCGATATCCTGTCCTACTCTTGCAACCTTTTCTAGCTCTTTAACTCTCTCATTAAAGGTGCTTTCATCTTGTATTTCACGAATCTTATGCACCTCATCCTGCTCTTCATACGTTTCATCAGCTCTCTCTTCACTTTGCCTTGCATCGATATTTGTATAAAGCGGAATGCTATCCAGTTCATGTCGATTGTATAATTGAATTAATTGGCTTGCTTGCTGGGAGGATCGATCATCCTGTAATGCCTCGCGTGCCTCCTGCAAACTTAAATGAAATTGTCCACTATAAAAATATTGCTCCATTGTATGCATACTAGTAACTCCTTTATGTTGCTCTTCTTATTAGTATAGCATGTCATTGTAAAGCACGTAATATATTAACGAAATACGATGAATATTCTTGAAAATTCACTAATTATTCAATCCAACTCTGCACTGTAAAGAGATTTATAGGCTCATTTCAATCCGAACTATCGGGGAGGATATCATCTCTTTAAATCGTGATATATCCTTTTCCTTTACTGCTACAATAACAGCGGTGGAAGGTCCTGCCGATTTATTTAAATCACAAAGACACGTATATCCTACTCCCAAAACTCTACTAATCTCCGCGCCAATTCCCTTCGATCCTGTTGGCCAAATACATTGAATGATCCCATTTCCTATTAACGTGGAAAGCTCCTTTAAACTAGCTATACTCTTTCTATCATCCATCACCTCTTGACCGACGAGAGGCTTTCCGACAACATAATAGTGGCAATTTTCTAAGGAGGGCTGACGAACCTTCTCACCAATCATTGTCAAACTAACCGCGGATTGTAAAGCGTGAAAATTCGATTCTGTAGAACCTGATAGTGGTGGCATCGGTTGATCTATTTGTTCAAAGACCTGCGATATCCCATCAATATACTCTTCCCAAGCTTTTTCACCTGAAAAATTAGCCAACAATAGTTGAGCTGGCTCTGCTCCAGCACACCACTGTTCAAGAATTGTGACACGCGCTAAAAAATATCCAGTAATCTCATTTGGAACCTTTACCAAGTCTTCATCCTTATTACCGATACAGCCCGAATTATCTATAGTAATAACGGTTGATTCATTATATAAAACCGCATTTCTCATATGCTCTTTAGCGCGCCTTTTCGCGCAATTACCTTTTGTAATACAGGTAATACGATTATGGCTACTATTACATTAATGATCGTAGCAACAGTTAAGCTAGGAACTGAAGCGAAATAAAATGCCGGTGATACAAGGAAATAGAATGGCATTGGTGCAATAATTCCATTCGCTACAATTACAAAAGTCCATTTTAACACAGAGAAACCTTTCCGATGTAATATATTAAATATATATAAAATGAAAAACATTTCTAGCGCTATAACCGCATGAAAAGGCCCGAGTGGCATACCAGCAGTGAGTCCTGTTGCAATGTGCCCGATTGCAGCTGTCAGACCGGAAAATAGAGGGGGTAAAAATGCGACACTTAGTAATGCTGGTGCAGAATCAAGAGCTGCTGTTGTAATAGGACCGGGAATTTTTATGAAATTTCCAATAGCACAAAGCGCTGCAATTAACCCCGTTAATACATAAATTGTCAATTTTTTCTTTTCCATTATAACTCTCCTTTTATCTTTTCAGGGATGCCGTACCAAATTCTAGTCACTGATCGCGCTTCTTGAAATAGCCTTTGATAGATTCGGCCACAGCAATCTCTAACAAAGCGGTCTGTAGGATTTAGTGGCACAATTCCCCTTCCGATATCAGTACAAATACAAATAACATTCGTCTGCTGCTCAAGCTCACTTAATCTATCTACTACCTGCTGTGCTACTACAAGCTCAGGCATTCCCTTATATTGTAACGATAGCTTCTCAAAATTCATTAAAATTACGTAATCCTTTCCAGTAAAGCTAGATTCAGGTATTATCCCATCAAAAAAATGAACATGCTCTTTAGGTATGGAAGCTAATTTGTTCATCACAAATTGTCTTTTACCGTTATAGGCACCTCCGATATAGACTTGCATCTTTGCCCCTCCTTTAATTGACTGAAATAATCCCATGCACATGTATAGACGGTATGGTGATTTGCCGTTATCTTTGCAAAATCACTCTCTAGAAATAATGCGATTAACAGTCTAATTACTCCGCCATGCACAACAAATACATATTCACCTGGCTTCGTTACAATTCTCCAAAACGCATCATACACACGTTCTTTAAATACCTGGAACGATTCACCGTTTTGTGGTGTTACACATAACGGATCATCTATCCACCTTCGATATAACTTATGGTCCTTTAATTGCTCATACGTTTTCATCTCAAAATCTCCGAAATTCAGCTCACGAAGCCCTACAGCCGATAAAAACGTTGCTTTAGGAAAATACAAATTTGCTGTTTGCTTACAGCGAATAAGATCACTCCCATAAACGACAGCTGGATTTAGCGGGAGCGTAAAATGTCCAGCTCTTGGTATAATCTCCTCATCCGTCCAGCCAATGTATTTACGCTCGATATTCGCCTGTGTTTTTTCATGACGAATTAAATGAATAGTAATAGCGTGAACCATAAAAGAAGCTCCGTCCCTTCAAAGCATGCTCCGACTAAATCGCCAGACATCCCGCCGAAATTTTTCTTCGTCCAGTATCGATAAATGGCTACAAACAGCAGCATCACAACGAATAGAACAAGCCAAATTAATTGCTGTAAAAAAAGAGAGACTGCAATAAGAGATAAGCTATAAATAATCAATGCAAGCCATAGCTTTCTCGCATGAACTCTCTCTTTAAAATAGGCTGCAATACCCTTATTTTTGAACGTTTTCATCGTAAGGAAATACAATAAAATCGATAACCGTGCCATAAACGGTAGGACAATAAAATAATAGATAGGGATGCTATGTAATAAAAGCTCGTATAAAACTGCTACTTTCAGCAGTACAAAAATGACGAGTGTCATTGCACCAAATGCCCCTACACGAGGATCATCTAATATTTCAAGACGCCTTTCCTTATCTCTATAAGAGAAAAAGGCATCTCCAGTATCAACAACTCCGTCCATATGCAAGCCACCTGTCATTATAAAGTGAGCAACAACTAACAGGATAGCAATAAAAAGGGAGGAAAACTGCAAATAGCTATTATTCAAAACTATTATTCCAGCAAGTATACTCCCCATACCGATACCTAGTAGCGGGATAGCCCCGTACATTGCAGTTGCTGTCATTCGTGTAATCGGTAGCTGAAATTTAATAGGTAATGAGGTGAAAAATTGTAGCGCTAATAAAATACCTGTAAACCCTGTTCTTAACCCCATTATTTCCACCTCTTTTCAATGCCAGAATCTAACTCATAGGCTTCATCACATTGTGCAACAATCCATTGATGTAATTTACCTATAATTTGCCGATATTCATTTACTTCCCAGTAGCGTGAGGCGCCTTCATCTAACACTTCATTTGAAACTAATAATACGACTATACCCTTTTGCTGCCATTCTTTTAGCTGATCTTGTAACTGTTCAACGGCTAAAGTAATATTTTTTTCTCTATTTGGGGAAAGCTCGTTCCTAAATATTATATTCGTGAGCCACGTTGTTAAACAATCCCATAATAGAACATAGTCCGAAGACAGAACGGAAAATTTTGTTGGGAAACGGTCTGGCACTTCTAGTGTTTTCCAGGGAATAGCTGCTTGCAGACGATCGATTTTATGCCTATTGATTCGCTGCTGCATTTCTTCATCAAATGAGACACCTGATGCAATATAGAGCAAGGACTTACTGTTATTCTTAGCAAGCTGCTGGGCATAATTTTCTGCAAATGCACTTTTACCACTTCTAACGCCACCAGTTATAAAAATTATTCGTCCTCCCATTGGCACCAACCTCTACTTGAAAAGAGCAAATCTAATGATAGATTTGCTCTTGACATATTTTTAAAATTTAATTCGTATGCCAGCCTACTCCCTGACTATTTAAATAAATCAGGATATACTGTTTCTGCTACTAGCTCAACTGCTTCACCAATACGAGTTGCTGGACGAGATGTGATATCAGCATCCACTAAATAAACATTTTTATTAATAATTGCTTGCATTTTATCCCAGCCATTACGAGCTAAAATTTCACCAACTGCATCATCTGTATAGTAGACAGATGTTAAAATCACTTCTGGATCCTTTGTAATGACATCTTCCTCTGCTGCACTAAACCAGCCGTCTTGTTCCTCAAATACATTTTCCACACCAGCTGCTGTTAAAATTTCTTGTTGGAATGTGTTACCACCTGCTGTCCAAATATCTGGAGCTGGTGAAATTTCAAAATATACTTTTTTCTTCTGATCAAGCTTTTCTGTTTTTTCTTGAACTGCCGCAATTTGAGCTTTAATATCTTTTACAACTTGCTCACCAGTATCCTCAACTTGAAGTACCTCAGAAAGTTGAACAATATCGCCATACACATCATCAAATGATGCAGCCGAATCAATAACAAATACCTTTAGCCCAGCCGCTTCAAGCTGCTCGATTTGAGCTGGATCACCGGCAGTATATGCTATTACAACATCTGGATTTAATTCAATAATACGTTCAGCATTGATTGTCATCGAATCTGAAACACGTTCGATTTTCTTTGCCTCTTCTGGGTAAGTGTCATAATCTGTTGCACCAATAATTTTTTCACCAGCGCCTAGAGAGAATAAAATTTCTGTATTACTCGGTTGAAGTGAAATAATTGATTCTGGTACTTCATCAAATGTAATTTCCTCATCACGGTCATCGACAACTTTATAAGGACCTTCCGCTACTTCCGGCTTTTCTTGCTCTTGTTCATTTTGCTTTGCATTTTTGTCTTCATCCGTTCCACATGCAGCTAATAGTAGGGCTGCAGCAATTGGTGTTACCCATTTCATTTTAAATTTCATTGTTCTGCCTTCTTTCTTTTTGGATAAGATTTACTTTCAAAAATTATTTCTGAGTGATGCCCATGTTTATTTAAATATACTGCCATTACAAAAAATACATTTGCTAGTAGTCCTAAATAATCGAATAGAATTTCCGGTACTACTCGTTCCTCACTTACTTTATGTAGAGCTCTGTAAGACTTTTTTGCCTCACTTCGACAGCTATGTAATCGACTTGCTGCTTCAGTTCCTTGCGGCAAAACGAATTGCTGTATTTCTTGTTGGACATACGCTACATAAAAATCATAGCGGTCACTTAGCCATTGTAAATCCTCTTCTGTTATCGCAAGCTTGCCACGGACAGAGCCGTTCGCATGATAAACATTTGGCTGAATGATCCGTAAATCTTCAAGTACTATCCTTTCAGCCTCACTATCAGCTAATGCTGGAAAAACCTCGCCCACCCTAGTCGTTAAACAATCTGTACGAATCTCGTAGTCTACTAAACAGCTTTTTTCACGCATAAACGGATAACAGCTATAGCGCATATCTTTCTTCAATTCTTATCTCCCTTTCACAACCATTACAAAATACTACAACAACTTCGTCCAACAGAAAAAGCCACCCAGAAAATGGATGGCAGAAAGACAAAAAACAATACTATTTGTTATTCGTATTTGCCGCACATTCCCTTTAGTTCCGAAGAGTGTTGTTACGAATAGAAAAAGACAGGTCTCCTGGCTCGCGCATCAACTTACTTCTGAGATCCTTCCCATCCATAGACAGTGGTATCCTCTCATTTCATCAGCGCATACAGTTACGGACATAGCTTCGGCCTTTCACCGAATTCCCTTTTCTCTTTCCTGCAAGCTTATTCACCTGATAAAGAATGTAACATAAATAAAGCTAAATTGACAAATAATTTAATAATTTAAGGGAAAATCATCGCAAACAACTAGTTCTGTACAATATTACATAAAATATTGTATAGATTAACCTGTAGGTACATCTCTCGCAATGCCGATTAAATACCATCCCCCTCCCGATTTATGGAAAATGAATCGCAGGGCTTGAGAGGATTGGCTAG
Source organism: Lysinibacillus sp. 54212 (assembly GCF_036662795.1). NCBI lineage: Bacteria > Bacillati > Bacillota > Bacilli > Caryophanales > Bacillaceae > Lysinibacillus > Lysinibacillus sp. 54212. Next base: position 78,238 of record NZ_JBAFWZ010000004.1, read on the forward strand.
AGTAATACTCTATATACTTCGCATTCGGATAATTTGCATGAATAGTATTTAAAACCCCGCCAAATTGAACAGCCTGACCGTTAAATGTAACTGTGTCATAAACAAAGTCTTTTCCATTCACCTTTAACAAAATAGTTTGCACATATTCTTCCAATGTCATTTTAAACTCTCGATTGCTATCATCATGTCCCCAATCAATTTGTTGATTTTTAGCATTTACTAGCTCATCCGGCTTAAGGTTTACATAATCCCCACCGTACCCTGGTTTGTTACCGAAGTCAGCAAACAATGAGAATGTAAGGCCCTCAGATGGATCTACCATTGCCGATAATTTCTCATACTCTCCATTATACAAATGACTAAAAACGAGCGAAGTTAAATTAGTAAGCTCCTGTTCTTCAGTCGGTCTCTTGTATGGTTCACCTACCATAAAATGATCTAAAATCGCATCATAGGAGCCGTTATGGGTAAAGGTAATTTGCTGGAGAGCTGGGAAATATTCAAAAAATGATCCATTAATCGTACCAGCAAACATCGAGCCGCCAGTAGAGCCCTGTATATTAAAAACCCCTTCTCCCAAATCTAAAATGAGAGACGCCCCATTGTTTTCAAAGCTATAACTATTAAGGGTGACATTGAACGTTTTCGCTTGCTCGTAAATAAAGTTAATTATCGACGCCTCAGAACCATCACCACTATACTCTACCTCATGCTTTTCAAGGTAGCTCACAGTTTCATCCGGCTTGTAAATAGTGATGGATTTACTAATATTGCCGCCTTTATCCTTTTGAACTAAGCCACTTTCTAAACCATTATCATAAATACCGTGTCGCCATACTACCTGCTGCCCGTCGTTATACGCTTCTATCTTTAGTGGGTCGGGTGTACCAGATTCTAACGTATCGAAAACTGCGTACCAGACTTTCATATCGTTTAGTTGGAATACTGTTCCCTGTTGCTCTAGCGTTTGCTGCATGACTTTAACAGAAGTGATTTTTTCATCTGTAATAATGCCTCCAAATAATGCAACTGGAATATAATGGTTATGGTCCATTACCCACTCAAAGCCGTCCTCAGGATTTTCTTCTCCATTCCCTGTATGAGTCCATACCTCATGATCAGTCGGTTTATACCCTATTCGAAAGCCGCTTTCATCCGTATAAAAGATAACCTCATAATCGTCTGTTTTATGCTCATATAAAATTTCAGTAGATTCTGGATGTGGTACTGTCTCCATAAACCCTTGCTGAGCTAGCTGAGGATCATCATCTTTATCACCTACTAGCATAAATACGAAAAATAGGACTGCTGCAGTCACGATAAGAGATGTAACTGGAATTAAAAAATTTGTTTTCTTTTTTTGAGGAGGTTTATGAAGGTTTGATTGTACTTTTTGGATGATAGACTCCTTATGCTCAGCTATATCACGCAATGCCCATACTTTTGCCTTAGTCATTTAACAGCACCTCCCATTGTATATGTTGCAAATCTAGTTTTAGTAATTCCCGGCCCTTTTTTAATCTAGATTTCACGGTATTCTCAGGAATATTTAAAAGATTAGCCACTTCCTTAATAGACATACCCTCTAAATAGAAATACATAATTGGCTCCCGTTGCTTTAAAGGTAGGCGTAATATGGCATCCCCAATTAATGCCTCCTCATCCTTCTGCAGCAATTCATTTCTATCCAACATTTCTTGCTTAGGAAAGATTTTTTGCTGAAGTGAAATTTTTCGGTATGTCCAGCTTTTTAAATAATCTTTGCATTTATTAATCGTTATTCGAATTAAATAAGCCTTTAATTCCCCTCGTTCCTCGTAGCCACTTTGATGATAAAATTTTATAAAGACATCCTGAACAATATCCTCAGCCGTGTGTAAATCTTTTATATAATAATAGGCGACACGAAATAACAGCTCTGTATAATCGTCCATAATTCTAGTTAAGTGTGCTTCACGATTCATTCTACTCCCCCCTCTACCTTATAAACGACGCTAGAATAATCGAAGTTTATTTTTATAAAAAAAAATAGCCAACATTTGTTAGCTATTTTATCATCATTATTAAAGATATAGATATACCGTTAAATACATCATTAAGCAACCTGCCATGACAAATACATGCCATATTGCGTGATTATACGGAATTTTATTATTCCTATAAAAGTACGTACCCGCTGTATAAAAAATGCCCCCTAGTAATAAGGTTACAAGTCCAGCCATTGAGATATATTCAATAAGTGGCTCATAAACAAAGATGGCAATCCAGCCCATGCCAATATACGTGATAAGCGATAGTGCTTTAAAGCGATGAACAAAAAATTGCTTCATGATAATACCAAAGAGGGTTAATCCCCATTCAATTGCTACAATTGTCCAGCCAAGCTTTCCACCAATCGCAATAAGTGCTACAGGTGTGTACGTACCAGCTATTAATAAAAATATTGCAGAATGATCTAGTTTTTTAAATAAGCTTTTTTTCGCAGGCACTGTATGATACAGTGTAGACGCTAAAAACATGAGCATCATGGATATGCCAAAAATTAAATAACTTACTAAATGAAGCATCGACTGCTCTTGAAAAGCCTTATTCATTAATAATAGTATCCCTGGAATTGTTAACACACAGCCAACACCATGTGTTAGAGCATTCCAAAACTCTTCCTTCTTACTATAAGCTGAGTCCATAACGACTGCTTGCTGTACCATATCTATCACCTCTTAAATGATAGTATGATTGAAATTAGCCCTATCAAAAAGAGGAATGTGTCATGACTTCCATATGACAAATATCATTTTAGAATAGCTTTTTTGTCAATAAGAGGATGAGAAGGTTCTCTATTATTGTCCTTTCAATAGCAAACCGTACTTCTATTATTATAGCTCTCGTAATTCCTTTAAAATTTTGTTGAAGCGTTGATCTAATGCTGAATAATTCGGGTCCTTTGGTGTCATAAAAGAAAGCTTCCCTAAAATTTCTTGCTGCTCGTTTACTAACTGAAGTCGTTGCAGCTCAGAGTTATTAGCAATCGTTTTTGTCATTGGCAATGCTACTGTCTCATTATCAATTAGCCATTCACTTTTTGTTATTTTTTCAACAAAATATCGATCATGAGATACGACAAGAAGCGCTCCATCATATTCACCTAATGTTTGCTCTAGCCTCTCCCGTGATGGCAAATCTAAATGGTTGGTCGGTTCATCTAAAATTAGTAAATCCTTTGACTCCAAAATAAACTGCATTAATTTGCACTTCACTCTTTCCCCCATGCTCATCTCGCGAAAAGGCTGTGCCCATTGCTCACTCGAGAACCCTAAATGTCTCATTAAATTTTGTACCTTCCCGCGCATTTCAAATGTAGGCTGATAGAAAAATCTGTCCGGCGTATCATCCATTGGCAGATCGTACACAGTTTGCGTTAAGTAACCTATATTAAGGCTTGGTGACATCCACACTGTACCGTTAGCTTTTTCAAGCCCCATTAAAATATTTAATAGCGTTGTTTTGCCACTACCGTTCGGGCCAACTAATGCAACTTTTTCACCCGCCTGCAGTGTCAGATTGACATTTTTAAAAAGGGTACGTTGCCCGAAGCCCTTTGCTACATTTTTTAGCTCAGCTAATCGTTTCCCCCTCTTTATATCGTCCGGTAACTGAAACTGCACTTTATACTCCGGTTTAACAGCTTCTATCCGATGCTTTTCAAGCTCCTGTTCTAAACGCTTTCGCTTTGACTTTACTTGGGCATCTGTTCGCTTTGCCTTTTTCCGATGATATTCTTTAAACCCTTCCTGTTTTGTAGATTCCCTATGAGCCTTTTCAGACCATGCGTTTAAGTTTGTTAATTGGTGCTCTATTTTGTTTATATAAGCCTGCTGAACCTCGTATTGATGCTGCTGTGCCTGACGCTTTTGCTCACGTTCCTGCTTATAATCCGAATAATTTCCGTTATACGAGATAATTTGCTTGTCTTCAATGGCCAAAATACCTGTAGCTACTCTGTCTAAAAAATAGCGATCATGGGAAACAATGATAATCGTTCCTTTATAGCCATTTACTAGCTCTACTAAAATTTCTAGTGAAGCAGCGTCCAGGTGATTCGTTGGTTCATCTAGCATAAGTAGTCCTGCCCTTGAATGGAAACCACGCATTAAACGCACCTTTAGCTTTTCGCCCCCACTTAAACTATCGTACGGGGCTATTGGAATATTCCATCGAGAAAACCACTCCTGCTGCTCTTTCTCAAGCTCTTCAATTCCAAATGATGATTCTTCTTGTTTTACATAGGCAACGGAAAGAGCCGGGTCTAACAAGCTGATTTGACCCTTTGTTGGTTGCATATTGCCTGCAAGCATTTCTAATAACGTAGATTTCCCCGCACCATTTTTACCGACAATGCCTATTCTTTCTCCTTCTTTTATTGTTAAATCCTTCGCTTCAAACAGAAGAACTTCATGGAATGTCAATGTTACTTCGTGTAATTTCATTATTTCTTTCATGAGAACGCCTCCTAATGGGAGGAAGGTTTTATTGAAATGCAAAAAATCCTCCCAACTATTTTGGAAGGATTAGCCTACAAATGTATACACAAATAAACCTGTTTAAAGAAAAACTAGGTCAACTATTTATGAAAATGGGCAGACTAATCCTATTGTTTGTTAATCGATTCTATTCGATCTTGCAAATAATAAGATTAAAACTTCATCGGTCACCCATCTTCCTTTCATCTATGTTACTGACAATATAGCATATTGCTCATAATTTGAAAAGATTGAGCAATTATGGGATTTTGCTTACCCCTTCAATCATTCCATCAAATTCCACCAAGCATTATAATCACCATTAATCCCGAAATGAATAGAATCAATTTCTCCACCGATAAGCATTACTTTTTGTATGGTCCTCTCGAGCTCCCTTTTTGAATCACTCGATAAGGTAGGTTTCACAAATTTAACAAAATCATCGGTAAAATCAATGACCGCGATTCTATCTTTTAGGAAAACGGAATGAACAAGATTTGTGCCATCATCGTTCAATGCATACAAAGAGCGAATCTCTTGTTGAAGTTTCTCTTTTAAAGCCTCATCCTGTTGCCCAACTATTACGATATCTTCTGGCAGGTTCGAATTCTCAACGAAGGTTGTAATTGTAATGGTATTTGTCACTAGTTGAAGCCGATTTTTTAATTCATCTGAAATAGATACCGTTAAATGGTCCCTCAGTTGAAGGTTTTTTGTTTGAAAGCCAACTACTTTAATAGTGTCACCTTCTGCTCCGTATTCCTTCCAAATTGTTTCATCCATATCAACAAAATGATCGGCAGTATTTCCAGATAAATAGGCTTTCGCTAGCTCTTCCTCGGTATATTTTGAATGATCCGTCGATGTCGGCTGCTTCTGCACAATACCAATAGTTATTTGCTCCCCGTTTATTGCAATTTCCACTTGGCCATCTTTCGGCACTTCTATACCATTTACCTCAAGAGAATAATGCACTATCGATTGTGAGTCCAATTGCGTTACATCATTTTCAGTTGCAATTTGCTTCGATTCACCAAAAAGTGAGAAGATGAAAACTAAGCAACTTACAAATAATATCGTTGCTATCACAACCGGTATTACGTATATTTTTTTCTTCTTGTTCTGTTGCTGAAATTGCAACATGCTGTTTTTAGGAGCCGTAGCAGGTAGATTTTTTTCTTGAGAAAGATGATTCAAACTATCTTTCTCCTGTTTGTAATCCATATTGTATCGCATCCTTTTAGTTCAGTTATTCTTTTAAATGTTGAGAACAAATTGAAGATATCACGTATAGACCATCCTCTTTTATAACTATTCTATTCTTCACTATCATTTTCCTCTCTAACACTATTAATTCGATCAAGCATTGGCGGGTGTGTGTAACGGAACCATTTCACTAGTAGTGGAGGATTCACATCACTTAAGCCTGCTATTGTTAATTTTTGAAAGGCCGTAATCGCTGCTTCCTCATTACCAGTTAAGGCAATTGCATACTCGTCCGCGCGAATTTCTAAATATCTTGATTGATAGTTAGAGAGAGGACTCGATGCAAAAAGTAAAAACGAGGAAACTAGTAGCAGTAACGGATACGACCGAATATCACTTAATTTTTCAATTTTCAATAGCTTTCCGTAGCGCTTTATGATCCACGTCGCAATTTTATTTGTTAGCCATAGACCAGCTAGCATCATTAAAATATAGCTAGCTATGCCAATATAAATATCTTTATTCACATAGTGTGACATTTCATGAGCCATCACAAAAAGAATTTCCTCATCTGATAGCTTGTTTATCGTAGTGTCCCATAGCACAATTCTCGAATTGCTCCCGATCCCTGTCACATAAGCATTTAATGCATTCGTTCGATCAGCCATGCCTACTTCAAATACATGCTCAGCCGGGATACTCGCTTGCTCGGCCAATGCAAGAATTTTTGCCTCTAGCTCCTTGTCTTTTAATGGAGAAAAATCATTGTAGAGTGGATCGATAATAACAGGCTGAATATACATCATAAAAATGGAAAATGGGATCGTTAATAGCCATGCATACAGCCACCAACGCTTCGTGCTCTTTTGAATTAACCAATATAAAATCGTTACTACAATAATTGTTATACCTATATTTAACCAAAAATCAAGTACATTATCGTGCATCCACGAGGAAAATGATTGTGTGCTAATGCCGTAGCTTCTACTTAATTTATAGCTATAATAATCAATCGGGAAAAATAGTATTTTCGTTGTAATCAATAATGAAAATAAATACGCGGCATTTTTAACGATACTCCACTTATTTTTAAAGGTTGCCCAATTTTCAAATAGACGTGAGATACCAAATATCAAAATAAAAAAGAAAACAAGCCATTCAAGTGGTATTAAAACAAAAAATAAGAAATTTCGTATTTTCGAAAGCTCACCACTTAACAGCATTTCCTTCGGGTTCATAAATACAGCTGGATCCGCTGCAGTACCCTTTAGCTCGTTTGGTATGCCCCCTCCACCACCATGAAAAATATACAAGTACAAGGCTAACGTATACAGCCCAAAGATAATAAGAGCTGCCACTCCCCATTTTTTCCTCATCGCACTCCCCTTTTATAATTAAATCATCGTTCGTGTTATTTAATATGTATTAAATTTCAAAATATAACTTCATTTCCATACAGAAATGAAGTTATAGAGTTAAGCAATTAAAAATAAACGGGTTTAGGTTCGTCTCCAAAAAAGAGATGAACCTAATTTGAGTACTATTATTTTAAGATTTCCGAAAGACCGATTAATCGACTCTTATTTCGTATTCGATAGTTCCGCCCGTCCTTTGCAAGAATATCCTCCTCACAAAATTGAGCGAGTGTAAATAATAGGTGCCGATAAGAAACCCCTAAATAGTCGCATACTAATACATGTTTTTCACGATAAATATCATCAACCGCTGTTTGCAAGATGAACTCCGCCAAGCGATTTTCAAGAGGAAATGCCAAACGCTGCGAATACTTTGCAGTCATATCTGTCGCCTTTTCACTTATATAAATCGCTAGTTGTTTTAAAAATTTTGCATCCTCCAGCAGTGGCTCTCGGCATGGCTTAAACGGAATTGCAAAAACAATCATCGTCGAGATGGCTTGAACGGCTTTCGAGTAATATTGCTCATGTAATAGCTCCATATCACCTAAAAATTCCCCAGCACCTACGATATTAATTAACGCCATTTTCCCGTTCTGATGAGTCACAAATACCTTAGCCTTCCCAGTATGAATATAAAATAAATAATTACTATTCATGCCCTCTTCAATAATCCAATCGCCAACCTTATATTCAAAGACCTCAACATAGGACTCAACATTATATGAAAAATACTTATTAATCGGGAAATGTTGAATATATTCGCTTTTTTGTAATCTATACATAAAAGAAATCCTTTCCATTAAATCATTGCAAAATATGAGATATCTCATATTATTGTAATGAGAACAATGCTATGATGCAACAAGGTTTATTGGAGGGATTAGATTTGAATACACAGCGTTGGATGAGTCAACGATTTTTTATGTTCTTTATGACATGGGGCGTGTTCCTTCCTTATTGGACAGGTTGGATGGTTAGCGAGAAAGGAATTACTGTTGCCGAGGCAAGTATCATTATGAGTACAGGATTAGTAGCAAGAGGAGTCTCTACCCTGTTTGCATATCCGTATTTTTCAAGAAGGATGAGTAGTAAAACATTGCTACAAGTAATGGCGATTGGGACACTTTTATCCGTACTACTATATATCCCAGCAGAATCGTATTCGAGCCTAATGATCGTAACAATTTCGATTCATATTTTTTATCCGACATTAATGCCGGCACTGGATAGTACAGCGAGCTTGCTCCTTATGCATAATCAATTGCAACATTATGGAAAAAGTCGGTCATGGGGCTCCATTGGGTTTGTTGTAGCTGGATTAATATTAACTTTGTTTATTAGCTGGCTTGGTGATAGTGTAATCCTTTGGGCAATGTTACTTGGCACATTTGTCTTTACTGCACTTTCTATCATGAAGACACCAGCTATTTTAGCAGAAAAGCCGAACAAATCGGAGGACCAAGCTTCCTTAAAATCGATATTGAAAACGAAAAATCTATTGCTCTTATTAGTTGTTGTTATGCTTTTACAAGGTGGACATGCAACGTATTATAGCTACGGCTACATGTACTTACAGCATATAGATACACCTACAATGATGATTGGTGTGATCCTAAATGTGGCCGTGCTAGCAGAAATAATATTTTTCTCAAAGGCAGACACAATGTTCCATAAATGGTCAGTAGGTAAGCTACTAGCCTTTGCATCAATTGGTGCAACAGCTCGCTGGATTCTTGTCTTTCTGTTTCCGAGCATTCTCATTTTTACATTTACACAAGTTCTTCATGCATTATCCTTTGCCATGGGACACTTTGCATTCGTAAAATGGATTACAAAAAACATTTCGCCTTCAAGCATTCCATTAATCCAAGGCATTTATTCAGCTGTAGCTTTAAGCTGGGCAACAGCTGCCTTTACTTTGCTAGGGGGACAATTATTTGAAATCAATCCTCAATATGCATTTTTAGGAATGATCGTTTGCACGCTACCAGCAGCAGTATTATCGATTTATTTGACTAGGAAAGATAGTTGACCCTATTACTCCACAAAGAACTATATTCTAAACTTTATAGCGTATAATTTTAGGAATCCATATAAGTAATAGAGGCTGGGACTAAACCCGAAAACACCATTTTTCTCAACGAGAATGGTGTTTTCTTAGTATAAAGAAAATTGATTTCCGTTCCGGGGACGCTTTCTGGGGGAACGGCCTGAGTCTGTAGTCTCAGGCTTCGCGCTTCTCTACAATCAATTTATAAAGTAGCAGATTCTTATTGTAGGTTTACAATGATTTCTATAATAATTTTACCTATGTCCCAGCCTTTTCAATTATAGACAAGCTGGGCATTTACCATAAATCTCAAATTTATGTGCTTCAATACTATAGCCCGGAAGCTTTTCACCTAGCATTTCCATCGGGCATAACGATAATTCCTTTACATCACCGCAATCATTACAAATAAAATGATGATGGTGGTGATCTGATTCACAATGCATTCGGAAATTCCGCTCACCATTTAGCTCTGTTTCATCTAAAATACCAAGCTCAACGAAGGTTGCTAAGTTACGATAAATCGTATCAAAGCTCATACCAGGAAAATCAGGCTTCAAAACAGACAACAGATCGCGAGCCGTTAAATATTTATTTGAATCGGCAAACATACCTAAAATGAGCTCACGTTTATCCGTCTTTTTATATCCATTCTCTTTTAAAATCTCCCATGCTCGCGTTACGTTCATCGCGAAGACACCCCTTTAGCTGTAAATTGTACGAATAATTTTTTTGCTAAAATGACAAAGAGTAAAATAAGTATAGAAGTGACAACAATCGTTCCACCAGGTGCTAAGTCTAAATAAAACGCACTCACTAGCCCTACTATAACTGCTAATTCACCAAAAACAATAGCGTAAAAGATAGCCTCTTTGAAGCCTCTTGCTAAACGCATCGCCGCGGCAACTGGTAGTGTCATTAAACTCGAAACAAGTAAAATCCCAACAATGCGCATACTTGCTGCTATAACGAGCGCCACGACAACCATAAATAATAAATGAATCCACTTCGCTGGTAAGCCACTCGCCTTTGCATACTCCTCGTCAAAGGACAATACAAAAAGCTCCTTAAAGAAGGCAAATAAAAATAACAGAACGATTCCTGCAATCGCCAGAACAACGTATAAATCCTGTCTTGAAACAGCCGATACAGAACCAAATAAATAACTCATCAAGTCTGTACTAAAGCCACTAGCTAACGAAATAAAGATCGCACTTAAGCCAATCCCTCCAGACATAATAATCGGTATCGCTAGCTCCTCATAATGCTTATATAGTCGGCGTAATCGTTCAATTAAAACGGAGCCACTTACTGCAGCTACGATTCCTAAATATATAGGATTTAACAGTGCAAGCCCTACGAAGGTTTGACTTAAATATAGACTACCTGCAATCCCAGCAAGCGTGACATGTGATAGTGCATCTGCAATTAAAGAAAGTCGTCGTACTACGATAAACAGACCAAGAAGCGGTGCAATGACCCCTATAATAAGCCCTGAGAAAAAGGCGTTTTGTAAAAACTCATAATGTAAAATTGCTTCAATCATTGTTGCCTTCTCCTTTAGTGAATCTTTCGAACACTGTGTCCATACCAGGCATCAAGCTCGCCCTGACTAATCGTGTCAAAATCATTTTTATAACCATGGAAATGGATCGTCTGATTTAAGCAGGCTACATGGCTAATACGATTAGACACCGTATCAACATCATGTGTGACTAAAATCATCGTAATCTGTTGTTCCTCATTTAGCTTTGCTAGCATATCATAAAATGCTTGCACATTTTCATGGTCAATTCCGACAGTTGGTTCATCTAAAATAAGCAACTTCGGCTGTGCCACTAGGGCTCTTGCAATGAATACACGCTGCTGTTGACCACCAGAAAGCTGACCAATATTTCGCTTCGCAAAATGCTCCATACCGACAGCCTCTAACGCTTTTTGTACTCGTTTATTGGCATCTACTGGCAAACGTTTTAGAAGACCCGTTTTTTTAGCAAGACCGCTTTTGACTACTTCCTGAACAGTTGCAGGGAAGCCCGAGTTAAAGGCATTTGATTTTTGAGACACATAACCAATAAGCTCACGATTTTTAAATGCTAGAGAGGTTTGCCCAAAAAGCTCGATTTCCCCAGACATTGGCTTTAACAATCCTAATATTATTTTTAGCAGGGTTGATTTACCCGACCCATTTGGACCAAGTAACGCAAGAAAATCCCCTTCCTCTACTCGGAATGAGATGTTTTTTAGCACCTGCGTATAATCATATTGAAATGACACATTTTTTAATTCAATAATCGTTTTTGTCATTGTTTTCTCTTCTTTCTAATTCAAAATCATTACGATTTACATTTTGTAAGTATAGTGGAAAGACTCTGATTTGTAAAGGCTATTGCTTGAAAGGATGAAATTGTGAAACAGGTTGAATTATTCAATTATTTAAACAATGCTCCTATCGATGAGGCGCGTAAATTTGCAAGGAAAAATGGTATTGAGTTATCGGCTGCTGAGGTAGAAAAGCTACGTTATATTTTCCGAGATGCATCCGTCGTATGGGTCATAACAGGAATTCCGGAGACCCATCTTCGCGCAACAAAAAAACTACTCGGAAAAGAGCGCTTTAAAGTGATTGAAAAATTACTACTAGAGAAAAATGTCCGTTAAGAATGTGAAAGCACCCTTTTTAGCCCCGACAAGCGCTGGAGCTAAACACGGCTTGAACTCAAAAATTTATACTTATCTTATAAAAAAGCGCCGTCATTGTCGGCGCTTTTAATTATGATTGCTCTAACTCTTCTTCAATCATTTTTCGGAAGTTTATATCTTGCAATCTTCTTCCTTTATACATTTTTGAATTTGCTTCTTTTTTTAAAGAGAAAACTATTTTAATCCCAGCTATATTAATCCCCTGCTCAAGTAACTCTTGAATTTCAAGAAGTTCATCAATATTGTTTAAAGAATATAAACGACGATTTCCATCCGGACGTAAAGGTTCAATTAAATGGTGCTCCTCGTAGTAACGGATTTGTCTTGCAGTTAAATTCGTTAGCCCCATGACGGTGCTAATAGGTAACAATGGTATCGCTCTGCGCTTATCTTTATACATTGAACTCACCTCACCTTTCACACTTTTTACGATAAATGATGCTAAACATAACATCAACAAAATGTTAGATTTTATAACATAGCTATTTTCGAACGGTTTTATCTACTATTGGTATATAAAAAAGCTGCCCTAAAACATCCGCTTTGATAGCGCTTCCTCATAACTGTATTTATCATTTTTAGCTCAATAATTCCCGACCTATTTTTGTCACATTTTTAAAAACAAAAAACGAACCCCTCAACCTGTGAGAGGCTCGTTTTTCTGTTAATATTTTTTAATAATGTGCCAGACAATGTCATCAATTTCTTTAATTGCCTCTCTTGTTCCGTTTTCTGTCATAATCGAAAAAATATAATGATTATTCTCCATTGTTGTAATGTAGCCAGAGAGCGTATAGACGCCTTCAATATTGCCTGTTTTTGCGACCACACGATTGAGTAATGTGCTATCCTTAAATCGATTTCGCAATGTACCACCTATCAGACGCTCCTTTTGCCCTCCTACCGGTAATGAATGAAAAAAAGTCTCATACGAAGATGCACCCTGAACTTTAAAGAGAAGAGATGTTAAGGAGTTAGCCGTTACCCGATTCCTATGAGACATTCCCGAACCATCTTCAAAAGTCCAATCTGTCGTATTGATTCGTATTTGCTCCCCATACTCTCGTAGCACCTTTAAGCCTGTATTTGTTTCGCCAACTCCGTAAACCTCCGCTCCTAAGGTTTTCACAAAAATATCGGCCATACTATTATTACTTAATTTCATAAAAACTGGCATCATTTCTTTTAATGTTTGAGAACGCTTTGTATAGATGCGGGTTGCGTTCTTTGGAACCTTTTTTCTTGTGACTATAGAATCTTTATTGATTAGAATCCCTTGCTCACTTAACGCTGCTTTCATGGCGTGTAACGTATTGATTGTTGGATCATGAACAGTAACCCACTTTTTCGATATATCATGCATAGGAATATTACCTGAAAGAATTATTTCATTTGAGCGAAATCTACGCTTAACTTCTATCGTATTCTCTTCGTTTCCCTTTACAGTTTTTGTTAGATTCGTAATACTCATTCCACTAATATTTGGTATCACTTTGTACGAGCCATTTTGTCCGATTTCTGTTGGGCTAACTTCAACAACTATTGTAGCGGCATCAAACTCCTCTGTTGGCGATAGCACAAGTGCTGAGGTTCTTGCAGCAAAATAATCGCTTTCGTCAATTTTTTTAATGCCTGGTGTCAGTTCTTCACCTGAAAAATACGTGTCATCTCCATAAATATCTCCATATATTTTTTCAATGCCATATCCTTTTAATATTTGAGCAAACATTTCTAAATCACTGTATTGAAGGGTCGGGTCACCGCTCCCCTTTACATAAACATTACCATATAGTGAAGAATGGAATAATAGACCATCAATATACAACTCGGTCTTATAACGATAAGATTCTCCTAAAACCTGTAAGGAAGCTGCACCCGTTAATAATTTCAAATTAGAGGCAGGCTTACGTTTTATATCTCCATTAAATGAATAGACTAATTTACCATCGCTTGCCTTACGAAGAGAAACGGAGACAGAAGATGAAGTGATCTTCTTTGTTACCTCTGAATCTAAATTTACTGTAGAGCTTGCATAAGCAGGTAAAGTAGTAGCGAACAATACAAGGACAAATATCCATATACTAATTTTTAATTTCACGTTCATAAAATCCCCCAGAATTGGCGTACTTTTTATATAAGGTGCGCCATTTTTGGGAAAATAAACGTAGAAAAAATAATTCTTTAAAAAAGCAATCTTTCTATAATTAGGCTTGGTAATCGCCCGTTTTTATACAACTTCATAGAGTAAATTCGAGATTAACGACAAAATAAGCCGAACTAATACAAAATATTAGTTCGGCTCACTTTAGCTCGAGATAATTAAATCTCTGTATTTAATTTATACTCGCAATGACTCTAATACATCTGGCTGGAACTGCCCTTCACGTAGCATCGCAATTTCAACTTTATACGGCGCTTTTTTATTTTTTGCATCCTCACCAACAAATGGTGTTTCTAAAATTTTCGGAATGTGTGTTAACTGGTCATGGTGCACGATAGATTTTAGTGCATCGAAGCCAATTTCACCAAAGCCGATGTTTTCATGACGGTCCTTTGCTGCACCGCGCACATTTTTAGAATCGTTAATATGAAGCACCTTTAAACGATCAAGACCAATAATTTTATCAAATTCATTTAAGACACCATCAAAATCTTCTACAATATTATAGCCAGCATCATGTACGTGACAAGTATCTAGGCATACCGATAATCGCTCGTTATTTGTCACGCCATCAATGATTCTTGCAAGCTCATCAAATGTACGACCAACTTCTGAGCCTTTCCCTGCCATTGTTTCAAGCGCAATTTGAACAGGATAGTCCTGAGATAACACTTCATTTAAACCTTCTACAATTTTGGCAATTCCTGCATCCACACCAGCGCCTACGTGTGCTCCTGGATGAAGAACAATTTGCGTTGCCTCTAATGCTGCAGTTCGCTTAATTTCCTCTTGCAGGAAGTCTACGCCAAGCTGGAATGTTTCAGGCTTTGTTGTATTTCCAAGATTAATAATATAGGGTGCATGTACAACGATATTCGATAAACCATTCTCCTTCATATGAAGAAGACCGTTCATAATGTTTAATTCGGCAATTGGTTTACGTCGAGTGTTTTGTGGCGCACCTGTATAAATCATAAATGTATTAGCGCCGTATGATAATGCTTCCTCACTTGCGCCAAGAAGCATTTTTTTCCCGCTCATTGATACGTGAGAACCTAGCAACATCCTTACTTCCCCCTACTTTTTACCGCGATTTTTTAAGCGACGTTCACGTTTTTTAATTTTTTCCATTTCCCATTTCATGTTACGTTTGTAACCTGGCTTAACTTTTTTCGGCTTACGCACTAATGCCTTAGCTTTCGCATCAATTTCGTTTTCCTGCTTCACACGATTTTTACGTTGATGACGATCCTTTAGCTCTGTCCATTCACCGTTTTTAACATCTTTTTGTACGAAAGGAATACCCATCTTCTCCACTCGAGCTAGTGCATCCTCATCCTCTGGCTGGAATAGCGTAATGGCCGTTCCTTTATTGCCTGCACGCGCAGTACGACCTACACGATGGACAAAGAACTCTAAGTCTTCTGGAATTTCATAGTTAATAACATGGGAAATACCTTGGATGTCAATTCCACGAGCAGCTAAGTCAGTTGCTACAATGTATTGGAATTCTAAATCACGAATTTGCTTCATCATTTTTTTGCGATCACGAGGACTTAAATCTCCGTGAATTTGTCCTGCACGAATGCCTTGCTCCGATAAATAACCCGCCACAGACTCTGCAGTTTTACGTGTATTACAGAAAATAACCGCTAAAAACGGGTTAATTCCTTTAATTACATCTAGCAGGCGGCTATTTCTTGATTTTGAACGTACTGGTACTAACACAAAATCAATATTTTCCGCCACAGGTCGCTTATCATTCATACTAATATGAACTGGCGAATCCATATATTTTTTTAAGAATGGCTGTAATTTTTCAGGAATAGTCGCTGAGAATACAAACATTTCTAGCTTATCCGGCATGTGCGAAGCGAACCCATCAATATCCTCGATAAAGCCCATATCAAATGCTAAGTCAGCTTCATCCACAACTAAAACCGGCGCCGTATGAACAAGTAAGGCACCTTCTTTTACTAAATCCTTAATACGACCTGGAGTACCTACTACGATATGTGGCTGCGTTTTTAATTTGTCAATAGAGCGTTGTTTGTCCGTTCCACCGATAAATAACTTCGCTCCAATATTTGTTTCTTCTATTAACTGGTTTAGTGCATCGAAAATTTGCTGTGCAAGCTCACGTGTTGGGGACGTAATAACCGCTTGTACCTCTTGTTTTTCTTCTTGAATTCGCTCTACTATTGGTAAAAGGAAGCTATGTGTTTTCCCTGTTCCTGTATGTGCTTGTCCGATTGCACTCTTCCCTTTTAATACGAGTGGAATCATTTCTTTCTGAATTGGTGTCGGTTCTGTAAAGCCTAGTTTTGCAATGGCGTCCTGCAAAAATGGCTTAAATTGATAATCTGTATATTTCGACATTTTTCGTACCTCCTACATCTAACCTATTGTACCATGAATCGTACATTTAAGTGACCATCTGCATACTATAGCTTTAAAAGAACACTTTCGTCAAATAATAGTGTGAATGAAGGGAGAAAAGTATGTATCCAGGTTCATTTTACCGTCAATTTCCATATGCAGGAATGCCTATGCCTATGAGAATGCCTACAGGAGCGCCTATGGGTATACCAATGAGAATGCCAATTTCACCTATACAACCATTCCAACAAATGTCACAACTTCAATCATTCCAGCAAATGGCACCTCAAGCATCTCGGCTTGATCAATTTCTACAAACAACAGACAAATTAATGAAAACAGCAGAGCAGTATGGACCTTATGTTCAGCAGGCCGTACCTCTAATGAGAAATTTGCCGGCTTTATATAATCTTTATAAAGGATTCAAAGGTCTTCCGAATGAAGAAAATATTGATCAGGCAGCTGCAGCATCCCCACAACCATCGCCATCACCAGCACCGAACCGTAGAGAACAGGTTCAAGCGTATGAACAAAGACCATCCTTACCTAGAATATATCAGCCATAGCTCAGATAAGGTGACCGAAAAATCGTTAAGCTACGATCTTTTAGGTCACCTTTCTTTCTTCTACATAGTGTTCTCAGAATGATTCTTTGTATTCCCCCCCTCCCTCCGTTATAATGAATAGACAAGCTTGAAAGGAGTTCGAAGCATGCAAGTTATAAAAATTAATCCACGCGGCTATTGCTACGGTGTTGTCGATGCAATGGTTATTGCTCGAAATGCGGCTTTAGATAAAACATTGCCACGTCCAATTTATATTTTAGGTATGATTGTTCATAATAAACATGTAACAGATGCATTTGAGCAGGATGGCATTATTACGTTAGATGGTGACAACCGAAAAGAAATTATCGAGCAGGTAGAAAAAGGAACAGTTATTTTTACGGCTCACGGAGTATCTCCTGAAATTCGAGAAATTGCTAAGAAAAAAGGACTTGTATCAATCGATGCAACATGTCCAGACGTAACGGTTACGCATGATTTAATCAAAGAAAAATCTGCTGAGGGCTATGATATTATTTATATCGGAAAAAAAGGACATCCTGAGCCTGAGGGAGCGATTGGTGTTGCACCAGATCATGTTCATCTTGTGCAGTCAATGAAGGATATTGATACGCTTGAGCTAGACAATGATAAGCTACTCGTAACGAACCAAACGACAATGAGTCAATGGGATGTATCCTTCTTAATGGATGCATTAGAGGAAAAATTCCCACATCTTGAAGTGCATAAAGAAATTTGTCTTGCTACTCAAGTTCGTCAAGAAGCCGTTGCTGAGCAAGCTGGTGTCGCAGATTTATTAATTGTTGTGGGCGATCCAAAATCAAATAACTCTAATCGTTTAACGCAAGTATCGGTAGAGGTTGCGGGTACGCCATCTTACCGAATTGCAGATATTTCTGAGTTAAAAATTGAATGGTTAATGAATATTGACAACGTCGCTGTTACAGCAGGCGCCTCAACGCCAACACCCATTGTAAAAGAAGTCATTACATTCCTTGAAAAATTTGATAAGAATGACCCTTCTACTCATGAAATACACCGAACTGTGACACTTAATAAAATTTTACCGAAAATTAAAGAGCCTAAACCAGTAGATAAGATTATGCCGTACTAAATAAATAATTAATCTATATGAAATTGCATAATAAAGCCAACATTTTAAAAGTTTGTTTAAAATGTTGGCTTTCTTTTAGTTTCGGGCTCTTTTTTACATGATTGATTTTTCCCCTCCTACCTCAAGGTGTTTCAATATCCCTTAAAAGGAGTCAGGATACCATATTAGATTATTCTGGGTCGCTAGTAACATATTATTCGATATCGGAGGTAAATTATTGAAAAAAGCCATTACCATTTTAGCGAGTATTTTATGCCTAATTTTAATTTATATCATCAATGCATATTTTACTTATGATTTTCAATTTGAAGGTGATGTAAAGGATGGTGCACCAATTCTCTCACCAGATGGGGTATATGCTGCTCAAATTTATTACGAGAATTATGGCGGTGCAGCTGGCGGCGTAAATATAATCGTCAATATCATTGATACTAAAGAAGAAAATAAGGAACAGACAATATATTTTAGCGATGCTAAGGGAAGTGTAAGTGTAAATTGGGTTTCAAATACGACATTGGCTGTTACTAATTACGATGAATATGCAGATCGAAGTATGGAATTAATTGTTGGTAAAGAAATTTATGATGAACGTGGTCTTGCATGTTATAAGTATCAGGTACAAAAAAACTATACTTGCTTTAGTTCAAAGAAATAAATAATCACCAGCAAAAATAAATAGGAGGCGCCACAAATTCAATCGTGACACCTCCCATACTATACATAATATTGATTAATCGGCCTTCCGACACTTCCGTATTGAATATCGACTTTTATTAAATCTCTTTTTTCCATAAAATCTAAATAGCGACGTGCTGTGACGCGTGCTACCCCTATTGCAGCAGCTACTTCATCAGCCGATGCTCCTTGTTTTGCCTGCTTTAAATAAGCCAGCACTTTATCTAACGTTGCACGATTAAATCCTTTCGGCAAATCAAGCACTGCCTCATCAGGCTGACTTTCCTCATCTGCGTTACGATATTTTTGAAGGAGCTCATCAAGATCCTGCTGTGTGATATCCTGAATCGTATCTTTTTTTCTTTTAAATTGCTTGTAATTCTGAAGAGTTTGCTCCATTCTTTGGAATGTAAATGGCTTCATAATATAATCATATACACCTAAATGAAGCATATGCTGAATCGTTGGCATTTCATTTGCTGCCGTAACTGAAATGACATCAACTAGAAGTTGTTCCTGCCTAATTTTTTGGAGTGTTTCTATACCATTTTGCTCAGGCATAAAGATATCTATTACTACCAAATCAGGCTTCAGCTCTTGTATTTTTTGAAAGCCCTCCACGCCATTCGCTGCCATTGCAATAACCTCGAAGCCTTCTACTCTTTCGATAAATTGGCGGTTCACCTCACGTACCATCGGATCATCTTCTACTAATAAAACCTTAATTGTCCCCAACTCTATCTTCCCCTAACTCAAACAGTATTAAAAAGCTCGTACCCTTTCCTTCTTCACTCTTCACTTCAATCGTCCCATGCCCCTTTGAGACAATTTCTTTGATTAAATAGAGTCCAATGCCACGGTTACTATTTTCTTTTGTAGAAAATCCGTTTTCAAATATTTTTTCCTGCACCTCTTCACTCATGCCAATGCCGTTATCAGTGACCAGAATAGCTAGTGTATCATCATGCTCATCAATCGATAAAAGAATTTGTTTATCTTCCTTCGATACAATATTTAAAGCATCAAAGGCATTCTCGAGTAAGTTTCCAAACAGTATAACAAAATCATGATAATCTAAATAGGGCGGTATTCGATTAAAATTACTTTCCTCATCAATACTTACAGTGATGCCTAACTCCTTACCGCGGCTAATTTTACTTAATAGTAGCCCAGAAATATTTTCATTTTGAAATCGATCATTAAAAAACTTAGATAGCGTCTCTTCTTGCTCAGTAACGTTTGTTAAATAGGCTAGCGCCTGCTTTGTATGACCAAGCTGAAGGAGTCCACTAATTGTATGTAGCTTATTTTTGTGCTCATGCGTTTGAACACGAAGCGCTTGTACAAATGCTTTAACTCCCGTTAGCTCCTCGGCTAACTGCTTTACCTCTGTTAAATCTTTAAATATCGCAACAGCCCCTACACTTTTCCCGTCCACCCGAATAGGAATACGATTACTTAAAATACTATGATTATTAACGTAAATCTCTTGATTGTAAATCGGTTTATCATTTTCTACAATTTCCGGAATTCTTGTATCAGGAATCACGTCGTATATATTTTTCCCAATATATTGGCTCGGATTATTACCAACACCTAAAATGGAGCTCGCCTTTTCATTGAAAATCGTAATATTTAAATCCTTATCGATCGCAATAATCCCATCGTGCATAGCATTAAAGGTCTCTTGCCGCTCGACATACATTTTTGCGATTTCTTCAGGCTCCAAGCCAAACATTTTTTTCTTAATATGTCGACCTAAAGTACGTGCTCCCCACATACTAAATAATAGCGATAGTAGCACTGTGACAATAATTTCAGACATATTTTCTTGAATGATTTTGATAAATGTAGGCATTGGATAACCAACAACTACGACTCCAACCTGCTTTTTATTGTCTGCTAAAATTGGTACGAAGGCTCTTATCATCGTCCCTTCTACACCACGGGCATTTGAAATATAATAATGCTCACTAAACGCGGCATTTAAATCTTGTGAAGTACTTTTTTCTCCGATTTCATGTATAGAGGGATGCGAATATTTAATTCGGTCCATATTCATCACAACAATATAATCAGCTTTATTAATAATTCGAATTTCTTCTACAATCGTATTAACAGCTTGCATAGATTCTTCATTATTTTCTTGCTGGAGCAAATTACTGATTTGTGTCATATTCGAAACTGTTCTTGCAACTAACATAGCTCGTTGACCAAAATCCTCTTCCTGTTCTCCTAACAAGTTGCTTAAGATAAATGTTCCTGCGATTAAGAAGGAGAAAGCAATAATAAAGAAAGTCATAAGCATTATTTTTCTGTTCACTGTTAACCTGAGCAATAAACTCTCTCCTTTTTTTCAACAGACAAGCACGCTATACTCATATAAGTATGGACAAACTAAATAAAGTGGTGATGAATTAATGAAATACTTTTTTACTGGCGGTATAGTTGTCATTTTAATATTTGTATCACTGATTATATACCAGGATCGGAGGACTTCTATCTCCTCGTTACCTTATGACGATGAACAAAATGGTTTAGAGGATCAAATTATAATCCACTTTAGCCATGTTGTTGCAGAAAATACACCAAAAGGATTGGCAGCTACTAAATTTGCCGAGCTTGTCCATGAAAAAACAAATGGTAAGGTTATCATCCGAGTATATCCTAACGGTATTTTATATAATGATTATAATGAATTTGAAGCATTGAAGAACAATGATATCCAAATGATTGCTCCTACATTTTCAAAGGTAACAAGCTATTTACCGTCTTGGCAAGTTCTCGACCTTCCTTTTATTATCGAATCTGAGGATGAGCTAAAGCAAGTACTATCTGGACCATTGCAAGACCAATTATTAGCTCAGTTAGGAAAACAGGATATTAAAGGCTTAAAATTTTGGAGCAACGGCTTTAAGCAAATTGCCTCTAATGACTATCCCATACTAGAGGTAGAGGATTTTCAAAACTTACCTATTCGGGTGATGAATAGTGAGCTATTAAAAGAGCAATTTGCCAGACTCGGTGCTACACCCATTGCGACTTCTTTCGGCGAAGTTTACAACGAAATTGAAAATAAAAAAATTAAAGCCCAGGATAATACGATTTCTAATCTATATTCAAAGGGCTTTCATACGTATGAAAAGCATATTACACTTTCAAATCACGGTATAATGGGCTACGCTGTTATGATGAATGAATCATTTTGGAATGGTTTAGATAAAGATATTCAGCAGCAAATAGTAGAAGCCTTAAACGAAATGTCTGATTGGCAGTTCGAGCAAAGTATACTTCTGAATGAAAAGAGCTTAAATGAGCTGCGAACAATTGATGCTGTATCCATTTATACATTAACTGATGAACAGAAAAAAGCTTGGAAAGAAAAGCTTTCATCTATTTATAGCAATAGTAATCGCATAATCGATGACTCTTACTATAAATTATTAATGGAACAACTCAAAATAAGCAATGGAACAAAATGAACAAAACAACACTTTCGTTTGAAAAGTGTTGTTTTTTTATTATATTTACGAGCTTGTATTATAACAAGTGATTTTTTAATAGATACGTTGCATAACAGCACAAACGTTGATTTAACGATGTTTTTAGCAGATTGGGCAAGAAATTGAACAAAATAAACGATATGATTCTTAAAAACTAAATCTATTTTTCGGAAAATTTTCCGCTATGATAGCAATATGAAAACGATAACAAAATAGAATTTTTGAAATAGAAAGGGAGAAAAGAATATGAAATGGTTAAAGAATTTAACTGTTCAAGTAATCATTGCCATCATACTTGGTGTTATAGTTGGTGCAATTTGGCCAGAGTTCGGTGCAAGCTTAAAAATCCTAGCCGATTTATTTATTAAATTAATAAAAATGTTAATCGCCCCAATTATATTCCTGACAGTTGTTGTAGGAATCGGCGGTATGGGTGATATGAAGAAGGTCGGTAAAATTGGTGGTAAAGCGCTAATTTATTTCGAAATCGTCTCAACAATCGCACTTGCAATTGGTATTGGGGTAGCGGTGCTGGTGAATGCTGGTGCTGGAATTGACACATCAAAAGCAGCTGATGCAGATATTTCAAAATACACAACAGCTGCAGAGGAAACTGACCAAGGTTTAATGACATTTATTTATAACATTATTCCTGAAAACGTTGTTGGGGCACTTGCAAACGGTGATCTATTACCAGTATTATTCTCAGCTGTATTATTTGGTGTTGCCGCTGCATCACTTGGCGAAAAATCTCGTCCAGTTATTACATTCTTTGAGCAAGTTTCAGAAATCTTTTTCAAAATTGTGGGTATGGTTATGAAGTTGTCGCCAATCGGTGCATTTGGTGCAATGGCGTATACAATTGGTAACTTCGGTTTAGGTTCATTAAAATCACTAGGTTTATTAATGGCTGCCGTTTATATTACGATGTTCCTATTCATCGTATTCATCTTAGGATCAATCGCGAAATATTACGGGTTCAATATTTTCAAATTTATCGGATACATTAAAGATGAAATCTTCCTTGTAATTGGAACATCATCATCTGAATCGGCTCTTCCATCCATGATGCGTAAATTAGAAGGCTTTGGCTGTTCGAAGCAAGTAGTTGGTTTAGTTGTTCCGACTGGCTATTCATTCAATCTAGACGGTACATCAATCTACTTATCAATGGCTGCCCTATTTATCGCACAAGCTTATGGGATTGAATTAACATGGATTCAAATTCTCACACTTTTAGGAGTATTAATGCTTACATCTAAAGGTGCAGCTGGTGTTACTGGCTCAGGCTTTATCACACTAGCAGCTACGCTTGCAGCATTCCCAATGGTACCAGTCGAAGGTATTGCCCTTTTAATTGGTGTGGACCGCTTTATGTCAGAGGCGCGTGCTGTTACGAACTTAATCGGTAACGGTGTGGCTTGTGTAGTTGTATCAAAATCAGAAAATGAATTTGACGAAGAGATGGCAAAAAAAGCGATACCAACTAAAGCTTAATAAGATCATTTTCTCCCTATTATTAATAGAGGCTGGGACATAAGTAAAGATTTTATAGAAATCGAGGAACACCTATAGCAAGAATTTGCTACTTCATAAATTGATTGTAGAGAAGGGGCGACTCCTGGGGGAACAGCACGACGCTTGAGACTACAGGCTCAGGCCGTGCCCCCGGAAAGCGTACCCGGAACGGAAATCAATTTTCTCCATACTAAGAAAACACCATTTTTCTCGTTTAGAAAAATGGTGTTTTCGGGTTTTGTCCCAGCCTCTTTTTGATTCTAAGTCAAATGAAGCAAGTTCAATATCTCTAAAACCTATTAAAAAACTGTAGGCAAACTCAAATTTCTTAGAGTTTACCTATAGCTAGTAACACCTTCTATTTTTCACATTTAAATTCGTACGAAGTAGTAATGATAAAGCCTTTTTCTACTACATTTGGTTCTCCACCATCTTTAATACACGCTTTTTCTAGTCGTTCAATGTTTTGAGCGCTTACAACACTCATTGCAATTGTGAATAAGATGCCGATAACCGCAATGGCTACACCGATAATAATCCACATCTTCCCGTTATTTTCTGCTCTATTTTCCATGCTCATTCCCCTTAAATAAACTTAAATGGTTCTGTATTAATTGTTGATTCGATAAATATAACCGGTAGCTTTTTATTCTCACAAAGCGCCTTCATCTTTTGGGCTACCCCTTTAATCATCACTTTTTCAACATGATGACCTGGATCGATAATATTAAGACCGTTTATTTCTGCGTCTTGTGCCATATGGAAGCCGATATCCCCAGTAACAAATACGTCTGCTCCTGCAAATTTTGCAGTGCGAATATATTTGTTGCCATCACCGCCGACAACCGCTACCTTTTGAATCGTAGTGTGTAAGTCCCCTACTACTCGAACACATGGTACATCGAGTTGTACTTTAACAAACTGAGCAAATTCCTTTAGGCTCATCGGCTTTTCTAGCTCTCCAATACGACCAAGTCCTTGTTCATTTGTTTGCGTATCAAGTGTCCATACATCATACGCTGGCTCCTCATACGGGTGGGAGTTTAACATCGCCTTTAATATTTTATTTTTTATGCTCGCTGGAAAAACAACTTCTATCTTTTCTTCTTCTGCTACTTCAAGCTCATTGATATTACCAAGGAACGGGGTTGCACCGGCTAACGCACGGAAACGCCCCTCTCCATCTGTGGTAAAGCTACAGCTATCATAGTTACCAATTTGACCCGCACCAGCTTTTCCTAACGCTTCACGTAGCCCCTCACTATGTGTTTTCGGCACAAAAACAGCTAGCTTCATTAACTGCTCACTATACGTATGCTCTAACAACTTTCGATTTACAAGTTGAAGGGCATCTGCTAGTAAATCATTTACTCCACCCGGTGCAACATCTAAGTTTGTATGTGCCGCATAAACCGCAATGTCATGCTTAATTAGCTTCTCGAATAACTTACCTTGTGGATTATCAGTTCGTAAATGGGCTAGCTTAAAAAAAATAGGTGGATGATGGGCAATGATCAGCTCACAGCCCTTTTGAATGGCCTCTTCAACAACCGCATCCGTCACATCCAGTGTCACAAGTACTTTTGAAACAGATTTATTTAACGTACCTATCGCGAGTCCTATTGGGTCATTCGGCATACAGGCTAACTTTTTTGGAGACCAACTCTCAAAAATCTGGATTATTTCGTGTCCATTCGCTTTTTTCATGCTAGTGCCTCCTGTACTAATCGAATTAAATAAGTTAACTCAGCACGCTTCCCTTCGATTTCAGGGTTTGCTTCCGCGTTTTCAATGGATGCTAACACTCGTTGCCAGTTAGCAATTTCTTTAGTCCATTTTTCAACAAAAATAGCGGATCGTTCAGCAATTAAATGCTGCCCAAGAAGGATTTCGGCCCCTGTTAATTTCATTTCGCCGCGTTGCAATACAAGCACCTCATAAATTTTTTCATCTTCTTCTAAGATTACTTCATCCAAAATAGCCCAACCATTTCGCAGCGCCCATTCTCGAATGACCTTTGCATGAATATTAGGCTGTAGGATTAATCGTGTAACATTCGTTAAGCTTTCAGGATTCTTTTCTAAAATAGAAACGATTAAAGGACCACCCATACCAGCAATTGTCACCGTATCAACCTGATCCTCTAGCTTGACCGCTGCTAGCCCATCTGCCATTCTTACCGTTATTTGCTCTTGTAATCCTTCTGTTCGAACTTGGCGAAAGGCTGATTCATAAGGTCCTTTCACTACTTCACCAGCTATGGCATGACGAACAATCCCTTTGTGCACTAAATAACATGGTAAATAGGCATGATCACTTCCGATATCTGCTAGGATTGCGCCTGTCGGTACGAAAGATGCCACTGTTTCCAATCGCTTTGAAAGCTTTTTTGCGTTCATTTAATTACCTCACTTCTTCTTACGTGTCTACTCTATTATATAAAAAAAATGACAAAGTCCAACCTTTTGGACTTTGTCAGTTTTATTTATTATTATTCTAAAGTTGAAATGTACTCAGCGATCGCTTTTGCTTCTGCCTCGTTTTTCATATTAGGTGTCATTGGTGTACCTTCAATTCCATTTACAAGTACATCAACGATACGCTCTTGATCTAGCCCAACTAAAGTAGGTGCATTAGCTTGACCTTTTAAGTCACCACCGTGACAGCCGATACAAGTTTGTACTAATGCTGAGTTATCCTCTGCACCAGTTGAAGCTCCGCCTTCTGCCTCTTCTTTTTTGTTTCCAGCACCATCTAATGACATAAAGAAAATAAGTCCGATACCGAATGCCATAATTAGGATGTAAGGAATAACTGGATTGTTTTTCATCTGTATACCCTCCCTCATATAAAAGCTTCTTCTATTAAGATAGAATTATTTCAACAATCATTATTGTACTGCATTAATGAACAAACGGAAAGACCTAAAGCGTAACTTTTCCCTCTATTGTAACAAATTCGACATTTCTACGTCATGAATTCAAAATATATCGTGCAATGACCATTTTTTGTATCTCAGAAGTACCTTCACCAATTTCCAAAAGCTTTGCATCTCGTAAATATCTTTCGACCTCAAATTCCCTCATATAACCATAGCCACCGTGAATTTGAATGGCCTCATCACAAACTTCCATAGCCATTTCAGAGGCATAATATTTCGCCATAGCCGATTCTTTACCAAATGGTTTACCAGCATCCTTAAGCCATGCAGCCTTGTATACCATATTTCGAGCTATTTCTATTTTAACCGCCATATCAGCTAATTTAAACTGCGTTGCCTGAAAATCTGCAAGTGCTTTGCCAAATTGCTTTCGTTCCTTTGCATATTTTACTGATTTATCAAATGCAGCTTGTGCAATGCCAACCG
This sequence comes from Lysinibacillus sp. 54212, assembly GCF_036662795.1. Lineage (NCBI taxonomy): Bacteria > Bacillati > Bacillota > Bacilli > Caryophanales > Bacillaceae > Lysinibacillus > Lysinibacillus sp. 54212. Next base: position 105,418 of record NZ_JBAFWZ010000004.1, read on the forward strand.
CCATCGCAGCTATGCCGATTCGCCCACCATCAAGTGTTGTTAAAAATTGTTTAAAGCCATTGCCACGAGTGCCGAGTAAATTTTCTTCTGGTACTTCGACGTTATCTAGAATCAGCTCAGTTGTATTAGAGGCATTCAAGCCCATTTTTTCATAGTCAGCTTTAATCGTAAAGCCCTTAGCATCTGTTGGTACAATAATTGCACTAATTTCTTTTTTACCGTCTACTATGTCTGTGATGGCTGTAAGAGCTAAATGCTTTGCATAGCTAGCGTTTGTAATAAATACTTTAGCGCCATTAATCGTAAATTGTCCGTTTTGTAATTCTGCCTTCGTTTCTGTTCCGCCCGCATCCGAACCAGCATTCGGCTCAGTTAAGCCAAATGCCCCAAAAGATTCACCTGTACAAATTGGCACTAGATACTTTTGCTTTTGCACCTCTGTACCAAATAAATGAAGCGGTGCACCTCCTAATGAAATATGTGCTGAATACGTTATACCTGTTGAGGCACATGCACGACTTAAATGCTCTGTTACGATGGCAAAGCTTATTGTATCCGCATTCCCTCCTCCATATTCCTCTGAAAAAGGCAAACCCATCATACCCATTGCAGCAAGCTCTTTAAAAATTTCTAGCGGAAACTCCTTCGTCTTATCTCGTTCATACGCTCCAGGTGCAACAACCTCATCCGAGAATTCCTTTATCATTTTTTCAATCATCTTTTGTTCATCCGTTAACTCAAAGTACATCCTGATCACCCCTCTAGTAAAATGTACTGCTACATCCATTTTATAAGAATATTTACGCGATTAACAGAATATTTTTGCATTAAATAGAATAATAGCACAATTCCTAATTAGCGAAAGCTGGATTGTCGAGCTACAAGTACAAAGTAACCAGAAAAAGCTTCAAACCCTTCTATAATAGGTTTGAAGCCTTTTCTTATACATTCATCGATCCATAAATAATAATTGCTAAAATCCCTAATGCACCTGAAATAGTAAAATACGTAAGCTTTAACTTTAGACCTGATAGGAACCAAATAACACAATTAATAATGAGTGCACTGTATAAAACTAGATGATTCCCAGCGAAATATGTTAAACATAGCTTTACTGTTAGCCCTAATAGTAAGAGTGCTGCACATAGCTGTAAAATCGGTGCTAACAGCTTGTTTTTCTTAGCAAAATAAAATGCACCAATAAAGCAAGCAATGGTCATTAAACTAGCTGGAATTGCCGCAAGCCACACGATATCGACTGTATAAACAATTGCTAATAACACTATTGCAACTAGCGGTAATGCTATAAAGAAACCAATATTCTTTCTTTTTTCCTTCGCTTTTATAGATTGCCCTGGATCTCCTAACTCTTCTTCCTGTTCATTATTCCCCTCTGTATAAAGTGTCATTAAAAAATCACAGTAATGATCGGGCAGCATTTTATTCTTTTTCCAAAATAAAATCTCATTAACGATAATTTGCTTTCGTTGATTTGACATAGGCTTATCTCCATCAATGTATGTATAGTTATACCTATTTTAATAGATTTGCTATTTTTTACATATCCACTAAAAGTATCATCATTTACTAGTTTGATAAAAAACATAAAAAAGCACCTTGACATGCAAGGTGCTTTCATCTTTTGTTTATTCTAAGAAGTCTTTTAATCGTTTTGAACGAGATGGATGACGAAGCTTACGCAGAGCTTTCGCTTCAATTTGACGAATACGCTCACGCGTTACGCCAAATACCTTTCCTACCTCTTCTAACGTACGAGTACGTCCATCATCTAAGCCGAAACGAAGACGTAATACATTTTCTTCACGGTCTGTTAATGTATCAAGGACATCCTCTAACTGCTCTTTTAATAGCTCATATGCAGCATGATCTGACGGAGATTGTGCCTCAGAGTCCTCGATAAAGTCACCTAAATGCGAGTCATCCTCTTCCCCAATCGGCGTTTCTAAAGAAACCGGCTCTTGAGCAATTTTTAAGATTTCACGTACTTTTTCTGGCGTTAAATCCATTTCTTCTCCAATTTCCTCTGGAGAAGGCTCACGACCTAAATCCTGAAGTAATTGACGTTGTACACGGATTAGTTTATTAATTGTTTCGACCATATGAACTGGAATACGGATTGTACGTGCTTGGTCTGCAATTGCACGTGTAATCGCCTGACGAATCCACCATGTTGCATAAGTTGAGAATTTAAAGCCTTTACGGTGATCGAATTTTTCAACCGCTTTAATTAAGCCCATATTCCCTTCTTGGATTAAATCAAGGAATAGCATACCGCGCCCAACATAACGTTTTGCAATCGATACAACTAAACGTAAGTTAGCTTCTGCCAAACGTTTACGCGCTTCCTCGTCTCCTTGCTCAATACGTTCTGCTAAACGAATTTCTTCTTCGGCAGAAAGTAAGTCAACACGACCAATTTCCTTTAAGTACATACGAACTGGGTCATTAATTTTGACTCCTGGAGGAACGCTTAAATCATTTAAATCAAAAGCTTCTTCGCTCGCTTCTTGCTTCGATAAGGCTTCCTCTTCAAATTCTTCTTTTCCTTCAACTTGCACATCACTTTTTTCAATTTCATCTGCAAAATTGAAAACTTCTTCTGAATCTAAATCAAATGAAGCAAGCTTTTCAGAAATTTCTTTCATCGAAATTTCCCCTTCTTGCTTTGCTTTTGCCTTTAGCTGCGTTTTTACCTCATCTAAAGTAAGTTCATTAACCTTTTCATTCGAACGCTCTGACTTGTCCGCCATAAACCTTCCTCCTTATAAACAAACCGAATCGGATTACATTGCTGATAGCGTGCGTTTTAATTCCACTTCTTTCGCAAGTAGGTCGAGTGCTCGCTTATAATCAAACATTTTTTCCGCTTCATTTCTTTCATGAATTAAATTGTCTATTTCTATTTTTATTCGATGCTTTTTTATATGCTTTAAGCAGTCTATTATTTCCTGATCCCCATGGTCGGGATCTCGTTCAACTAATGCTGCTTCCATGACGATTTTACGGAGCTCCGAATCATCAAGTATTTCTAGGAATCGTTGATAATCAGAGGCTGTATATTCTTCATAAAAGCCGATAAGCTTCACAAACACTGCCTTATATTCATCACGGATGAATGGATTTGGATCGTCACTATTTATTATTTTATCCACTACATGTATGTTGTACAGCATATGTGATAACAATAAACGTTCTGCACGTTCGGTTGCAGTAAGGGATTTGCTGACCTTTACTACTTCTTGCAGCTGCCTTTCCGCCTTCTTCTCCGTACCCTTATATTGTTTAACATGTTCAGCTTCGAGTTTTCGATACTCCGACTCAATGGCTTCTTTTGTAATATTCGTCTCTTTAGCAAGCTGACTAATATACAAATCGCGTTCCACTGGTGAAGTTTTTCCAACTAAATGGATGAGCACCTCTTGAATATATTGCAATGTATCATTTTCGAATTGAAAATTTTTATTGCGTCGTGAGTACATCATCATAAATGCAATGTACGCATACGGTTTTTCAAGAATTTGCCCCGTAAAGCTCTCAGCACCATATCTTTTAATATAATCATCGGGATCAAGCTTGTCTGGCAAGACTGCTATTTCGACCTTTAATTTTTCTGCATGGAGCATTTCTGCGGCACGTTTTGCAGCTTCTATCCCAGCATTGTCCCCATCATAGCAAATCGTAATTTGCTCCACTAAGCGTTTGAGCTTTTGGACGTGCTGAGGTGTTAGCGACGTACCCATTGTTCCTACAGTATTATAAACACCAGCCTGATTAGCAGAAAGAACATCAGCAAAACCTTCCATTAACACGATTCTTCTTGTTTTTCGTATGGAGGCCCTAGCCTTATCTAAGTTGTATAATACTTGACTTTTATGGAATAACGGTGATTCAGGGCTATTTAAATATTTTGCTTCATCAGCCTCTTTATTTACAATTCGCCCTGAAAAGGCAATTACCTTCCCATTTTCATCACGTATTGGAAACATTATTCTCCCACGGAAGCGATCAAAATAAGAATTATCACTTTCTTTATGAATAATTAAGCCGCATTCTGCCATATCCTTAAGATTGAAGCCCTTACGTTCGAGCAAGATTGACAAGTTATCCCAGGCAGGTAAAGCCCAGCCAATTTTATGGGAATCAATGAGCTCTCGTGTAAAGCCACGATCCAGCAAATATTGTAGAGAAGGCTCTCCTTCTTCCGTGTTCACTAATAAATGATGATAAAATTCAACAGCAAACTCATGTGCTTCACGCATTTTTTGCTCTGTCGGCGAAATAACCTTTGAAGTGTGCGCATTTACTCCCGGTGTTACATCTATATGGACGCCAACACGCTCAGCTAGTTTCACGACTGCATCTGGAAACGGAATATTTTCCATATCCATAATAAAGGTTATTGCGTTTCCACCAGCACCACATCCGAAGCAATGGAAAATTTGTTTATCTTGAGACACAGAAAAAGAGGGGGTTTGCTCTCCATGAAATGGACACAATCCAAACCAGTTACGCCCTCTCTTTGTTAACTGCATATAGTCACTAATCACGTCGACTATATCAGACTGTGAACGAATCTGCTCAATTAATTGTTCAGGAATTTTCCCAGTCATTTTATCACCATCTTAATTTGCTACATAACACAATTCGAGAAAAAAAATAAAAACCCTTTAATTTTCGACAAAAATTTTATATTTTTTCGTACTTTCGCCTCTATGCCTATATTTTTACCACAATTTTATCATTATAAAACAAACATGAGCATATTTCCATACTTTTTTAAATAAAACAGCTAAAAAAAACCCCTCTTTTTTACCTATACTGAGGTGGCTTTCTTTTTTTTATAGTATTTTACCCTGTTCAATCGTTTCAATGATAAGATTTGCTGTCTCTTCTACAGCTTTATTAGTGACATTTATAACATCACAGCCAACTTTTTGGGCTATATCGTAGAAGTAAGCGATTTCCTCTTCAATACGAGCTTGTTGTGCATAGGCAGCCCCTTCAGTTAAACCTAGCGCTATTAATCGTTCCTTCCGAATATTATTTAAATGCTGTGGAGAAATAACTAGACCAAAGCATTTCTTCGGATCTACTAAAAATAATTCAGCAGGTGGGACAACTTCAGGTACTAAAGGAACATTGGCTACTTTATATCGTTTATGCGCTAAATATTGAGAGAGCGGAGTTTTTGAAGTTCGTGATACTCCAATTAGCACAATATCTGCTAATAAAATGCCACGCGGGTCTCGCCCATCATCATATTTTACTGCAAATTCAATTGCTTCGATTTTTTTGAAATAATAGTCATCTAATTGATGCACTAAGCCTGGTCGCTCGAGTGGTCTTTCATCCACCGAGCGTTCGATTAGTTCCATCATTGGACCTAGCAAATCTATTGCTGCAACGCCATTTTCCACACTCGTATTGTAAAGTGCCTTTCGTAGTTCCTTTTCCACAAGCGTATAGACGATAACAGCATGCTGTTTTTTGGCACCGTCCACAATTTCTTCAATATGCTCTATCGTATTTATATGAGGAAATCTGCGTAATATGACATTTTCAAAAGCAGGTCTAAATTGACTTACTACTGCCTTCACAACAAGCTCTCCAGTTTCACCGACCGAATCAGACACAACAAAGATACGTAAGTTCCGCAAGCGTATTCTCCTTATAAATCATGCGTTTCAGCTAATGAAATAAACGCCTTTGTAATATTTGTTTTCGTTAATCGACCGATAATTTCTAAGCCCTCTTCTGTTTCATGAACAACAGGAAGCGAATCAATTTCTCGTTCAATTAATTTATTTGCTGCTAATATGAGAGATTCATATTTAGTGCAATACGCAATATTCGGCATACGTGTCATAATAATATGTACCGGTATTTTATTTAAATCCTGAGATCCGATACTCGTACGAAGTAAATCTTTTCGAGAAAGCACACCTTGTAAAAACGAATCCTTGTCTACTACAAATAATGTACCAACATCCTCTAAAAACATATGACAAATGGCATCATAAACAGTCATATTTTCAGAGACAACTACTGGCATAGACTGAAAATCCTTTACCTTTAAATTCATCATAGACTCTGTTAGTGATACGACCGATTTTTTACCGGCATAAAAATACCCTACACGTGGTCTTGCGTCTAAAAAGCCCGCCATTGTTAAAATCGCTAAATCCGGTCTAAGAGTGGCTCGAGTCAAATTGAGTCGTTCAGCAATTTGTTCTCCAGTAATTGGGCCATTCTCTTTTACGATTTGTAAAATGGCGTCTTGACGTTTATTGAGTTCTATTGGACTCACCCGCCTCAAAAAATGTTATACTTATTCGGTAATTATTATATACTATTTCATTTCGGAATGCTAAGGTTTAAACTTAACCTTTTTGTATTGACACAAAGGGAGTTTTCATGCATATTAGCTTTATAAACAAATAGGCGATGAGCAGGAAATAAGTAACTTTTCGATATAGAAGCGAGTAGGGATGGTGAAAGCCTACAAGAGAAAAGCGAAACGGCACCTGTGAGCTAACGTATTGAAAGAGGTTTTTTAGTCTATCCTGTGGTTTTCAAGTTTGAAAACACACGATTAGCCTAAGGAGCAATCAGGGTGGAACCGCGGGTAAAAACTCGTCCCTGGGCTATAATCGCCCGGAGACGAGTTTTTTCTTTTCCGGGCAACTACAAGGAGGAAGTAATAATGGCAAAATCAATGGAAACAATCGTAAGTTTAGCAAAGCAACGTGGTTTCGTGTTTCCCGGCTCTGAAATTTACGGCGGTCTAGCAAACACTTGGGATTACGGTCCACTAGGTGTTGAATTAAAAAACAACGTAAAAAAAGCTTGGTGGCAAAAATTCGTTCAAGAATCAGAGCATAATGTCGGTCTTGACGCAGCAATTTTAATGAATCCACGTGCTTGGGTTGCATCTGGTCACGTTGGTAACTTCAACGACCCAATGATTGACTGTAAAGCATGTAAAGCACGTCACCGCGCAGATAAATTAATCGAGGATGCTTCCCTATCGAAAACAGGTAATGAAATTATCGTTGATGGTATGAGCTTCGATCAAATGAAAGCGAAAATGGAAGAATTAGAAGTGAATTGTCCTGATTGCGGTAAAACGGATTGGACAGATATTCGTCAGTTCAATTTAATGTTCAAAACACACCAAGGCGTGACTGAGTCTTCTTCAAATGAAATTTATTTACGCCCTGAAACAGCACAAGGTATTTTCGTCAACTTTAAAAACGTGCAACGTTCAATGCGTAAACGTACGCCATTCGGTATTGCACAGGTTGGTAAATCTTTCCGTAACGAAATTACGCCAGGTAACTTTACATTCCGTACGCGTGAATTCGAGCAAATGGAGCTTGAATTCTTCTGTAAACCAGGTGAAGACCTTGAGTGGCATGCATACTGGAAAAACTTCTGCAAAGACTGGTTATTAAACCTAGGTATGAAAGAGGATTCGATGCGTCTACGTGACCACGAGGATGACGAATTATCTCACTACTCTAACGCTACTACAGATATCGAATTCCGCTTCCCATTCGGCTGGGGCGAGCTATGGGGTATCGCTGACCGTACAGATTACGACTTAAAGCAGCATATGGAGCATTCAGGTGAAGACTTCACTTATATCGACCCTGTTACAAATGAGCGATATGTGCCATACTGTATCGAGCCTTCACTAGGTGCTGACCGTGTTACATTAGCATTCCTATGTGACGCTTATGATGAGGAAGAACTAGAAGGCGGCGATGTTCGTAATGTATTACGCTTCCACCCTGCTCTTGCACCATTTAAAGCAGCTGTTCTGCCTCTATCGAAAAAATTAGCAGAAGAAGCTGGCGACGTATGGGCTGACTTACGTAAAGCATTCCCAGTAGATTATGATGAATCACAATCTATCGGTAAACGCTACCGCCGTCAGGATGAAATCGGTACACCATTCTGTATCACATACGACTTCGATTCAAAAGAGGACAGCCAAGTAACAGTACGCCACCGTGATTCAATGGAACAAGTTCGTATGCCGATCTCTGACGTTAAAGCTTATATCGAAAAACATTTACAATTCTAAAAACAATACAGTATAACAATCAATGTCCCGGTGAGAAGCTATTAATTATGCTTTTCACCGGGATTCTTATTTGTCAAAAAAGCGTGAAATCTAAAGGACAAATTAGTGAACTCCTTAAATTTCACCTCCCTCTCAACCTTTCTTCAAATTTCCCTCAATATTTTCCTTTATGATGTAGGCATTCTAACAAAAGGAGGATATACAATGAATTTTCCGTCGATCGATTTTTCATGGTTTGGAAACGGAACTGTAATTGCCGTAATTGCGATTATTCACGTTATTATTAGCCACGGTGTAGCGATTGGTATGACCGTATTAACAGTATCTGCAGAGTACCGGGCAATGAAAAAGAACAACGAAAAATTAAATCTATTAGCAAAAAATATGGCGAAATGGGTTTTAATTATCACTACAACCGCCGGAGCAATGACAGGGGTTGGTATTTGGTTTTCAACTACCGTGCTACAGCCGGATTCAATAGGGTCCCTGTTACGCATTTTCTTCTGGGCATGGGTAGCAGAATGGATGGTGTTTATTACTGAAGTGGTTCTTCTTGTTATTTATTTCTATACATGGGATAAATGCAAAACGATCTCTCAGCGCAAAAAGCATATTAATTTAGGTATTTCGCTCGCAATTTTTTCATGGCTTACAATGGCCATTATTACCGGGGTACTCGCTGCAAAGCTAACACCTGGTGATTGGATCGCAACAAAATCATTTTGGGATGCATTTATTAACCCTACATATTTACCTTCTCTAGGCTTCCGAATGTTTTTAGCTGTCATTCTTGCCATTACAATTTTGTCATTCTTTATTCGATGGCGGGTAAAGGATACAGAGCTACGGTCCGAGATGTTAAATGTTTTTGCATTTTGGGGGGCTATTAGTTTACCTGGAACATTGATCACTGGCTTATGGTATTTAAAGAGCATACCAGAGCAAGCAACTGATATGATTGTAAAATCTACAGGTATGAGCATTACCCTCTTCAACGTAATGAACGGCATCGCATTTATTTTACTCGTTATCTTTTTATTTTGGATTACGATTAAGCCTAAAAAGCTACCATGGATTTTGTCAGCTAGCGTATGTATTACTACCATTTGCTTTATCGGTGAATTCGAGGTAGTCCGCGAATATGTACGTAAACCTTATATAATTTATGACTATATGTATGCTAATGGAATGCTATCGGAACGTGAGGATGAGATTAATGAGGAAGGCTATTTAGCAAATGCCACTTGGGCGAAGTATGATAATGTCGATGACTATACAACACCTGCTGAAGCTGGCCGAGATGTTTTTGTTGGGCAATGTATCGTTTGCCATACAGTCGATGGATGGCGTTCAAATAGAGCGATGTCCGATCGTTTAGTCGGTTGGGCTAAGGAGGATTTAAAGACATTCATTCCTTCAATGCACTTGGCTCGACCAGAAATGCCACCTTTTATGGGTACAGAAGAAGAGCTAGATGCACTTGCCCAATATTTAATCGAAGTAACGTCAAATGATAATGAGGTAGTTACGAATGAATAATTTTGTTCTAGCCTTCATTACAAACGACATCGCTTTACCTATACCAGCCAGTATTGGTCTATTAGAAGTATTAATTATTGTTACATTTATTTTGCATATTTTATTTGTTAACTTTACTATTTCGCTATCCTCTAGTGCTGTACTATTAGAAGTACTTGGAATAGTCAAGAAAAACAAGCATTATGATGAAATGGCGAGAATATCTTCTCTGCATGCATCGGTTCATAAAAGTATCGCTGTCGTACTCGGTGTTGGTCCGCTATTAATTATTAGCGTTATTTATACGCAATATTTTTACGCATCAACGATAATAATTGGAAAAGCATGGTTAAGTGTAATAGTTCTTTTGATAATAGCATTCTTATTACTATACCTATATAAATTCACCTGGGAGCGCTGGCAGCATAAAAAGGCGCTGCATCTTTCAATTGGTATACTCGGAAGTGCCATTCTATTATTTGTGCCACTTATATTTATTGTGAATGTTGTATCCATGCTTTATCCAGATCGCTGGGGAGATGCACAAGGCTTTTTCCATAGCCTCTTTCACTATCCACAAATTTGGCAACGATACTTCCATTTTATATTAGCCAGCTTAGCTTCTGGTGGATTTTATTTATTCGTGTATTTTTCATTTAAGAATCGTAAGCAAGCTATAGCAGCACAGGAGCATTCACTAAAAAAATTCGGCTTAAAAGCTTGTTTTTGGATAACATTAATGCAAATCGTATTCGGCTTTATTTTATTATTCTCATTCGAGAAGGATATTCGAATGCTATATTTGGGCGAGGATTTACTGCTTACCTCCCTACTGTTACTATCGATCTTACTGACCCTTATTCTTTGTGCAGCCTTATACATTGCGAGTGAAAAGGATAACCGAAAAGCCTTTACACTTTCCATCGTTACCTTTGTATTAATTCTTGCCGTTATGGGCTATATGCGACATGAGCTACGAGAAAACTATCTACAACCGTATATCGATGAAAACCCTAGAACCACAGAATTAGAGGCAAAAATAACTTCTGAATAATTTCGAACTGAAAGAATTTTCTAAAAAATAGTTGACATTCAAAAAAAGAATGTTTACACTTTCATTCAAGAGAACATTAAGCCTCGATTGGAAATAGTAAAAAGGCTGCGTGCTTAAAGAGAGCCGGTGGTAGGTGCAAACCGGTAGACGCGAATTTTGAACTCGTCCAGGAGCTACACCTTGAACTTTTAAGTAGAGGTTGTCGGTTGCCCCCGTTAAAGGGCTAGACAGTGATAGCTGTTGATAAGGGGAGCGCTGTAGCAATACGCGTTCAATGTAGAGTGGTACCGCGAGTTAAATCTCGTCTCTATGGAATTATTTTTCCATGGAGGCGAGATTTTTTTATGTAAAGGAAAAAAATACAAAAGAGAAGGAGTTTTGGAAAATGAGTAGAAAAATTTGGGTGTTTGATACAACGTTACGTGATGGCGAACAGGTGCCAGGAGCAAAATTAAATTTATACGAAAAAGTAGAGATCGCCCAGCAGCTCAAAAAGCTTGGTGTCGATATTATCGAGGCTGGCTTCCCTGCTTCTTCACAAGGTGATTTTAATGCTGTTAAAGCCGTAGCAGAAAAAGTAGGCAATACATCTGACATTATGATTACTGCATTAGCACGAGCAGTTAAGGCAGATATCGATAGTGTTTATCATGCAGTAAAGCATGCGCAAAATCCGATGATTCACATGGTACTTGGGACATCCGATATTCATGTAGAAAAAAAATTCAGTAAATCTAAAGATCAAATTCTTCAAATTGGCGTCGATGCTGTGAAATATGCAAAAACCCTACTTCCACAAGTTCAATATTCTACAGAGGATGCATCACGCTCTGATTTTGAATACCTTTGGAAAACGATAGAGGCCGTTATGAAGGCTGGCGCTACAATGATCAACGTGCCAGATACAGTTGGATACGCTGAGCCCGAGCAATGGGGCGAAATGATTGCAAAGCTAAACTACCGTATGAAAAACCTTGATGACTCCGTGCTGCTGTCTGTTCATTGTCATAACGACCTTGGAATGGCAACAGCCAATACACTAGCTGCTATTAAAAACGGCGCCGATAAAGTGGAATGTACAATTAATGGAATCGGGGAACGTGCCGGAAATGCAGCACTCGAGGAAGTCGTCATGGCCATGAAAACACGCGGCGATGTTTATAATGTATTTACAGATATTAATACGAAGGAAATTATGAACACCTCTCGCCTTGTTTCAAGCTTTATGGGTCTAGATGTTCAAGTAAACAAAGCCATTACAGGTGATAACGCCTTCGCTCACTCTTCTGGAATTCACCAGGATGGTTTATTAAAATCTCGTGAAGCTTATGAAATTGTTCACCCGGAAGATGTTGGGCTAGAGGATATGGAGCTTGTGCTAACAGCTCGTTCTGGGCGTCATGCGGTGAAAAACGCCCTATTAAAGCTTGGCTTTAAGGAGTTCACAGAGGATGAGTTTGAAGGGATTTTTGAAGGCTTCTTAAAGCTAGCTGACTCGAAAAAAGAAGTTTATAATCACGATTTATATGTCATTGTAGAAAGCTATTACGAAAAATCAGAGAAAAATAATCCGAATGGCGAAAGCTTCTCTGATCAATTTTATGATATTGATGACCTACAAATTATTTCGAACGCCTCCTTCCCTTCTGCTAGCGTGAAGATGCGTAAAGGCCAAGAGGTATTCAAAGCAAGTGCAGTCGGCTCAGGTCCAATTGATGCGTTATACTCAGCTATTGCCCATGTCACACAAATTCCTGTAAAGCTTGTTGAATATAATATTAACTCTGTTACAAGAGGTCAGGAAGCGCTAGGAAAAGTAAAAATTACTGTCGAGCATGAAGGTGAAAAATATATAGCAAAGGCAGCTGATACTGATATTCTAAAAGCGTCTGCCCTAGCTTATATTAATGCGATCAATAGCATCATCGTTGCTGGGCTTCAACCAAAACAAGAGAAAAAAATTGCCACGGTATAACCCTTTTAAGCTTGTTTCGCAAGAGCGAAATGAGCTTTTTTCAGAAATCACGATGAACTTTATGAACAATATGAACAAAATTAACTTTCTTTCCGTTATAATCAACTTAAGGGGATTATTTACTTCAGGAGGGGATGTTATGTTGTTTAGAATTAAAGAGGTAGAGATTAAAAAAGAGATAGATTCATACGAAAAAATAAAGGAAATTGTTACTGCTATATTGTTGCATGAGCTTCCGGAGCATAGTTCAAGGCACCATCTACTTTATACTGCAAATACAAAATTAGAGGAAATTCGCAATGCCAGAGACTATCATCGAAAGCATACAGAATTAACCTCTCAACTTGGACAATTTCATCAAAGAGCTTATGATCACGCGCTACGTGAATCCAATCAACTGTATACATTCATTCGTGCGTATATGCACTTAAGCAGTGAGCAGGATCGAGAACATTACAACCATACGTTCCGATTTTACAAAGAAAAAATTTCACGTTGCTATGAGCAATACAAGGAAAAAAACAACCACCTACAAAATGAAAAGCTCGAAGCACAATTTTGGGAAGCATTAAAACAAGATGTGTTACCGATGCTCTCGCAATTTGAATAATTAAAAAAGCTTATACGGTGTAGTGAAGTTTTCACTACACCCTTCTATTGAAAGAGATTGAATTTCTCTTCGGTCCGTACGCTTTCTCTGAGAAATCGCCGGTACTCCGATACAATCAACACTGCTCCTAGGTTGACTCCGCACTTCTTATACATTCCATTAATTATGGATAGGTCTATTCACTTGTAATAATTTTCCCCTTTATTCTTATACGATCCTATTCATGCAAGAAGGTTTGCTCTTTGCTTTCTTTGTTATATAAATCTATACTTTCTCTCACACTTTTTCTCAAACCTTCATCCCACCATTCAACCGTCATATAAATATTAGTTACATCGTTTAATGTAATGAAGTCTCCATTTTTATCTAAATATGATTCACCTTCAATTGCTCCTGTTGTTTGTTTTGCTATATCAATTTCTGCACCAGCTACCGAACCAGAATGTACTATTGTATCTTCACCATTAATAACTGCGTAGGTTCTAAATTGAAAAGAGTCTCCAATATATTCATTTGCATTTTTCATATTTAAAGTTCCATTTCCAGCTTTAAAGTGATCAGATGTTATCAATACTTCATATCCAGTTAAACTCCAAGATTCACTTTCTCCCATCAATGACAAATAGTAATGATTTATAACTGACTTCTCATTACTGTTGCATCCAGTAAGTACAAGAATAAATAATGCTAAACTAAATAATTGACTGAACCTTATTTTTCTTGTAATCACAATGTCCCCCCTACACTTTCATTTCCTTGCATAAATATACCATATTTTACCTATCTAGAACTATTCTTTTAAATACTTCAAGATTAAAATCGAATTTTGCCAATCACAAGCTAGCATGTTCTTCGTCATTTCAAATATAAATGATTTTAATAAATATTCTATTTACGAAATATTTAAAAAAGCAGCTCAATCAAGAGAGCTACTTTTAATAAGAAATTATGCTGTTGGTGGCTTTAGCTGAGGGGTGCGTTCTAGCTGTTCAATAAAGGAGCGTGATTTTAATCGAATGCCGGTTTGTTCCTCGTAAATGGTTGTGACGATTTTTTTTATAAAGCCCTTCGTTTGTGACTTGAGCTCTAGCTTCCCTACTTGGTCAATCCCTACCGTATAAAACATACGAATCAATTTCAGCTGTGTCGGTGATAATCGAATAATGTACGGATCTAAATGGAAGCATCGATGACAAAGAAAGCCGCCCTGTGTAAAGGAAAAGGCAAATTCGCCATCCACTGCCGCGCACGATGCACAAGCATGTAAAATCGGCTGCACCCCCGTATACGGGAGCATTTTCCAATCAACAAATAGCGCAATCGCTTCTGGATCATAGCCTTCATCGATAGCAGTCAACGCCTGGTGCAATACCTCATAAGCAAATGGTTCAGGATTACCCTCTTCAACTAAACGATCCACAAGCTCCACAATATAGCTTGCATAGGCCGTTGCCAGTATATCGGTCTGCACATGGCGCATCGAATTAAAATGCTCGCCCTGCTGTAAAGTGCCCATACCTGATGTTCGTTGCACTAAAAAGGAGCCATGCATAAAAGGCTGTGTTACCCCTGCTAAACGGCTCGTTGGCTTTTTCGCTCCTCTAGCCATCACTGCCACTTTACCAGCCTCGCGCGTCATTAAAGTCACAATTTTATTCGATTCCCCGTACGCACGTGCCTTAAGCACAATTCCTTCCCATTTATGAAGCATAGTCACCCGTCCTTCTATCTTTACTATCGTTCTATTATACATGAGAAACCTACTTCTCGCTTGAGAATAGTAAATATTCCGGGCTTATTGAACGACTATACCTTCACCTAAAACATCCTTCACCCATTGTAGATTTTGCGTAGCACGCCCTTCTACTTCTGCTAAAGGATAGACTCTATATTTACCATCTTCATCTAAGAGCATTGCTGTAGCATGTAATGTTGGATTGCTGATAAGGATTTCTTCGCCTTCTTTCGTAATGTTAAGGCTTCCAATTCCCCCTACCATAGAGTCGGTAGATGTAATCGTAGTAGAGAAATAATTACCTAAAGAATAAAATACGTGCGTTTCCTTACCGACACTATTTGTAAGCTTGCTATATGGCTGTAGAACATGTGGATGAGTACCAAAAAGAATATCTGCTCCTGCTTCATTTACAGCCTGAGCTAATTGCCGCTGTGATTCAGCCTCCTGTGTTGTAAATTCAGGACCCCAGTGAAGATGAACAACCGTAACATCGGCTTTGTCCTTCATTGCTTTAATATCACTTACGATCCTTGCCTCATCGATATAATTAATAATAAACGGAGATTCTTCAGGCAAGTACAAGCCATTCGTACCGTACGTATAACTAATAATTCCGATTGAAATGCCTTTTACCTCAATAATTCTATCCGTAAGCGCGTCCTCCTCCGATTGATAAGCCCCGACATACGGCAACCCGTATTGCTCGATATTTTCAAAAACGGTTCGAACACCAGACTCTCCTTTATCAACGATATGATTATTCGCGATGTTAATCATATCAACACCAGACCCTTTCAAATCACGAATAATATATTCTGGACTAGAAAATTGCGGATAACCACTAACCGGAAACTTATTGCCAACAGGGGGCGATTCCTGATTAGCGATTAAATAATCATACGATTCCATTACGGATTTCATCGGTTCAAAGGAACTCATAAACTCATCGTAAACAGCCAGCCTTTTATGGAGTAGCACATCACCTAGCATCGCCAGTGTAATCGTCTCCTTTGTTACGACCTCTTTAGGCTCTGGATTGGGGTTCTCTAGTGGTTTATTATTTACCTTTATAGATTCCTGTTGATTATCCCTCTGCTCATCGGCCTTATAATATTCCGTTCCCATGTTATACAATACAATCGATATTGTAATTAGACTAAAAATTAACAGTCCAATTAAAATTTTGTTATTCCTACTCACCTTACTCACCTCTTCTTGTTGGAATTATTATAATACTAATTATTAACAATTTATACATTATTATTACTATTAACCATAACTTGTAGTTGATTTCCGTTGCGCCACCGTGCTTTCCTGGGGGCGTCCGATGAGCCTCCTCACTGCGTTGCGGGGTCTCATCTGTGACGCTAATCCCCAAGGAGTCACGCTGGCTCCACTTCAATCAATAAACGTTTCATTTAAAGTTTTATTAATTTTTAGCACACGTAACTTAGAGCGGCGAGTGTAGCTGACCTCTACGCCTTTCATTATAGAGCAATGTTTTGTGCGACGAAAGGGCAGCGACAGAAGCACCTTGCGACGAGGAGGCTCAGTGCTTCGCACGCAGAAAGCGACCGCTCGGAGTGCAGTGTGCGGTGAATAAGTAGCAATTCCGACTTATGGTGTTGATACATTCTTATGATAATTATTGCAAAACTAATACAGGAAGGAAACATCAAAAAAAGCCTGCTATCTAATCGTATAGATAGCAAGCCGTACATTTTGATGATTGTAGCCTTACAATTTATTCTTTATTTTTCTCTAGTACATTTATGCCAATCCCCATTAATATTACAGTTAAAAACAATAGTAAACTTAGTGGCTGCAATATTTGAGTCAACTCCCCACCATTTATCGTTACACCCTTTAATATTTCTAAGCCGTAAGTAATTGGTGAAATATAAGATAAAGCGAGTATAACTTTTGAAGTAACAATTTCTAATGGCCAATAGGCGCCACCAAGCATAGCAAATGGAACAGCAATAACCGTCATTACGGCATTAAACTTACCAGGCGTATTCGTAATGGATGCCACAAAAATTGACAAGGCAACGATACAAAGTAAATACGGAATGACCGCTACTAAGCTTAGTAAAAATCCTCCATAAAAGTCGACATCCACTATAAAGTAAAAAATACTAAACACGAGCACGACTTGCAAATAACCCAATAAGAATGTATAAGCTAAATTTGCCACGTAAATTTCAGCTTTGTGAATCGTCGAAACAATTAATCGATTCCAAATCCCATTTCTACGCTCCATCACAATATGATTGACGCCATTTGCGATCGTATATATGACCATAAATAGTGTAAATCCAAATAAACTATGAAGCTTACCATCCCATTTAAAATCGTCTTCTTTTTGGAAGTTGGTATACTGGATAAGAAACGATGGAGAAGATTTCGATCTAACAAGAATCGATGTAATTTGCTCCTTTTGCTCTTCCGGGAATGATTGAAGGATCGCCTCATGTTGGAGCATTTCATTATAGATGATATTTAACTCATTTTGTAGCAGTGTAGCATTCATAAAATCCAAAGAAACAAGAAGCTCATAGTTTGACTCCTGCAAAAAGAGCGCTACATCAACTTCCCCAGAATCTACTCTTTCCTTTGCTTCCTTTTTAGAATACAGGGTGAATTCATAATTAACGAGCCCATCCAATTTATTTACTATCTTTTCAGTTGTCGTCTCATCCAATGCTGAATGAACAGCGACAGGTTGTTTTGCCTCTTGCCCAATTCCCATAAAGTAAGCAAATAAACATATAATTAGTGTTATTGCAATGAAGGCACCTGGCTTTCTTGCCAACAATAAAAATTTTGTTTTTAATATATTCATCATACGATTCCACCTCTCTTCGGAAACATTAGAAAGGCGGTACTAAAGATAATGATAGCTAAGCTAGCTAAAGTCCAAATATGCGGGGTAATTTCCGCAATACCCCCACCTTGCTGTAGTGTTAAAAAGCTTTGCAGGGCGGCCCCATTCGGTGTCAGATTACCAATTTTCGCTAACATCGGAGCGAAGCTATTCAAATTAAAGAAGCTCCCCCCAAAAAAGGCTAGAATTGCGACAAAGGATGAGCCGAAAACATTAGACGCTTCTGGTGAATTGAATCGATAATTGATGGCAGAAAGCAATGCAGCAATACTACCTACAACAACTGCTATCATAAATGTGACAAGTAAATACAACGGCCAAGGATCGTATGATATATCGAATAGAATATGAGCAAAAGCGAATAAAATCGGCATTTGAACCAGTGCTAGTAGAACTGTGGAAACGATAATAGATAGTAAATATACTACTGGATTTATATTAGCTAGTAGGATTCGATCAAAAATATGGCTTTGTTTTTCTAAAAATGCCATCCCAGCCATTGTGCTTGCCCAGTACAAAATAAACATAACACTCATACTGAACGTATAGTACGCACTTGTTGATACTGGCTCATGCTGATTAATTGTTTTGACAGACGACGTAAAATCGGCAGTAGGTAATTGAAAGCTATCCCCAATAAATCCGTTTGAAGCAAGTGCTGTCATCATGGTAAATTGTGTTTGATAAGCATCTAGTATATTTTTGACAACAGTCGACGTAAGCTGCTTATTTTCATTTAAATACACGTTAAAATCCGGTTTCTCCCCTTCGCCAAACAGCGAATTCAAGTATTGCTTTGTAAATCCTTTCGGTATTTCTATAATTGCACCGTAATCCCCTTTTTCGCGCGCTTGGTCTAGCTCGCTCGGGTCAATTTGCGTGACATGGATAAATTGTTGTATTTCTTCATCCTTAAGTAACCGCTCTGTTAGATTGGATATCGGTAGCGAATTACGAAGACCCTGCTCCGTTTTCTTATCGATTCTTATTAAATTTGCTTCCTGAAGAAACTTTTGAAACTCCTCTTCCTCATCCTCATGCTGAACAACCGCTACATCGATCTCTATCGTTACGTTACTGCCATCAATTAGAGATCCTAGTGCAAAGCCAATAATGGAAATGAGTGCGATCGGCATTACTAAAAGAATTAGCAGCTCCTGAGGGCTACGCCAGATTAATGTGATTTCTTTACGAATTAGTGAAAAAAACATCGGTTCTCCCCCCTAATTCCTTAATGCGCGCCCAGTTAGATGTAGGAATACATCTTCGAGACTAGGCTCTTCAATATGAAAGCTTTTTAACGTAACGCTATGCTCTTCACAGAGGGGTAAAAGGATCGGAATAAAATCCGTATTTTTCGCTACATTAAATGAAATATGAGATTCTTTTACTCTAATATTTGATAAAACGCTGTGCTTCGTTAGTGCTTGCACAAATTCATTTGAATGCTGCTCTAGCTTGAGTACGATTGTTTTTTCTGAGGATAGGATCGCCTTAATTTCTTCCTTTGTTCCAGCGGCGATAATCCTACCTTGATCCATAATATAAATACGATCACATAATTCCTCGACCTCTTCCATATAGTGACTCGTATAAATAATCGCTGTATATGCTTTTTTATTTAAGGTCATAACTGCCTCTAATATGTGATTTCTCGACTGTGGATCGATCCCCACAGTTGGTTCATCCATAATTAAATATTCTGGCTCATGAAGTAAGGCTACCCCAATATTTAGGCGTCTTTTCATTCCCCCAGAATAATGCTTCACAAGCTTTTTATGTTCATTCGCTAAGCCTATTTGCTTTAAAATTTCGTGGATTCTTTCTTTCAAAACATTAGTTGGAATCTTATAGATTTTCCCGAAAAACTCCAAATTTTCTCGTGCAGTAAGCTCGTCGTATAAGGCAATATCTTGCGGGACGACACCTAACACCTTTCTAAGCGCACTCGGATTTTTCAACATGCTCCGATGCTTCAGCAGCACATCTCCACTTGTTGGACTAATTAATGTCGACAGCATTGCAATGGTTGTCGATTTTCCCGCTCCATTGGGTCCTAGTAGCCCAACTATTTCACCCGGCTCTATATAAAAATTCACTTCATCTACAGCACGAACTTTTTTAAAGTTTTTCGTCAAATTGATCACTTCAATCATTCAAACTACCCCCTTTCCTCTATAGAATATCAATTTCAAATACGTTCAACGTCTAGCTAGCGTCATAAAGCGATGTGACTGAGGTCATGTTTTATACGATTCCATTTCGTACGGCGTAAATAGCTAATTGTGTTCGGTCTCTTAAATCTAGCTCTCCTAGAATACTTGTAATATGATTTTTTACTGTCCCGATAGATAAAAATAAGGTAGCGGCTATTTCCTTATTGGTTTTTCCCTCACCAATCAGCTTTAAAATATCCAGCTCCCTGTCTGTTAACTGTAGTAGGTGCTCTTGTTGGATTTGTAAGGGGCTCTTGTGCAATAGTTTCGGCATTAGCTTCGCAGCAACACCTTCCTGAATCACCATACCTCCTTCTAGTACACTATGAATCCCCGCTAATAGCTTTGCAGGTTCAGATGACTTAACTAGAAAACCACTGGCTCCATCCTTTAATGTTTCGTATGCATACTCTTCGTCATCAAAGGTTGTTAAGATGAGTATTTTCATCTTTGGAAAACGGCTTCGAATACGCTTAGTTGCTTCTATTCCATTCATTCCTGGCATGCGAATATCCATTACGATCAGATCGACATGGAATTTTTCTAGCGATTCTAATGCCTCAACACCATCACTTGCCTCTGCTACTATTTGCAGCGTTTCGTCCTGCTCAATAATCATTTTTAGTCCATTGCGAACAATAGACTGATCTTCAACAAGCAAAATTTGATAGGCCATTTATTGTTCTCCCTTCATTGGAAAAGATCCTCTAACAATAAATTGGTGATCGATTCGATTTACTCGAAGCACCCCACCGATCTCTTGTAGTCTCTCCTCCATATTTTTCAGTCCAAACCCAATATAGGAGGGGGTCTGAGTAAGCGATTTATTCTTTACTATGAAAAGTATATTTTGTAATGAATCCTTTCCTAATGTAATGTCAACTTCCTTTGAATCACTATATTTCATTGCATTTGTTAAGCATTCCTGTAAAACACGGTACAAAACAATGCTTTGGTTATTCGAAATAGGCAGAGATAAGACACCTTTTTCAATTGTGAATCGGATATGTAATCGACTTTCAGTTTCAAGCTTTCGAATTAATTGCAGCACAGATTGTAAACCATAGGATTCACTCGATTTTAACTGCCTTACAGCATATCTTGTTTCATCCAAGCTTTTTCGTGCCACGCTTTTTATCTCTTCTAATTCTGGCGAGCTGTTTTTGATAGACAGCATTTCAACTTGCATTAGCAGGGATGTTAGATTATGCCCCACCGAATCATGCATATCACGGGCAATTTTTGTTCGTTCCTCAACACGAGCTAGTTGATCCCGCTCTAAGGATAGACGCTTAAGCTCTCTGTACTGTCCTAATAATTCCTCATATAGTATTCTATTTTCGAGGTAGGCTCCTATATAGTAACGTAACGTCAATGAAGACACGGCAAGGGCTACTAATAAAAGCAATCCGTAAAATGGCATGAGCTTCAGCACCACAGTAAAACTAGCTAGAGCAATATTTAAGATAACTAATATGTAATATGATTTAGCGTTTAGAATGTAAGCTCCTTCAATAAGGATAAAGGCAACCAATGGCAGCATATACATGATGTCTAGCGATAAAAACGGGCACGTAAAAAGGACAATTGATATAATCGAATAACTAATAATCCGTGTTTTATTCATAAGGGGCGTAATAAAATATAAACATAAAATAATTGCTAAAGAAAAAAACGCCGCTGTTTTAGATGCTTCCGTCAAGTATGTATGGGTTATAATCGTGATGATGATTATGAATAAAGCAGGAAATTTAATACTAATATTTTTCATGTGGTCACTCCAATCTCTAACCTTTATTTACATTTTATAATAACATTCGTAATATTTGTAAAAGAAAAAGCAGATGTAACATTTGCTACATCTGCTTCCTATTAATATTCGTCGTCTCGGAATCCGAAATCACGAAGATGCGTTTGTTTATTTCGCCAATCCTTTTGCACCTTTACCCATAGCTCTAAATATACCTTTGAGCCAAGTAGCATTTCGATATCTTTACGCGCTAGTGTGCCAACTTCCTTCAGTAAGGCCCCGCGCTTTCCGATCACGATGCCCTTTTGTGAATCTCGCTCAACCATAATTGTCGCTTGTACGCGAATCATATTTTCATTTTCTTCATCACGCTTAATTCTATCAATTACAACAGCGATAGAGTGAGGAATTTCTTCACGAGTTAAATGTAACACCTTCTCACGAATCAGCTCCGAAATAATAAAACGCTCTGGATGATCCGTTACTTGATCTGCTGGGTAATATTGTGGCCCCTCAGGTAAATATTTTTCAATAGTAGCTAATAAATTTTCTACATTATTCCCCTGAAGTGCTGAAATCGGTACTATTTCTGCAAATGGGAAACGATCCTTATAGTCTGAAATAATATCGATAAGCTCATCTGGGTGCACTGTGTCAATTTTATTAATGACTAAAAATACAGGTGTTTTATTGCCCTCTAGCATTTCTAAAATAAACTCGTCACCCTTGCCAAGTCGTTGCTCCGCATTGACCATAAACATAATAATGTCGACTTCACGCAACGTATTTTTTGCCACTTTTAGCATAAATTCACCTAGCTTATGCTTTGGCTTGTGAATGCCTGGTGTATCGATGAAAATCATTTGTGATGCATCTTGCGTTAAAACACCTTGCACCTTATTTCGTGTTGTTTGTGGTTTATCGGACATAATCGCAATTTTTTGTCCGATAACACGGTTTAAAAACGTAGATTTCCCTACGTTTGGACGACCAATAATCGAGATAAAGCCCGATTTAAAGCCGTTATTGTTTTCTAGCTGCATATTCTAAGTCCTCCGGTGTGAATGCGCCTGGTAATAGCTCACCCACTGTTGTTTCTTGTACATCGCCCTTTAAATTTGTTAGGAATACTGGCATATCTGGCGAGCAAAACTCTACCATCACTTGACGGCAAGCTCCACACGGCGAGCACGGGCGATCCGTGTCTGCTACTACTGCCAATGCCGTAAATTTTGTTACACCTTCTGATACTGCTTTAAAAAATGCCGTACGCTCTGCACAGTTTGTCATGCTGTAGCCTGCATTTTCGATATTACAGCCGTGATACACTGTACCGTCCTCTGCTAAAAGCGCTGCCCCTACTGGGAACTTTGAATACGGTACATACGCTTTTTCACGCGCTATTTTTGATTGTTGGAGTAATTGATCTTTCTCCACCTCAAACACTCCTCTCTCCTTAATCTAAAGCCATTTTGGTAAAAAAATGAGTAATCCGATTATAACACTACAAACAGCAAAAACAAGTACCGCGCCCGCTGCAACATCTTTTGCGTCTTTAGCAAGCGGGTGGATTTCTGGTGAAGCGAGGTCGACTACTCGTTCAATAGCTGTATTGACCATTTCTGTACCAATAACAAGTGCCATTAGAAGTGTAAGTATCAGCCATTCTGTTATAGATAAGCCTGTTAGCAAGCCTGCCACAATCACAACAACCATACTCACTAAATGAAAACGCATATTTTGTTCTTTCGATGCTGTCCATATGCCGGTTAGAGCATAGCTAAATGATTTAATAAATTTACGAATGTCCATTGTCCCTTTTTAAGCCGAATGTTGCTAATATTTCATCCTGTTTACCGAACATTTCTTTTTCATCTTCTTCTGTCATGTGGTCGTATCCTAGTAAGTGTAAGAAGCCATGCACGGCTAAAAATCCTAGCTCGCGCTCAAAAGAATGCCCATATTCCTCGGCTTGCTCCTTTGTTCGATCTGTTGAAATAATAATATCTCCTAAAATTCGTGGAATTCCTTCGCCAATTATTTGTACTTCCCCTTCACCAAGTTCTTCTAGTGCAAAGGAAATCACATCTGTTGGCTGGTCCTTATCACGATATTCACGATTAATTTCGTGAATCGCGTCATTTGTTACAAACGTAATGGAAACTTCTGAGCCCTCTTCAATATTTTCTATCTTTGCTGCATGTTGCAGAAGTTGATTAACGAGTGTAATATGCTCTTCCTTCACTTCGTTTGTCTCATCCAAAAAATCAATATTTAAATGCATTTTTTCCTCCTATGCCTTTTCATCTGGATACTCTATTCGCGAATGAAAAATACCATTTAATGTTTTACATAATACATCCTCTATTTTTTTCAATTCCTTTAGCGACACATCACATTCATCGAACTGATCATCCTTCACACGGTCTTGAATTATAGATTGAATGAGCTTTTGAATTTTTTCTGCATTCGGTGCCTTCATGGAACGAACAGCCGCCTCAACACTATCAGCAATACTAATAATTGCTGCCTCCTTTGTTTGCGGCTTTGGTCCTGGATAACGGAACTGCGCTTCATCAAGCTCCTTGCCCTCTTCTCTCGCTTTATGCAGGAAGAATTTCAGCAGACTTGTACCATGATGCTGAAGCGCAATATCAATAATTTCCTGTGGCATTTTATGCTTGCGTAGCATCTCTGCACCATCAGTCGTATGTGCAATAATAATCTCAGCACTTGATTCTGGTGGAAGTGAATCATGTGGATTGATTCCAGACATTTGATTCTCAATAAAGAATGCGGGTCTTCGCGTCTTTCCAACATCATGATAATAACAGCCCACACGTGCAAGCAGTCCGTCTGCCCCAATTGCCTCACATGCTGCCTCTGCTAAGTTTGCTACCATTACACTATGATGATATGTGCCTGGCGCTTCCGTTAGAATTTTCTTTAGTAACGGATGATTCGGATTTGACAGTTCAATTAAACGCATTGTCGAAAGGATTCCGAACATCGACTCAAAAAATGGCAGGAGACCCATCGTTAAAGCTCCTGATAAAATACCAGAAATGACTGCCGCTCCAACATAAAATGAGATTTCTGCTAATCCATAGCCAGACTGCGTCATTAGTAAATAAAAGGTAATAAACATTAAATTAATAACTGTAATAACACCACTTGCTTGTAGTAAATGAGCTCGCTTTTCTACACTTCGCATGAAAAATAGGGAAGCAAAGCCACCAAATAAAATATAGAGAGCAATATCCATTTGGAGAATAGCCGCATAGCTTTCTTGGAACATAAGTCCTGCCGATGCTGAACAAAGCAAAGTAACGACAATCGCGGCACGGTCATTTGCTAGTAGCCTTACTAGCATTGTTGCCATAGCTGTAGGATAAATAAACGCAACCATCACATCAAAATCTTGAGCTACAATACTTGTTAGCTTCATAATGAAAAGAGATGCGATATAAATAATAACTGTCACAAGCAGCCCATTACGCTTTATAGAGAGCTTTGACTTAGAACGATCAAATAACATAAAAATAAAGGACATTTGTAAAAAGATAAGGATGATCAACCCAACAACTGGTTTTAAAGACGATTGGTTATCTATTAAACCTAGTAGCTGAAGCTGACGATAGATTTCTTGTTCTACCATTTCCCCTTCTTGCACAATAATCTGCCCTTGTAATATTTTTGTAGGCTCGACTGCCTCAATTGCTTGTTTTTTCGCTAATTCAGTCTTTTCTACATTGACCTTCTCATTTTCCACAATTGCAGTGCGTCCAATAACAGTGGCTGTTTCTTCTAGGGATTGGGGTACTTTTTCATTCATTTTAATGATATTTTCAATGCTTTTCTGTTGTTCTTCTACCTCAGCTTTGCGGATTGGCTCCTGCAACATAACCTTAACTGATTGAGCTACAAAATCTCGTGTCAATAATAAATCTTCTGAAGGTGTATTGATTAATTGTAGAAGCTGTCCATCTGTTAGCTTAAAGTTATCTTGACTCTCATAGACATCCTTTAGCTTCTTTTGTATAATTTGTAGCTCATCAGATTTTGTTAACTTTTCATCTTTTTGAATTTCTTCTTGTGCCTCGATGGCCAAATCAAATATTAAGGAAACAAAAGAGGTCCGCTGTTGTGCAATTTCCGTATTGTAATCATAGATTGGCTGGATAGCCTCACCTGCCGCCTCTCGTTCCCTCTCTGTTTTCTCCGTGTCCTCCACAGTTTTTGCCGCACGAATCGTTTCTGGTGCTAAACTGCCCATTGATATATCATATGTAACGCCCTTCACATTATCAAGCATTAATAAGAACTGAACGGATGCTGTGATTAGGAGGACAATCATTAAAAATGAACGAAATCCAATGACATCTATGAATCGCTTTATTTGTTTCCTCATGTAGCACCTCCACTTATGCATAACTTTATTTTACCAATAGATTAGTATAATTTCATGGAAAAAGTAAAATCCATTAGTATTTTATTAATTGGGAATCATTTGACCTTCTCTTTAGTATTTTTAGTAGGTGTACGTATAAAATTGTTAGCAGGAGTGATTACTAAACATTTCATACTCGTACGGAAACTACATTAGTATAAAGAGTTGATCATTACTATTCATTGAACCGCCTTCTATATGATTTGACGATTATGGATAAAAATTGTTACAAATAACTAATGACTTTCTATCATGACACTTTGTATGTTTCTTCCATTTTACTATTCCAGTCTCATTGCCTCAAGTTAAAAAATGTAAAAAAAGCATTAAGGTTGCCCCTTAATGCTTTCAATTTAAATTTTATAGCTCCTGTTCCGTATACGCTTGTATTACTTTCGCCACTAACGGATGACGAACAACATCGCCCTGTTCAAGAATTTGGAAGTGTATATCCTTTACATATTTTAATGTACGCTCTGCAATAATAAGCCCTGACTCCGTGTTTTTTGGAAGGTCAATTTGTGTTTTATCTCCTGTAATGACCATCTTAGAGCCAAAGCCTAAACGCGTTAAAAACATCTTCATTTGCTGGTGTGTCGTATTTTGTGCCTCATCTAAAATAACAAATGCATCATCTAATGTACGACCACGCATATATGCTAATGGTGCAATTTCAATCGTGCCTCGCTCGATCAGGCGCTGCGTTTGCTCTGCTCCATAAATATCATGTAAGGCGTCATATAGTGGTCGTAGGTAAGGGTCTACCTTTTCCTTTAAATCACCTGGTAAAAACCCTAATGATTCTCCTGCTTCAACTGCTGGTCGCGTTAAAATAATGCGTTTAACATGACCATTTTTTAATGCTTGTGTTGCCATTACAACAGCTAAGTATGTTTTCCCTGTACCAGCTGGACCGATTCCAAAAACTAAATCTCTATGGCGAATGGCCTTTATGTATTCGCGCTGTCCAATTGTTTTTGCACGAATTGGCTTCCCCTTTGTATTACGAGCAATTTCTTCATCGTATAGCTCTGAAAAATATTCGATCGTTCCTTTACCAACCATTTCAATAGCTGTTGCAACATCGCGTTGATCTATATTAATTCCTTTACGGATTACTTGCAGGAGGGCCTGTAACACATCCGCGGCACATTGCTTATGCTGTTCATCCTCACCGGCAATTTGGATCACTCCACCGCGTGTAATAATGTGTACATCGAATGTTTCTTCAATTAATTTAAGGTTAGCATCAGACATTCCTAGTAGCATTACTGCTTCATTAGGATTGTCCACAATAAGTTCTGACATTTTTTCCGACATGATCATTCTCCTTGATAAATAGGTTGTGGTGTTGCGATATTTTCATTTACCAAAAATAGGACTTGCCCTTTTACTGTATCATTATCAAAAGTAACGTGCAAAAGGTTTTCTTTTTTGATTGTTGTTTTTGGCGGGAGGCTTTGTAAGATTTTTGTGTGTAATAGCGGCATAATATAGGACTCTACATCCTCCTCGGATAATACTTTAGACTTCTTAGCATATTTTTGTATTTTTGATATTTGAATATAATCTTCTAACCATTTCGGTAGTGCCAATTCCTGTAAAGAATCCTCATTCTTTTTATTAAAGGAAAGTTTCCATGCACTTTCTGTTGTTGAATAATATGTTACATTTCTCTTTATAATAAAGGACGTTTCGAGCCAGTAATCAGCAAACACCTCGCCGACTGCCCCGACGACAACTGAATTATCCCCATTCTCAATAATTCCCGATACTAAAGTATCTCCCTTATAGACGGTCGTATTCACGTCAACTTTTCGCACACCGCTCGTAAGTAAATAATGGGTAACTATTCCACTATTGCGTGCTATCAAATGAGAGGGTGTTTGCTCAACCTTCGTTTCATTAATAGGTGCTAATTGTAGTTTCAACCCGATATCACTGCCGTTTTTCAAAAAATGCACCCAAGATAGCTCTGGAAATTGTGCCATTAATTTTTGACGAATTGTATAATCTGATTGCAAATCACGCTTTAATAACGGCGTTTTTATTTCTAGCTCATCTTTTAAATAATTTTCTGCTGCATAATTTAGCTCTGGCGTTGCACCCTTTATATGAAATTTCCAAACAAATTGCGAGCCTAAGACAGGAAGTAAAATAAAGAGTAACAACCCGATATATGTTACGAAGTATGGCTGTAAAATTGCTTCGTCATTTAATGATCGTAACGTAATTTTTAACCGGTATTTTCGTCTACCCGCCTTGAGATGCTTTAAATGCTGTCGGGCGACAGAAAACGTCATGTTGCCGTCTTGCATACGTAAATCTGTCATATTGACGTTATGCTTATGTAAATAATGAATAAAAGCGCCCTGCTTTGCATGAGGTCCAACACTTACACGAATTTTACGATTATCAGTCATCCGACGCATCCTTTATAGTTAGTCTTTGAATCCTTTTCATACTAATAATAAAGCTTTGTTCAGCTAAGTATTCCACGATAATCTCTTCCCCTTCGACTTGTAGCTCCCAGTTGCCCAGCTTACAATTGAAGGCTTCATCTGTAATGTGTAGTACTTCATACTTTCCACTCCAACGAATTTTATTGTAGGCTATCCATTCAAGAAATGGCGTAGGCGACAATAATTGTCTCATGAAAAAACCCCCTTTTCACAGTGTATGCATGTGTAAAAGGGGGCATGTATTATTTATGCTGTTTCGCTTTTGGAGGACCTAAGATCTCTGATGTTATAATCGCCTGGACGAGCTGCTCCCTTGAATTCGGGACAGCAAACGAAGCATTTCGTTTCTCCTCAAGCTTTTTCAGAAGCGGGCGACCAGCAGCTAGCTCTGGACGATTAGACTTGCGCTCCTGAACACGTTTTAGTAATTCTTTTTCAACAGCTTGTTCTGCTTTTTCAAAAACAGGCACAGTGGGTTGAACAGATTTTTGAACTACCTCTTTGGGCGATGGAGTTTTCTCATTTAATTGATCAAAAACTTCATTCGCAAAGTCTTCTAATGATTTCCTAGTCGGGCGAACCGATTTCGGAGCCGGTTCATTAGCATCGGGAATTTCCTGTTGACCAAATGGAGGCATTGGCTTTTGTTCTTTTTTCTTATCTTTATTAAGCAGAGAACTAATAATAAAGATAACGATCATCATAATAATTCCTTCCATTCAGTTCACACTCCCTTCTTTATTCACAAATTTCACGGTCTTATTTATCTTTTGAATCTGGCTTATCTTGCGATACTTTTGCTATTGAATCACGCATTGAAGTATCTGCTTGGATATTTTTATAATTCATATAGTCCATAATACCGAAGTTACCAGAGCGTAGGGCTTCTGACATTGCCATCGGTACTTCAGCCTCTGCTTCAACTACCTTCGCCTTCATCTCTTGTACTTTTGCAATCATTTCCTGCTCTTTTGCTACCGCCATAGCACGACGCTCTTCCGCCTTTGCTTGGGCAATGTTTTTATCCGCCTCTGCTTGCTCGATTTGCAGCTCGGCACCGATATTTTTACCAACATCAACATCCGCAATATCAATCGATAGGATTTCAAAGGCTGTACCACTATCTAAACCTTTAGCTAGCACTGTTTGTGAAATCATATCTGGATTTTCTAATACTTTTGCATGCGTATCAACAGAACCGATAGTAGATACAATCCCTTCACCTACACGTGCGATGATTGTTTCCTCACCTGCACCACCAACTAAGCGATCAATATTTGCTCGAACAGTAATACGTGCTTTTGCTTTTACCTCGATACCATTGATTGCTACACCAGAGATAAATGGTGTTTCAATTACTTTTGGATTAACTGACATTTGTACTGCTTCTAGTACGTCACGACCAGCTAAATCGATTGCTGCACAGCGCTCAAACGTTAATTCAATATTGGCACGATGCGCTGCGATTAATGCGTTAATTACGCGGTCAACATTACCACCTGCTAAATAGTGAGACTCTAACTGATTAATTGTCACATCTAACCCTGCTTTATGCGCCTTGATTAAAGGGTTTACGATACGTGACGGAATTACGCGACGTAAGCGCATCCCGATTAATGTGAAAATACTAACACGAACACCCGCTGCAAGAGCACTAATCCATAGTGCAACTGGTACGAATGTAAAGAATACGGCTAATACAATGAAGATTACTACAATTGTAATAATCAAGCTAATTGCTGCTGCATCAAACACCATAGTTTTATTCCTCCATTTACTCTTTAATTTCTCTCACGACAATACGTGAGCCTTCTACTTTAATAATTTTCACCTTGGAAGCAACATCAATAAAGCTTCCTTCTGAAACCGCATCGATTCGCTCATTTTCAATCATCACAACACCTGCTGGACGAAGAGCAGTCATCGCTACACCCGTTTTTCCAATTAACTCCATACGATTCACATTGGAAACATAGCCTTCATCTGTTGATGTTGCATCCTTTAGCACGAGCTTACTAAAGAAATGCAGCCTTTTACCGAAGAATTTCATAATAATCACCATTCCTATTACTGCAATAAACATTGCAATTAAAATCGAATACGCCATATGCACAACATCGGCACCTGCAAATAATAAACTGATGATAATGAGCGCACCTCCGATCAGACCGACAATACCTCCAGGCACAAAAAATTCCGCGACGACTAGGGCTAGACCTACGATAAACAGAACGATGGTTTCATAGCCTGCAAAGCCAGCAATCGTATGCCCATAGAAGAATAAGCCAAGTGAAGTTAATCCCATTGTGCCAGGTAAACCAAAGCCTGGCGAGTATAATTCTAACACTAATCCTAGACTAGCAATAGATAACAGGATTGGCACAATAATTGGATTCGTTATAATACGAGCAACTTGTTCCGCAAAGGTTGGTTCAATGTTAATTATTTCTGCATTATGAATACCAGCCTTTACTAGAGCCTCTTCTAAATTAGCTACCGTACCTTCCGAATATCCAACCTCTAGCGCTTCATCTGCGGTTAAGGTTAAAAATTCTCCAGCAGGTGCACGGTACTCCGGAAAATTTTTCGACTTATCTGCCATCGCAATTGCATATTGAGGATCTCTATCTTTATCCGAGGATTTTGCTGCTGCTTCCATTTGTGCCCACCAAGCGCTTTGTGCCTTTTCATCAGCTGCATTTCCTGCGTTATCGATAATACCCGCTGAACCTATTGTAGCACTCTTTGTCATATAAATCTCATCTGCATGCAAGGCGATAAACGCACCGGCTGAATGTGCCTTGGAATTAATAAAGGCAATAACCTTCATCGATTCGGGAGCATTATCTAGCAGCATCCCAATATCCTCCGCTGCATCAGTAAATCCACCAGGCGTATGTATGTCTAAAACAATCGCTTTTGCATTTTGATCCTTCGCTTCTTCGAAAGCACGCTCCATAAAAGCCAGCAAACCCTTTTCTATGTTGTCTTTAATCGGCACATGATATACTTTATCGTTCGCTACGGCAGATATACTCGGTATCATTAGTACAAAGGATAATATCATTAGGAGAAGCCCACTAAAAACCCGCGTTCTCTTCACATTCTTCCCCTCCTTTCTATCTTCCTTTTCTTACTCTACGAATGAAACCGCTTAAAGTTTCATTTTTTATTAAATTTCTATTTTCTTTTATAGCCTACCATAGAATTCTAAAACAACACAAAATAACCCACAATCTGCTTTCACAAATTGTGGGTTAATCATTTTTGTCTGCTCAGTGAATCATAAAATTGCGTGTTTTGAACGTAGGGATTTTATAGGAAAAAAAATTACCACTTACGTTTACGTGCAGCTTCTGATTTCTTTTTACGTTTTACGCTAGGTTTTTCGTAGAACTCGCGCTTTCTAACTTCTTGAATTGTACCACTTTTTGATACAGTACGTTTGAAGCGGCGAAGAGCATCTTCAAGCGATTCGTTTTTGCGAACGACAGTTTTTGACATCTCTCTTTCCCTCCCTCCGAACACACGTCAGTACACCTACTAACTCGCTGTTAGTGTGTACTAAAAGATTATATCGTAATGTTGCACTACCGTCAATAGAAACTATTTTAATTTATAATTAGATTCGGAAGAGCCTCCACATACTAATATTTGCATTCAATAAGGGAAAGATGCATAGAGTTAAACCCCTTTCAATTGTATATCCGTCAGAACCTTCACATTCGGATGTTTTTGCAAGCACGTCACGGGGATTTGCTCTGAAATCTCACCACTTATAAGCGCTTCTAATGCCGCCCTTTTTTTCTCCCCTACAGCAATTAGTAAAATACATTGGGCACGCATAATAGTCGAGATACCCATTGTAATGGCAAGCTTTGGAACCTCATGTATAGAATTAAAAAATCTAGCATTTGCCCTTCTTGTGGATTCCGTTAACATCACAACATGGGTTTCACTTGAAAACGGAGTGCCTGGCTCGTTAAAGCCAATATGACCATTTTCACCAACACCTAGTAATTGAAAATCTAGCGTGTTTTTTTGTAACAACGCCTCATATCGTTTCGCCTCTGCTTGTACATCCTCAGCTTCTCCATCTGGTAAATAGGATTGCTTAAAAGGCTTTGCATGAAACAATCTATTATTCATAAACGAAAGATAGCTTTCTGGATGTTCTTTCTCCAGCCCTACATATTCATCTAAATTAAAGCTCGTACATTGGGAAAAATCACAGTTACTGCTTCGTAAATTTTCATACAGCGGTAGCATTGTGCCTCCAGTCGCTAATCCAAATGTCTTTGCTCCGTCCGCTAGCTGTTCGGCTATAATTCTAGTCGCTCTTCTATAGAGCGTCGATAAATCTTCTATTACTTCTACTTTTATTGCCATCGATTCATCCCCCATAGTTTTTTGAAAAATTTTCAGTAAAATTATTGTGAATCAGCTTCCCCATTCTCGCTAAAGCCCCTACAGCTGCGCCACCAATTGGCTGAAGACTAGGTGCGATGAATTGCAGAGGGAGTTGTTCCTGTTGAGCTAATCTTTCAAATTTCGGAATAAAATATGAAGCATTCGATATTACCCCACCCGTTAATACAACAGGCACAGCACTAGGCTCTGACCAAGTGAGCTGGTGATAACAGGTTGTGATTGCATGGAATAGTTTATGACAGCCTTCTTCCAGTATCCTATTAGCTACGTCGTCTCCATCCCCTGCAGCCACCATGACATATCGGCTTAACGGAGCGATAACAGTTCTAGGATGCTCTTTACTATAAACACATTGAATTAGCTCTGGCACACTCACTACAGCAAAATGGGCTAAGATTGCATCCGTTAATTTTGTTGCTTTCTCGCGTTTATCATAGCTTTGAAAAACAGCCTTTAGTGCTTGTACACCAAAATCATAGCCACTCCCCTCATCATCAAACAAATAACCCCATCCGCCTACACGATAATAAGAATATGTAGGATCATAGCCCATTGTAATTGATCCTGTACCAGCAATTTGAACAATGCCTGGATACCCTAATGTTCCGGTATATAGGGCGATTATTGCATCATTTTCTATAACAATACTTGTCTTTTTCGGAATGTATTCACGAAAAATCTCTTCTACTATTCCTTCAGTGTTGGTTTCCTTCACACCTGCCATACCTGCAAAACAAATCTCTATCGATGAAAAAATTTCAGGATTTTGTCCCTGCAGTGCTTGCAGCAGCCCGTGAAGTGTTTCCTTAAAAAGCGTAATATCCATGGCCGTTGGATTCGTTCTTTTTGTTATCATTTTTGCATATATCGTGCCAAATTCATCACAAATTACGCCTGATGTTTTTGTGCCACCACCATCGATTGCTAGAACATACATACCTTCTCCTCCGATCTATAAATGAAGGAAGAGGACTGAGCACCTACATTTGCCCAAGTCCTCTCTCTTTTCATTTTGTAAAACAGAATGACTGCCATGGTTGAATCGTTTGTATTAAAAATCTTTCCTCTTCTACGACTTTCGCTACAATATTAGTAGAGCCAGTGTTTGGCATCTCCTTTAACACTAATTGTAGCTCGCCTTTATATCTAATATCTAAGTTATTATCGATTGTTACATCACCAGGCATCAAAGCGAATGTATCATGTGGCTGAAATTCCCGGTCTTTGAATTTCACACGTGATTGTGTGCTACGAACAACATATTCGGATACATCGCCACGATTAAAATGTGGCTCATTAAATAAGATTGTTTCTTCTAGGCTAGTCGTTTCTTCCAGCGGTACAACCTTTAGCTCTAGCTTATGACGGTTGAGCTTCCCTAATGCAACAAGCTCTTCTTCAGAAGCATACATATTTCCTATGATGAGATCATCTATTAACCCTGTATTCCATAAATCCTTCGCCTGCACCGTTATTGGTAAATGACGATGCTCCTCTAGGGTTGGTAGCCCTTGTAGCGTCTCCTCCCAAGGACCAAATGTTCCATGCTGAGATGAAATCATCGCTGCAGTGCGAATGTGATTGTCTTTGAAAATTTTAGAAGTTGTTAAAAAATGCTGACGAGAAAGTCCTGTATACTTTCTTGGGTAAAAATTATGGCAGCCTATAATATTAGCCTTATTTGCTTGATAGGATAAGATGTTTTCAACATACTTTGTGCCATTGCTAATATTTAATTCTATTTTTAAATTACTAGCATCCAATGACATGAAGGCCTCTTCCTGACCCGAAAAGCCTAAGTCTAAACGAAGCGCTGAAAGATAATACTGCTCCTTCAAAAATCCAATATCCCGGTAAGTTAAACCAAGCTCCTGAAACACGGAAGGCGCAATATCAGCTGAAATATCAAATCCGTATTCTTTTGCATATTGATTGATCGTTTGTAATTTTATTCTTTCCTCTTCATTATTTAGTGACATAAGGCAAGTAAATATTCGATCAAAGCCATTTTTATGTGCTAGCCGAATATATCGCTTCATTTCATCTAATGTACTATGCTGAGGATAGAGTGAAATCCCTAACCTTCTCATCTAATACCTCCACTGACAACCGAATTTTATTATGTTTACTCTAGATGAGTCATTTTCATAATTATTATTTCTATAAGCATATACGAATATTACAGAGGGAAAATCGATTATCCTTTTCGTTACGCTACAGGCGGACGCGTTCCGCGGTCAAGCACTGAGCCGCTTTACTTTCGGTGCAGAAAAGCATTGCTCTGTAGCGAAAGGCGCTGCCGTCAGCTACACTCGTCGCCTTCCGCTCCACTTAACTATTCTTGGTTCTTATTAGAAAAACCATTAGTTAAATTGACTAATATGTGTATTTTCACAAAAGTTTTTCCCATATTTCCGAGCAATATCCTTATGCTCCTACATCTTTTTTAAAACTCTGAGCTTATTCTCCATCTGCTGCTTGTTCTGTCGGATTTGGTTTCGTTACCCGATTTGCCATTGCGATGAATGGAAGGTAAATAAGAACGGCTACTACAATGAGCACGAGACTTAGTACGGCACCTTTCCACGATTGCGTAACTAAGAATCCGTTAATAATCGGTGGTGTTGTCCAAGGGGCGACAACCGTTGCTGCTGGTACCATTCCCCACTTCGTCGCAAAGTAAGCAATCGATACATTGACCATTGGCGTTAAAATAAACGGGATCAATAAGATTGGATTTAATACGATTGGTAAACCGAATAGTAACGGTTCATTAATGTTAAATAGTCCTGGTGCTGCGGATAATTTCCCAACGGTACTATATTGCTTATTTTTCCTTGCAATGATAAATATAGCAATAATCAGGGCAATTGTTGTACCCGATCCACCCATATTCACAAATGCATCAAAGAACGGCTTGTTAACAATATATGGAGCAGCATTACCAGCCTCAAGTGCTGCAACATTCTTTGCGATCGCATCCGCGTTGATTGTTTGCATAAATGGATCAATAATGTTAGCACCGTGTACACCTAACGTCCATAGGAATGCAGGGATAAAGGCTAAAATCAGTGCCGCTGTCCATGAATTTGTTAAGCCCATAAATGGCTCTTGAATTGTTGCATAGAATGAACCGATAATATCAGGAACATCAAATCCAAGTGAAATAATTGTACGAACTAAGCCGAATAAACCTATCGTAATAATCGCTGGTAGTAACGCTGCAAATGACTTTGCAACTGCTGGTGGAACTCCTTCTGGCATTTTAATTAATAGCTTACTATTTCCAGATAATCGGCAAAATAACTCGGTAGAAAGTAAAGAAACTATAATAGCAACAAAGATTCCGCCTGTACCTGTTGTTAGGCCCGTTAAGCCACCTTCACCAAACGTACCAAATGTCATATAAGCAGATAGACCAATTACTGCAGCTGAAAGTCCATCTTTATCATAACTTTTAGCTAGATTATAAGAGATTGTAAAAGCTAATAATAGGGAAAGAATCGCAAATGTTGCACCCCAAACATTGCCACCCCATTGCTTCCAGCTACCATCCGCCCAAATTGAGTTAAGAGCATTTTGGTAAAAGTCAATCGGTAAATTGTTAATTAGTACTGCAAGAGAACCTACAATCGTCAACGGCATTATCGCGATAAAGCCATCTCGGATTGCGACTAAATGCCGCTGACTCCCTATTCTCGAGGCTACCGGAACAAATTTCTCTTCTAAAAATTTGAACATCACTTACACTCCCCTTTGTGATTAAATTATTGATCATCTAAAATTAGATGTTATTCCCCTGTGATACGCTCATATAAATGGATCATTTCCTGTGCTAGATCCCGGAACGTAATCGAATTCATTAAGTGATCTTGTGCATGGATTAGCAGCATCGATACCTCAACTTTTTCCCCTCTAGCCTCTTGTGTTAATAAGGCTGTTTGGGAACGATGCGCCTCTCCTAACGCCTCATTGGCAAGCTGCATTTTTCCTTTAGCGTCTTCTATATTTCCTATTTTCGCTAATCCAATCGCTTCCATGCATTCACTTTTCGCATTTCCACTATGAACAATTAACCCCATAACAGACTCCATCATCTCTTGATTTTCCATTTAGCTTTCTCCCTTACCCGATTAGCTTTAATGCTTGCTTTAATACGTTTTCGCCATTCATCATGCCGTAATCTGCCATATTAATTGAATCAATCGGCATTTTAAGATGCTCATATTTTGATTCAAAGGATCCTTTTAAATAGCGAACTTGTGGTCCAAGTAGAAGCACATCTACTTTTTTCGATGTTAAAACCTTATCCACTTCATTTTCAGCAATGGCATAAATGTCTGCTTCAACATTTCGTTCCTGAGCTGCTTTTTGCATTTTTGTTACAAGTAAACTTGTACTCATTCCTGCTACACAAACTAATACTATGTTTTTCATTATGAAACACCCCTTCACATTTTTGAATGATGTGCATCGCCCTTCTGGAGTCTATTACTCTTAGATGCAACCGCTTTCTTATTATGAGAATATCACCAATTGGTATATACCACAATATGTTTTTTATACCTTTTATTTCATACTTGACACTTGATAAATAGTGGGCTACAGAGCCGATACTTACAAATTCAGTAATCAAAAGAATTGGTATAGTCCACGAAAAAAGGTAAAAAAAATTTGAATTTCACAGATTTCCGTATGCTAATTTAGAAATATTCAAAAAATTGAGGCTTGCTTGTTGGTAGTGCCTTTTGCCAATCCGATAAATTCTCTTGAGCGATCTCCGTATTGGCGAACCGTAACGCGTCCTCTACAGAAAGATAGCCCACCATCATAGCCGAAAATAGATTGATAGACAAGGATAAAACATGAAGCTCGTTTACATCGTTCCCCTCTATTTTGGTCACTCTACAATCAGAGCTAATTTGAAACAGCCCTTCATTCCAAGAACAAAATGGATCTGCTAGTCGAACATATAACGGATTTTGAATTTCCACCCACGAATACGCTTTCAAAAAGGCAAAAGCGTCAACAATTCGCACCATACAATCCTGTGTTATTTCTTTTTTAAATTGTGGCTGCTGGAACCCGAAGCCAAAAAGACAATCTGCCGACGAAGTTCCTTTAATGCTCTTTACACTTGCACTATGAGATGTAATAAAGCGCCAAATCGCATGTTCGGCTTCCATATTATCGGCAAATAGATCATGAACATAGAAGGTTAAGTCACTAATCGTATAACGAATGTAACCAGCAATTTTATTTGAAGCATTATAATACGCTGCAAAATGACTGTCCGGTTCTCGCCTAGCTATTCTTTGCCACCAGGCGGAATCCCTTATCATCCCTCCGTTACAAATTTGAGAATGACGCGTATGAAATTGCTGAATATCTTGAAAAACATCATCATTCATCCATGCAAAGCTAAATCGCTCCATATGATCAAGCTGGTGCCCAAAGGCTGGGAACGCTTCTACTGGTATTGTGTAATGTAGCTTATCAAAAAATAGCTCCCAACCGAAATACCTATAAAAGGATACGGAATATGGTGCAAGTACAGAGATCCATTGTCCATTCCGCTGCATTTCTTCCAGTGCTCTCACCATTAGCTTTTTCATAATTCCTCGGTTTCGATATTCGGGATAGGTTGCAACAAAGCCGATGCCACCCATTTTATAGTTGACGCCATGAACCGTCATATTAAGTGGTAACACTAATAATTGACCTACAATCTTTTCTTTATCATATGCACAGATTGTCGTACTATGCTCGATCCAATATTGGAAATCTCGTCGACGCTCACCTTCATACCGATTTGGAAAGCTATAATCTCTTAGTCGATGTATTTGCTCATAATCTTGCTGTGGCACTAATTTAATATCCATCCTATACCTCAACACCTTTCAAATACCCGTTTTATAAGAAACGTATATTCTAGCCTAGTAAAAATTCCTGCACATATTGCTCTACATCACTTGCTGTAGACAGCCTCAATATTTGATCAGTATGGGCTGCTAGCTTCTCTTTTGATAAGGTTGAAATTTGTGCTCTAGCTTTCAAAATAGTTGCAGCGTTCATCGAAAATTCATCAAGACCTAGCGCCAGTAATATTGGAATAGTTATATCATCACCAGCCATTTCGCCACACATCCCCACCCATCTTCCGTGACTATGTCCAGCATCGATAATCATTTTTATCAGTCGTAACACGGCAGGGTGATGCGGCTGATACAAATAAGAGACATTTTCATTCATCCGATCGACTGCCAAAGAGTATTGAATAAGATCATTTGTACCAATCGATAAAAAATCTGCTTCCATTGCAAATAAATCTGCTATAATGGCTGCCGACGGGATTTCTATC
Organism: Lysinibacillus sp. 54212; assembly: GCF_036662795.1. Classification (NCBI taxonomy): domain Bacteria; kingdom Bacillati; phylum Bacillota; class Bacilli; order Caryophanales; family Bacillaceae; genus Lysinibacillus; species Lysinibacillus sp. 54212. The sequence continues at coordinate 144,980 of NZ_JBAFWZ010000004.1, forward strand.
ATAAGTCCAATTTCAATTCCATCAGAAACCAGAATTCCATCTTGTAATAATCGTTGTTTTTCTTCTAGTAGCATTTCTTTCGCCGCTCTAAATTCTTCTAGGGTGGCAATCATCGGGAACATAATTTTTAAATTTCCAAATGCACTTGCACGTAGTAATGCACGTAGCTGAATCCGGAATATTTCTTGTTCATGTAAGCATAGTCGGATTGCACGGTAGCCTAAAAATGGATTAGACTCTTCTGGTAGCTTTAAATATGGTAAATACTTATCTCCGCCAATATCTAACGTACGAACGACTACCGGCTTTCCTTGCATACGTTCTAATACTGTACGATACGCGACAAACTGTTCTTCCTCATCAGGAAGTGATTGGCGATTCATATATAAAAACTCCGTTCGGAATAAACCTATCCCATCAGCACCAGCTTCAATTAATTTCTCAACATCCTCTGGCTTACCGATATTGCCAGCAATTTCAACCTCATACCCGTCCGCGCTTACACTAGCTAACGTGCGATATTTTTCAAGCTCCTGTGCGGATTGCTCGTATGCTCGCTGCCTGGATTCGTAATATTCGAACATTTTAGGCGATGCTTCGACAATAACTTTACCGAATGTGCCATCAAGTATTATTTTTTCGCCATGCTTGATGCTCTGTGTTGCTGTTTTGGCACCAACTACAGCCGGAATGCCCATCGTTCTCGCTAGAATAGCAGAATGAGAAGTTTTCCCGCCAATATTCGTTACGAAGCCTTTTACATATTTAGTGTCTAATTGAGCAGTCATCGATGGGGTTAAATCATCGGCTACAATGATAACCTCCGACGAGATGCGACTATAATCTGGAATTTCCACTTCTAAAAGATGTGCTAAAAGCCTTTTGGACACATCCTGAATATCTGCCGATCGCTCCTGCATATACGTGCTATCCATCGCTTCAAACATCGCAATGTACATTGCAGAAATCTCATGTAGGGCATATTCCGCATTGAGTCCGCTCTGTATTTTCAAAATAATCCCATCTATAAATTCAGGATCCTCTAGCAGCAATAGATGGGCCGCAAAAATGGCTGCTTCCTCTTCACCGAACTTCTTTTCTGCCAAGGCTTGAATTTCCTGAAGCTCTAATTTCGCTTGCCCGACTGCCTGCTGAAAGCGACCTATTTCGCCGTCCGTATTCGTAATCGTACGTTGTTCAAAGGATAAGTCCGGCTCTACTAAGCAATAGGCGTTGGCAATTGCTACTCCGCTCGATACAGCCAGTCCATGTAGCTCTAGCATCTTTCGCCAATCCCTTTCGATTCCATCACTTCAGTAACTGCTTGTATTAATTGCTCGGCATCCGTTCCTTGAGCTGCCACTGTTATAACGCCACCTTGTGGAACCCCCTGCGACATTACACCCATAATGGATTTCATATTAACAGACCGATCCTTAAAAGTTAGTTGAACTTCAGCAGCAAATGGTGTTACAGCAGACACTAGCAAAGTAATTGGTCTTGCATGTAAGCCTTCAGGAGTCGTAATTTTAAATGTTTGTTCCATTCTATTTCCCTCCAATTTTTAATCAAAATTTATACGTTGCTTATACATCGAAATCATATTGGCATTTTGTGTTTTCGTAGCTGCAACATTGGCACTTTCAAATACAGGAAATATCCCTGTTTTTTCGAATACTTTTTCCATTACGAGGCTAAGTAGTCCATTTAGTAGTGCAGAGCCAATCACTGTTGAGGCAGGTGCATATTGGAAGCCCTCATGATTTAAGATTCCATCCCCTACCGGAATATGAGAATCTATTACGATATCAACAATTTCCTCTAGTCTTTTGCCACTCTTGTGCTTAGAAGCCTGCTCAACATAGTTTAATGATTGCAGCGATAGTAGGAGTATATTAGATGATTTTGCAAGTAAGGCTGCATCAATAGGCGCACAATTTCTTCCAGACGTTGAGATGACAAGGAATATATCATTCTCATGAAAATCGAAAGAATTCCTATGTCGTTCTATAATCGTTGGATCCTTTTCATTACTGGATGAAGTCAGAGCACCAGCCTGTAAAGTTAATGGCTCAATTGTGATTGGTCGTACCGGCACGAGACCACCTGCACGGTAAAAAGCCTCCTGCGCGAGTAAGTGCGAATGACCACAGCCGAATAGCTGCAGGATCCCGCCTCTTTCGATACGATCAGCTATCATTCTAGCTGCCATTTCTAATTTCGGGTGTTCACTTTCGATGCTGTCGTGCAAAAGATTTTGAACTTCTTTGAAATAGGAATGCATATTATCACCTTTTTATCTCACTAATAAATTTATAGCGATCTGCTCGATACGTACTACGTACTAATTCAAATGGAATTCCATCACTTAAATAGCTGATTCGCTTAATAATTAACACTGGTGCTGTCGGGCTAATTTGCAGGTATCTACAATCATCCTTTGCAACAATTGCTGCTTCCATTTGCTGAATGGCATTGCCAATTTTCTGATGGAATTTTGCTTCAATTAATGCATAAAGCGAGCCCATTATTTTCTTTTCATCGAGCTCTGGATATAATTTTACTGGTATATACGTTCTTTCAATGGCCATTGGTTTATCATTTGCATTTCGAATTCGGACAACGAAGAATACCTCTTCATCCTTTTCTAGTAATAAATCGCTCGCAATATCGAATGGTGGCACGATTTTTTCAAATCTCAATATTTTACTGCTTGGCTCCATTCCCCTTGCCCGCATATCCTCTGTAAAGCTTGTTAATCCCATTAGTGGCTGCTCCAGCTTCGGGTTTGCTACATACGTTCCTCGTCCCTTTTCACGATACAATAAACCACTATTGACTAAAGTATTGATTGCCTGTCGTACCGTCATTCGACTAACACCGAACTGGATTGAAAGCTCTCGTTCTGAGGGAATGCTTTCGTCAATTCCGTATTCCTCCAAGTAAATGCGTTGCTTTAATATTTCTTCTATTTGTATATAGATTGGTATATGAGAATTTTTGTCTAACAATTGCATTGCACCTTCCTTATATCTACAATTTTATCGCTCATATACAACTTTACCGTGACAAATAGTTTTTTGCACATTTAATTTTTGGTCTAGTAATACGAAGTCGGCATCAAATCCCTCAGCAATTTGTCCTTTCCTTGCTAACTTCATTTGTTTAGCGGCATTGGTCGAGGACATGGCAACAAGCTCCTGTAAACTGCAACCTGTAACCGCTCTCATATTTTTCACTGCTCTTTCCATTGAAAGTACACTGCCAGCTAATGCCCCATTAGATAAATGAGCCCCTTCCTCCGTTACAGAAACATTTTGACCACCTAAATCATAGTTTCCGTACCGTAAACCTTTCGCTCGCATGGCATCAGTGATTAAAATAATGTCTGAAGCACCCTTTAATCGATACACAAGATCGACTGCTTTGGGATGACAATGTACAAAATCTACAATAAGCTCTACTTTCACACGTTCATCTAGCAAGACCCCGCCTACAACACCAGGATCTCGGTGATGGAATGGGCGCATTTGATTATATAAATGCGTAGCCTTTGTAATACCATTGCTAATCGCTTGCTCCACCTCTTCAAATGTTGCATCAGAATGACCAATTGACGCGACTATACCTAAGTTTTCTAGCTCTCGAATTAATTGAAGGCCACCTTCTACTTCAGGTGCTATTGTCATATTTTTTATGAGGTGATTGCTAAGCGCTTGCCATCGTTGTACATAGTAGGGAGACGGCGGAATGATATATTGAATAGGCTGTGCACCAGCGCGCCGTCGCGATATAAACGGGCCCTCTACATGTACCCCAAGAATTTCTGCTTCCCCATCTTGTCTTCTATACCGCCCAACATTTATTAATGCTTTTTCGATAGCCTCAACTGACTGAGTCATCGTCGTTGCTAGGAACGCTGTGACACCTTCCTTCACTAGGAAGCTAGCTATCCCACGAAGCGCTTCCTCTGTACTATCCATCGTGTCATATCCAGCGGCTCCGTGAATATGTGTATCAATATACCCTGGCAGCAAAAGCCAATTTTGGCCACTACCATCAATTGTGGTATATGCCTTTTCACATAGTCCTACACCAACTTTTTTAATTCTACCATCCTCAATAAATACATCCCCTTTAAACGGGTCAGCATTTTCATTGACAATGGTTACATTCGTAATGAACAGCGTGTTGCTCAAATAAACACCTCCTATCCATAACAGCAATGGGCGCCCATCCTACTGAAACGGTTGGCATTGCTGTTAGCGCGGCTAATATTCGTAAATCGGTATAGTTGTCTATACCAATTATAAATTCAATGCGGCGAAAAACAAAGCATTTTTTTCTGTTATTGTCGTTTTTTTCTAAAAATTGTTTAAAATATCGTTTTGCAGGAGCGAAATTGGTGAAGATTTTTCTAGGTTGGTCGGGGATTTTAGGTGTGAATTTTTAGGTTGGTGAGTAGATTTGATTTTTGGGCTAGTTTTTTAGGAATTTTGCTAGTATTTTTGAAAATTTGGCTAGTAAAGCTAGATTGGTCAAGATTTCATCCGCAAAATTTTCACGTTGGCGAGTAAATTTAAAAGTTTGGCTAGTATTCTCGATTTTTGGGCTAGTATTTTTGAAAATTTGGCTAGTATTTCGAAAATTTGGCTAGTATTCTGAAAAATGTGGCTAGTGAAGCTAGGTCGGTCAAGATTTCATCCGCAAATTTTCACGTTGGCGAGTAAATTTGATTTTTTGGCTAGTATTTTTGAAAATGTGGCTAGTGAAGCTAGATCGGTCACGATTTCATCCGCAAATTTTCACGTTGGCGAGTAAATTTAAAAGTTTGGCTAGTATTTCGAAAAATTCGGCTAGTATTCTCGATTTTTTGGCTAGTATTTTTGAAAATTTGGCTAGTATTTTGAAAAATGTGGCTAGTGAAGCTAGGTTGCCCAGATTTTTTGCACAAATTATCACATTGAAGAGTATTATTTTGACGATTTTCCCTACAAAAAAGGATGCCAATATGACATCCTGTTTCCTCTTGTATCAAAACAAATTAGTAATTTGATTCTGAAGTTAATCCGTTCATAATGGTTACGCCTGAGCTTGCCCCAATACGTGTTGCGCCATTTTCGATCATCTTTTGCATATCTTCTAGATTGCGAACACCACCAGAGGCCTTTACGCCAATGTCAGGTCCAACTGTTTTACGCATTAATGCAATATCTTCAGCCGTTGCGCCACCAGTAGAGAAGCCTGTGGATGTTTTGACAAAATGAGCACCAGCTTCGACTGATAGTTGGCAGGCTTTCACTTTTTCTTCGTCTGTCAGGAGGCATGTTTCAATGATTACTTTTACAAGTGTACCATTTGCCGCATCGACTACCGCTTTAATATCTTCACGAACTTTATCGTAGTCTCCATCTTTTAAGGCGCCAATGTTGATCACCATATCGATCTCGCCAGCACCGTTTGCAATCGCATCTTTTGTTTCAAATGCCTTTACAGCTGAAGTAGATGCGCCTAATGGGAAGCCAATTACAGTACATACTTTTACTTCTGTACCATCTAACCTCTCCGCACAAGTTTTCACCCACGTTGGATTTACACAAACTGAAGCAAATGTATATTTTTTTGCTTCCTCACAAATTTGGAGAATTCCCTCTTTCGTTGCATCCGCCTTTAAAAGTGTATGATCAATCATTGCAGCATAATTTATAGACATTATAAAAAGCTCCTTCACTTAAGTTGTACGTACCTCTTCATCATATCATGTTGACATAGTACATCAAAATAAACAGACTCTTCAATTATTTTTTGCATAATGCCTTGTTTCTATGATTTCTTTTGATTCATAATCTATGTATTGAACAGTTACACCTATTTGCATTCCACTATATACTTGATAACGGATCGAGTCCTCCACTAAACTAAGCTCAATCATCTTTACTGAAACATCATCTACATACAATGACTTGTCGACAGAAAACTCTAAAAGCTGGAGCTCTCTATCAAAAATGAATGATGTATAGGCAATCGTTTCTGGGAGCACTTTTCGCTCAACCTCATATTGAAAAGCCTCTAGCGTACTGAAGCTTTCCTCCATTGCTTGTAGGCGATCTTCCTCGTACATATAAAGATAAATAAAGCCGTCTCTCAGTTCATAATGCCTGATTCTTGTAGGATCATAATTTGAAAAAGTATGTAGCCGTCCCATCACATCATCTGGTAGTGTAATTTTTATAAGCTCTGTTGGATTCCTTTTTGCCCCTTTTTTAATCCCTATTACGAACGCCCCCTAAACTAAGTATTGCATCTTTTTATTTTATATCAAATAAACTTGGCATAAATAGATAAATTACTCTTATTTGTATCTACTTTGTTAACAGTAGTCCTAACTAACATAAAAACTGACTTAATTTTAGATAGCAAGCTCTGTTCATAAAAATGAATCCCTTTAATGGAATGGATAAAATTCTTCTGACTAATAGGATATTCTAATAAAAAAACTCCGCCTAGATAGACTTTTTAGTGTCTACTCTATTCGGAGTCTTCAATAATATTATTTAGTTTCTTGTATAATTTTTACTAGTTCTTCACCTGTAAAATTTCCGTCGACTGTAATTCGGTTTAACTGCATTAAAGATTCATAGCTATAGTTAACGCCCTTCTTAACAGTAACGCCGATTTTCGCACCTAATTCCGATGCAATTTCTCGGACTTCTTCACTTGATTCGCCATATGGATAACTAATTATCACAGATTCGTAGCCCATTTTTTCACGGATAATGTCTTGTGCCGCACTAATGTCTTTTGTGATTCTTGCCACGTATTCTTCGCGAGTTTCCCAAGTTCCATCTGACTTTTTCTGTGGAGCAGCGATTTGGCCGATATCTTTTCCTGCTTGTTGCTCGATTTTCCGATGTGAATCCCATGTATGACTTTGGATTGTAATATAATCCTTCATCTCATGAGCTTCTTCCCACTTAAATTTCGGGATTTCATTCGGATAATTATTTACACCTTCATGCTCAATACGACTAGCAATAACAAAGACCGTTGCTTGTAACCCATACTTTTTTAAAATAGGATATGCAGTCGTATAGTTATCTCGATAACCATCGTCAAGAGTTATTAAAATCGGGTTTTCAGGTAAATCTTTTTGATTAAAATAATAATCATATAATTGGAATGGTGTAATTCCATTATAATTCGCTTCACTTAGTGCCTTCAAGTGTTCTTCAAAACGCTCTGGCTGTGTATTAATCGTATCATTAGGTCGTTCATTGACAGTGTGATACATCAAAATAGGTATAGTGCTTTTAGACTTAACAGACACTTCCGAGGAATCTGCTGATGCGACTAAGTTATAATGTTCCTCTATAAACGTATTTGGAAGCATTATTTTATCTTCCTCAACCTTTAATGGATCTGAATATTCTTCTCCATTTACAATAATCTCTTTTGATATTAGATCAAATTCAGTAGTTTTATCATTGATTGTTAATTGCCATTGCTTATCACCCTTATGTTGGGCTGTGACATTATACAATTTTTCAATTACTGAAAGAGGTACGTACACAAACTCATCATCAATAATAGGCTCTTGCTCAAATCCCTTTATTTTATCATCAACAATTAAAATATTTTTTTTAGAAGTTAGAGCAAAGAATAGCACGATAATACCTAACAACACTATTACACTACTAACGATTTTAGTTTTCTTTGTCATTTTTCCACCTATACATTTCTTTTTTATCAATACAATTTTATCTGTTGGTACTATAGTTTATACATTATTGCGAAATACTAATTCCGTGTGACTTACTATCGTAAGAAATTTTCGCATTTAATGCATCGGCTACTACCCGTAACGGAACAAACGTAGTGCCATTTTTCAGTATCGGTGCTGCCTCAAAGGTAATAGTCTTACCATTAATTGACCCTGTTTTAGAACCAACTGTCATCACAATTTTAGATGAACCTTTATTAATTGTAATACGCTTTGTCGAGGCTTGATAGTGAACTGTACCATTTAAGTTTTCACTAATAAATCGAATCGGAACTAACGTACGTCCATTTGTAGTAAATGGTGCTACTTCTAACTCTGCCATGCCAACATTTTTATAGGCAAATTTATCATTTAAGAACAGCTGTAGTTGTCCTGGCTGTAAATCTAATTTTGCACTGCTCTTATTAAATGTAACAGTTTTTGTTGTGGCAACTCTGTTTTTCGAATCGTAAACAACTACCTTTAATTTGTTTGATGCCTTTAGCTGAGAAGGAGAAATAGTAATATCATATGGGAATGCTGTAGATTGTCCAATATTTTGACCATTTAACTCATAAACAACTTTTGATATATATGGATCATATGTTTTAACGTATGATGAAATTTTCACTGGAGAGCTATAGCGAATTGTTGCATTATTAATATTTACTGTTCCTTTTCCAGTTGTTGAATTTGAAACAAATGCCCCATTTACAACCTTGGATAAGAAATAATCTTGACTAATAATCTCTTTATAAGTATTAGTGATTGTTTTATTTGCTGTTAAACTAAAATTATTTAAACGGCGATCCTCTGCTACATACCGAGAGGTTAACGTATCTACACTAAACCAATGAACTGATTTGATACGCGGATATTTTAAACGAATACCTTCATAGAATAAGCGCATTTTCGCTTGTCCAAATTTAGTTTGGTCCTTGCGCTGACCATTTGTAGTTTCAGAGAAGTGACTCGCTCCGTATTCTGCAATCATCATCGGCTTATTTGGGTACTTATTATATACTGTATCTAAGAAAGTTAATGGGTTCACATTTTCTGTGCTAATATGCGCTTGTCCGTTGTTAAATGGATTCGAGTAAACATTCATCCCTACCCAATCTACCGCTGCATCACCTGGATAATAACTATGAATTGTATCTGCCGGCATACTGTTTGGCGACCAGACCATCGCAATATTCGGTGCATTTTCACGCAAAACTTTTGCAACTAATTGAAACTTTTCTTTATATAGGGTTGGATTGCCATGCCATTTAACCCATTTACCATTCATTTCAGAGGCGAATCGAACAAAAATTGGAATTTCACTTGCTTTTGCATCATTTGCAAATTGTTTTAAATATCCATCATTATTTACTTGAGATAACCCTTGCTCAGGCTGTAGCGCAATTTGTAAAGCACCACCTGCCTCTTTCACAAGCCTTGCTGTTTCCTTCGGGAATGGTGTACCGTATTTGTGGTAAACAAAGAATGTAGCATGAATTTTACTAATTAGATTATTAAAATCACTATACTTATTCGCATATTTACCGCCAGTATTTTCATATCGTGTATCTTGATCTATAAATGCACCAAAGTATGCACCACTAGCTGGCTCGTATTTTGCCAAAGGCTTAGATTGAATTTTATCTACTTCGAAGTATACATCCACTTCACTAAATAAGTTATCTGCTAATTGTTTAGTAGCTAAATAAGTTTGAGTTGCTCCTAAAGCTTTATGTAATTCTGCTTCTGCATAATATGTATTTGCAGCATTTTGGAATTGGCCTAGTTTTTCATAGCATACTGCTAACCCACGATACGTACTAGCCTTTTTCGAGATGCTAATTGCCTTCTGGTATTGAGGTATCGCTAAATCGCATCTTCCAGCTTTTTGATAATCCATGGCAGCCTTCACATACTTCCAATCTGAAGCACTTGCCGTTTGCATCGGAATCAATGAAAGACACAGTACAATTATTATTGCATAAGTAATTTTTTTCATCTGCTTACCCCCTAAAATTTACATATTTTACTCTATTCTATAAGAAATAACTATAATAGTGAACTTATATTTAAAAAATGAATACGAAAATACAAAACTATTTGTTATATAGAGCAGTTGCTACCATATCGTTCATTTTCTTTTGCGAAAATTAACTTCCCCTTAAGGAACAATTAGAGCTATGCACATCCAAACGCCCATTTCTCAAGCAGAAATGGGCGTTCTATCAGTGTACTTATTATTTTACCTCTTGTTCCTCTACTACTCGTACAAATTGGCCTTCGTTGTATGGGTAGCCCGCTTTAGTTATTTTAACTTTGACAAGCTTGCCGACCATATCCTCGTTTGCTTCGAAAATCACTTTTAAATAGTTTGTTGTGTAGCCTACGTATAAATTCTCATTGTCGCCTTCTTTAAAGCGCTCCTCTGGAATAACGTCGAGTACTTCATTTTCAAAACGAGATGCGTATTGTTTTGCGAGTTGATCGTTTAATGTAATTAAACGATGCACACGCTCGTTTTTCACTTCTTCATCGACTTGATCGTCCATACGTGCAGCTGGTGTGCCTGTACGCTTCGAATATGGGAAGACGTGTAGCTCTGAGAATTGGTGATCTTTAATAAAGTTGTATGTTTCCATGAACTCTTCTTCTGTTTCTCCAGGGAAGCCAACGATGACATCCGATGTTACGGCTAAATCTGGTAACGCTTTTTCAAGCTTACGTAAACGCTCCGAGAAGAATTCCATCGTATATTTACGACGCATACGCTTTAGCACAGTATCCGAGCCCGATTGAATCGGAATGTGTAAATGGTTTACAACGATTTCTGAATTTTGTAGCACCTCGATAACCTCATCTGTTAATTGTGAGGCTTCGATTGATGAAATACGTAGACGCTTTAACCCTTTTACTTGTGCTTCCATATCACGAAGTAGTTGTGCTAAGTTATAGTCCTTTAAGTCAGCACCATAGCCACCTGTATGAATACCTGTAAGGACGATTTCAAGATAGCCTGCATCAACCAATTGCTGTGCTTGGCGAATAACCTCTTGTGGGTCACGAGAACGCATTAAGCCGCGCGCCCATGGGATAATACAAAATGTACAGAAGTTATTACAGCCTTCTTGAATTTTTAACGATGCACGTGTACGATCTGTAAATGCCGGAACATCTAGCTCCTCATACACACGATTTTTCATAATGTTGCGTACGGCTTTAATTGGCTGACGCTCTTCGCGGAATTGCTCGATATAGCCAAGCATTTTTTCACGATCCTGCGTACCAACGACAATATCCACCCCTGGAATTGCCATAATCTCAGCTGGAGATGTTTGTGCATAGCACCCTGTAACACAAATTACGGCATCCGGATTTTGGCGAATCGCACGACGGATGACCTGACGAGATTTTTTATCGCCTGTATTCGTTACGGTACATGTATTCACAACATAAACGTCAGCTTGGTGTTCAAACTCTGTACGTTCATATCCTTGGTCTTTAAATAATTGCCAAATTGCTTCTGTTTCGTAATGGTTTACTTTACAACCTAATGTGTGAAAAGCCACAGTTGACAAGGCTTGTACACCTCTTTCATTCAAATTCATAAGAAATTGCAGAAAGCGCATAAAGCGGCGCCGTCTCTGCTCTTAAAATACGTGGTCCTAGTGACATCGTTATGGCACCTGCAGCTACAAGCGCCTCGGATTCCTTACGGGAAATGCCACCTTCTGGACCGAAAATACATAAGATTGACTTCGATTCCTTATCATACAACGTTTTTAGCTTATCCGCAAACCTTGTGCGTTCTTCTTGCTTTGCATCTTCCTCATCCCCAATAAAAACGGCATCATAATTTGGGATACTTGCTAATAACCTCTTAAACGAGATTGGTGACTGTATCGTCGGCACATGCGTTCTATGTGATTGCTCAGCAGCTTCCTGGGCAATTTTTTGAAGGCGCTCTGTTTTTTTATCACCCTTTTTTTCATCCCATTTCACGATTGAACGTTCGGCTGCGAATGGGATAAGCGAATGCATACCAAGCTCCGTGCCTTTTTGGGCAATCAGCTCTAGCTTATCCCCTTTAGGTAGGCCACAAGCTATATCTACTAGTAGTGGCATTTCTGGAGAAGGTACAGTAACGCCCGTTTTTTGTGCAATAGCTTCCTGCCCAACAGATACTAATTCACAGATGAATGCTATGCCATCCTGCACAACAATAATTTCCTCGCCAGGAGTCATACGCATAACCTTAGAAATATGGCGAGCATTTTCTCCGGTTAGTGTAAATTCACCTATTTGGGAAGCTCGTTCATCGATAAAATAACGTTGCATGCTAACCTCTCCTTATTCATGAAAAAGACACATCTCGCCTAGGGAATAGGCGAGATGCTGAGCTTTTTCTTTATTCGTGTGGACGACGAGCAATAATGGCTACCCAGTCCTCCATCATTAACACTTCTTCAATTGTAAAGCCTGAACGCTCTAATGCTTCTTTTACTTCGTCTTTTTTAGCACCGATAATGCCTGATGTTACATAAAGCCCACCTGGTTTTACAATTGTAAAGGCATCATCTGTAAACGACATAATAATATCCGCTAAAATATTTGCAACGACAACGTCTGCCTGCTCTTTTACTGTGTCGAGTAGGTTACCGTGGAACACACTAACAATGTTTTGTACTTTATTTAACTCGATATTTTCAATAGCAGAGCGAACAGCGACCTCATCTAAATCAAGGGCATGCACGCTCTTTGCACCAAGCATCGCAGCACCAATCGATAATACACCTGAGCCTGTGCCAATATCAATGACTGTATCTCCCGGTTGAACAACCGTTTCGAGTGCCTGTAAACACATCACCGTTGTTGGATGTGTACCTGTACCAAATGCCATACCTGGATCAAGCTCGATAATTAATTCGTCTGTTTTTACTGGCGTATATTGTTCCCAAGTCGGTACAATCGTAAAACGCTCTGAAATTTTGACAGGATGATAATATTGTTTCCATGCTGTTGCCCAGTCTTCCTCATTTACTTCGCACATCGTTAAAACATTTTCACCGATATTAATATCAAAGTTTACTAGGTTAGCAATTGCAAGTTTGATTTCTTCAACGGTTTCAGCTAAAAAGCTTGTCGCTGATAAATAGGCTTTCACTACGACCCCGTTTTTAGGGAAATCATCTGGATTTAACGCATAAATTTCACCGAACTGGTCAACTCGCTCTTTCGTTAATTCCTTTGAATCCTCGATGACAACACCGCTAGCTCCCGCTTCATGTAATATGTTTGAAACAGCTTCAACGGCTTCATGCGTCGTTAAAACTGATAATTCAATCCATGTCACTTGCAATCCACTCCTTTTTATTCGCCTTTAATTTTTCGTTTTAATTTATCTAACAGTGAGCTGCCCTGTTCTTCCGGAATATCGCCACTAATTTCTGCAAATTCACGCAGCAGCTGCTTTTGCTTTTCTGTCAGCTTTGCTGGTGTCATAACTTTTACAATGACGTACTGATGCCCTGTACCATAGCCATGTACATTTTTTACACCTTTATCTTTAATACGGAATTGTGCACCAGATTGTGTACCTGCAGGGATTTTTAATTTTACTTTTCCATGAACTGTTGGTACTTCAATTTCATCCCCTAGTGATGCTTGAGGGAATGTTAATTTTAATTCGTAGTAAATATCATCTCCATCGCGTTCGAATTGTTCATGATCTCGAACAGAGAAGACGATGTATAAATCACCTGCTGGGCCTCCATTAATGCCTGGCTCACCTTGACCAGAAACACGTAGCTGTTGACCATCATCAACACCAGCTGGGATATTAACTTTAATTTTCTTACGTTTTTGTACTTTCCCTGCTCCACGGCAAGTTGTACATTTTTCTACGATCAGTTTACCTGCACCGCGACAGCTTGGACAAGTACGTCGATTCATCATTCGACCAAATGGTGTGTCGACTGCTTGATTGATCTCACCAGCACCGTTACAGTGTGAACATGCTTGTGGTGTTGTTCCTGGTTTTGCACCAGAGCCATTACATGTATCACAAGTTTCTTCGTTCGGAATTTCTACTTCTGTTTCTTTACCGAATACCGCTTCCATAAAGTCGATATTCATTCGGAATTGTAAATCGTCCCCTTTACGAGGTGCGTTAGGATCTTGACGACGTCCACCGCCTCCGAAGAAGGATGAGAAAATATCTTCAAAGCCGCCAAAGCCGCCTCCGCCGAATCCACCGCCGCCAAAGCCAGCTTGTGGATCTTCGTGACCGAATTGGTCGTAGCGAGCACGTTTTTGTTCGTCTGAAAGAACTTCGTAGGCTTCAGCTATTTCTTTAAACTTTTCGTCTGCTCCAGGTTCTTTGTTAATGTCTGGGTGGTATTGTTTCGATAATTTACGATAGGCTTTTTTAATTTCGTCTTTACTTGCGCCTTTTGCTAGGCCAAGTACTTCATAGTAATCGCGCTTACTCATCGTTCACTCTCCGCTCTTTTTACATAACGTTTATTGTAACATGTTCAAAATTTGATGTATATCGTTAGTGCTTAGTTATTTTCGTTCCGTTCATATGTTGGTGAATTGTTGATTTCCGTTGCAGGCGGGCGCTTTCCGCGGGCGAAGCGCTGAGCCTCCTCGTCGCAAGGTGCTCCTGTCGCTGCGCTTTCGTCGCAAATAAATTTCCTGCGGGGTCTCATCACTCCGCTTTCCCGCAGGAGTCGCCGCCTTTCACTACAATCAACGAAATATACTATATGATACGGTTTTGGTTCAAGAAATAACGATACTCAAATTATGTCGATCCTTTTACGCATATCCTGTAACAGTGAAAAAGTCAAAGTCCGATTTCCGGCTTTGACTTTTTCACCTTGCCGAAGCACATCGCTCAGCTATTGTATATTATTTGTCGTCTTTTACTTCTTCAAAGTCTGCATCTACAATGCCGTCGTCTTTTTTGCCAGCGTCTGCTGCGCCGTCGAAGCCTTCTGCACCGCCAGCTGCTTGTGCTGCTGCTGCCGCTTGCTCGTATACTTTCATTACAAGTGGTTGTAGGATGCCTTCTAATTTTTCTTTTGCCGCTTTGATGCCTTCTAGCTCGCCTTTTTCTAGAGCAGCTTTTAGCTCATCACGTGCATCTTCAACAGATTTTTTCTCTTCTTCAGAGATTTGCTCACCAAGGTCAGTAACTGTTTTGTCAACTTGGAATACTAATTGGTCCGCTTCATTGCGAAGATCTGCTTCTTCTTTACGTTGTGCATCTGCTTCAGCATTTGCTTCCGCGTCTTTTACCATACGCTCGATTTCTTCGTCTGATAAACCAGAATCAGATTGAATTACGATTGTTTGCTCTTTGTTTGTACCAAGGTCTTTTGCTTTTACAGATACAATACCGTTTTTGTCGATATCGAATGTTACTTCGATTTGTGGCACTCCACGTGGTGCTGGTGGAATATCTGATAATTGGAAGCGACCAAGCGTTTTGTTGTCCGCTGCCATTGAACGCTCACCTTGTAGTACGTGAATGTCTACTGCTGGTTGGTTATCCGCTGCAGTTGAGAATACTTGAGATTTAGACGTTGGAATTGTCGTGTTACGGTCGATTAACTTCGTGAACACGCCACCCATTGTTTCGATACCAAGTGATAATGGTGTTACGTCAAGAAGAACGATATCTTTTACGTCACCTGTTAATACGCCACCTTGAACAGCAGCACCCATTGCTACTACTTCGTCAGGGTTTACACCTTTGTGTGGCTCATGACCTGTTGCATTTTTGATTGCTTCTACTACTGCAGGAATACGAGTAGAACCACCTACTAGGATAACTTTATCTAATTCAGAAGAGGACAGACCTGCATCTGATAGAGCTTGACGAGTAGGCACGATTGTACGCTCTACAAGATCACGCGTTAAGTCATCGAATTTCGCACGAGATAGAGACACCTCTAAGTGAAGTGGACCTTCAGCACCTGCTGTGATGAATGGTAAAGAAATTTGTGTATTTGTTACACCTGATAAGTCTTTTTTCGCTTTTTCAGCTGCATCTTTAAGGCGTTGCATAGCCATTTTGTCTTTAGATAAGTCGATACCGTTTTCTTTGCGGAATTCTTCAACTAAGAAATCAATGATTTTTTGGTCAAAGTCGTCTCCACCAAGCTTGTTGTCACCTGCAGTTGCAAGTACTTCGAATACGCCGTCACCTAATTCAAGGATTGACACGTCGAATGTACCACCACCAAGGTCGAACACTAGGATTTTTTGATCTACATCTTGTTTGTCTAAGCCGTATGCAAGTGCAGCTGCAGTTGGCTCGTTAATGATACGCTCAACTTCTAAGCCAGCGATTTTACCAGCATCTTTAGTTGCTTGACGCTGCGCATCGTTGAAGTAAGCAGGAACTGTAATAACTGCTTTTGTTACTGCTTCACCAAGATATTCTTCAGCATAGCCTTTTAAGTATTGAAGAATCATTGCTGATACTTCCTGTGGTGTATATTCTTTATCTTCTGCTTTTACTTTTTCAGCAGTTCCCATTAGTGATTTAACAGAAATGATTGTGTTTGGATTTGTTACTGCTTGGCGCTTTGCAACCTCACCCACTTGTTTTTCACCGTTTTTGAATGCTACGACAGATGGAGTCGTACGGTTACCCTCTGGATTTGGGATTACTTTTGGCTCGCCGCCTTCTAATACAGAAACACAAGAGTTTGTTGTACCTAAGTCAATACCGATAATTTTGCTCATAATTATTTTCCTCCTAATAGTTACACACAATTTGTGGTAGTAGTGATTATTCGTTTACTGAAACCATTGCTGGACGTAATACGCGATCTTTTAATAGATAGCCTTTTTGAAGCTCACGAAGCACTATTCCAGCTTCTTTTTCGCTGTCCTGCTCTTGCATCACTGCTTGGTGTACATTCGGATCGAACGCTACTCCTTCAGCTGCGATTGCCTCTAAGCCTTCACGATTTGCCGCATCAACGAATTGGCGATAAACCATTTCAACACCTTTATATAATGAAGTTGCCTCTTCAGAAGTTACTTCTACTTGCAGTGCACGCTCAAGGTTATCAAGCACTGGTAGTAAATCCGTTAATAAGCTTTGTGCACGGAATTTCTCTGCTGCTTCGCGGTCAAGCTTTTGACGACGTAGCATATTGTCATAATCTGCACGTAAGCGTAGGTAACGATTTTCCTCCTCGGCTAGCTTTTGTTCTAGCTCCTGGATTTTCTGTTCCTTTTCATCTAGCACAACTTCTTCTACTACTTCTGTTGCTTCTGTTGCTTCAACTAGGTTTTCTACTGTTTCATTCGTTTCTTTACTTTCTGTCGAATTAGACACTCGTAATCCTCCTTATAGCTAATCATTCCGCTGTGATAGCGCATTTGTTAAACCCCGGCTCATAATGTCTAAAATGGTCACAACGCGCTGGTAATCCATACGTGTCGGGCCAATAATCGCAATTGAGCCATGCTGTTCTTCACCGACTAAAAACGAGGCGGTAATGACACTACAATTTTCCATCGCTAAATGGTTATTTTCCGAGCCGATACGAATTTGGATGCCTGTATTATTAGGCTTGAACAAGGATTGCAATTGACTTTCCTTTTCCATTAATTCCATCAGCATGCGGACTTTATTTAAATCGTGGAACTCTGGCTGGTTCAACATATTTGTTTTACCACCGTAATAAATCTTTCCTTCATTTTGCCCAGAAGAAATGCCGATTAAGGATTGAATCACATCATCAGCTGTTCGGACGTGCTGCTTTAGTACAGCAAGCGCCTCTACCTCTAGTTTTCGATGGAGATCATGCAACGAAACGCCGATTAAGCGCTCATTTAAAATGTTCACCATTTTCTCAATATCGGAAGGACTAAACGCTGGCGGTAAGGTTAACAATCTGTTTTCAACATGACCATTGTCCGTCACGATTATTGCAACTGCACTTTGCTCCGAAAGCGGAACAATTTGGAACCTTTTTACCTTATGCTTTTGCACATCTGGTCCAAGTAAAATCGTCGTATATGTCGTAAGCTCCGACAAAATATTTGCTGACTCCCGTATCAATTGCTCTGCTTCAACGATTTGAGTCTTAAACATCGAATGAATTTGAGTTACTTCGTCAGCTGACATGATTTGAGGCTGCAACAAATGGTCCACATAAAATCGATAGCCTTTTTCTGAAGGAACTCGTCCAGATGAGGTGTGTGTTTTCTCTAGAAAACCTAATTCCTCTAGATCCGCCATTTCATTACGAATGGTCGCTGGACTGAACGTAATCCAATCCTTCTTGGAAATTTGGCGTGAACCAACTGGCTGGGCAGACGTCACAAAATCATCAACGATAACTTGTAGTATTTGTAACTGCCGATTTGTTAACATGTCCATCACCTCTGTTAGCACTCATCATTAGGGAGTGCTAATACTATTATTAAATTAACAAATCCCTTTTTATCTGTCAACGGAATCGCTCAATGTTCTAATAAAAATTGTTGAAAAACTTCATTTCCGACAAATCGACCCTTTCTCGTTAACCGAACACCCGTTGAATCCGCTTGTATTAGCCCGTCCCGTTCAAGCTTTGAGATGACTTCTCCGTAGTGGTTTTCTAATGGTTCACCGAATTTTTGAAGGAAGGTTTCGCTAGGCACACCTTCTACTTTACGTAAGCCTAAAAACATTTGCTCCTCCAATTTTTCTTCCATAGATACTTTATGCTCACTAACGATTGGTCGTATACCTTCTGCTACGGCTTCAATGTATTTTTTAATCGGACCATGGTTCGAATAGCGCACTCCGTCCAAGTAGCCATGTGCCCCTGCACCAAAGCCTGCATACTCATCATTGTCCCAATAAATTTTATTATGTGTAGAAAGGAAGCCAGGCTTTGCAAAATTACTTATTTCATATTGCTGCAGGCCATGCTCCTCCATTCTCTTCATTAAAACGTCGTACATATCCGCCTCTAAATCCTCTGTCGGAAGAGCGAGCTTGCCCTTCGCATACTGGATGTAAAAAATCGTCTTCGGCTCCACGATTAACGAATAAGCCGAGTAATGAGGTAAATCTAACGAGAGCGCCTTTTCCAGCGTTTCCGTCCACTGCTCCATCGTTTGCCCTGGCAGACCGTACATCAGATCAATGCTAATATTCTCAAACCCAACTTTTTTAGCAAGAGCAATCGTTTCATACACATGCTCATTTGAATGGGTACGGCCAATTTTATGAAGCAAGCCCGGGTCGAACGACTGCACACCCATACTTAAACGATTCACACCGCCTCGAAAAAGCGCCTGCAGCTTATCCTCAGACAATTCATCAGGATTAGCCTCTGATGTAAATTCTGTCACATTTCCCATCGGAATATGCGCATGAATATGTTCCATTAAACGATCAATTTGAGGAGCAGACAACGCTGTCGGTGTCCCGCCACCAAGAAAAACCGTTTCTATTTGAGCAAACGCATCCGGCATCGCCGCCACCGTCAGCGCCATCTCCTGCCCGAGCGCCTCGATATACTCATCGACCGGCTGATTTTTAAAGAACACTTTATTAAAATCACAATAATTACAAATTTGATGACAAAAAGGGATATGAATATAAACTCCTCGCGCCACAAAATCACTTCCCTTTTACTAATGTAGAATTTTCATTTGGATTCATTCTTCTCTATTGTACTGATTATTGGGGGAAAAACAATTTTGGGGTTGTGGGGGGGATTTTTTTGGTGTAGATGTTGTATTTTAAGAAGTATCAAAATGTTGATAGTATGGAAACACAAATTCGAACTACGTTCAGATAAAACTATCGAGCTAGATTTAGATAACAAACTATTCGTGTTTACTTTAAATCCCACTACGTTTAGATAAAACACACTTGTAATTGCTGCAGGAAAGTACAGCATACCGAACTTTAAATCCCACTACGTTCAGATAAAACCCGACAGCAACAGCGGCTGTAGCTAACCCTGCAACCTTTAAATCCTACTACGTTCAGATAAAACCAGAAGATGGTCGCTGGCTGCTTAACATGTCTGGACACTTTAAATCCCACTACGTTCAGATAAAACTCAAACATGAGAGAAACAAGGGCGTATCAAAAAAATCCTTTAAATCCCACTACGTTCAGATAAAACGACCGGAGCACCTACGAAATGGAACAGCAATTCTTCACTTTAAATCCCACTACGTTCAGATAAAACTGAGCTATCCAATATGCTAGATGTAAACATTATACCTTTAAATCCCACTACGTTCAGATAAAACCTGTAGATTTAACGCAACCTAATCCATCATATATAACTTTAAATCCCACTACGTTCAGATAAAACAATGCCCCACTCACATATTATATATTTATGAATTATCTTTAAATCCCACTACGTTCAGATAAAACCAAATCTTTAGCTACTTTTTTTGCAGTAATTGTCAACTTTAAATCCCACTACGTTCAGATAAAACATATTTCTCGAATGTCTCCACACACCAATCTATTACCTTTAAATCCCACTACGTTCAGATAAAACAATCAATTTCTTCCCTTACAATTCGAACGGGAAAAACTTTAAATCCCACTACGTTCAGATAAAACGAGTCTGTCTGGGACGTTGATCCAGTAGAAGCGTGTGCCTTTAAATCCCACTACGTTCAGATAAAACATTGACAACTCATTCGATATTCGATCCGTTGTGGAACTTTAAATCCCACTACGTTCAGATAAAACGAGGAGTTATACCATAAGCCGTACATCGATAAATTGGCTTTAAATCCCACTACGTTCAGATAAAACGTGCTATTGACTATGGGGGGTTAGTTTCCATTGATCTTTAAATCCCACTACGTTCAGATAAAACAGATAGCAAACTATGCTGAATTAGGGAACGACTTCAACTTTAAATCCCACTACGTTCAGATAAAACAGTGTTAGATGTTGACGTTACGGGTGATGCCATTCCTTTAAATCCCACTACGTTCAGATAAAACCATATCCACCAATTAATTCTGTAGCAGTAACTAGCGTCTTTAAATCCCACTACGTTCAGATAAAACAAAAGCTATTACAACAGTTCAAGTAGCCACATGGACCTTTAAATCCCACTACGTTCAGATAAAACATTGTTGAAAATTTAAAAGCGCAGCAAGAAGGGAACTTTAAATCCCACTACGTTCAGATAAAACGTAATGTTCGCGGTGGTCCACTGGACGATTTAAAAGCTTTAAATCCCACTACGTTCAGATAAAACTTATTCCCTGTACCTTCGGAGCCGCCTTTGTTGGAACTTTAAATCCCACTACGTTCAGATAAAACGTCGATGAATTACGAGCTCAAAAGGTAGCAGTTGAATCCTTTAAATCCCACTACGTTCAGATAAAACGAGTTGTGGGTGTTTAGTGAGAGAAAAAATAGCAACTTTAAATCCCACTACGTTCAGATAAAACTTGTACGTAAATAAACAGTATCTATATTCACTTCTATCTTTAAATCCCACTACGTTCAGATAAAACAACAATTCAGCAGAATCTAATTCAAAATATGATTCCTTTAAATCCCACTACGTTCAGATAAAACAACTAACAGTCAAAAAATAAAAGTGTATTCAAGCGACTTTAAATCCCACTACGTTCAGATAAAACGGAAATGCTTATTGAATTAATAAAAGCGCTCTATACTTTAAATCCCACTACGTTCAGATAAAACAAAAGTGAACAACGAAACTCCATATCCTATAACAAACTTTAAATCCCACTACGTTCAGATAAAACACGCAGCTGTAAGACCAGTAGAGCGCTTCTATAGTGCTTTAAATCCCACTACGTTCAGATAAAACGCACACGCTCGTGAAGATGTACCAGCACTTGTTGCAGCTTTAAATCCCACTACGTTCAGATAAAACCACAATTCCGTTCATTGGAAGATGTTAAAAAAATTCTTTAAATCCCACTACGTTCAGATAAAACTTTTCTCCAAGATGAACCGCTTCCAATTTGTTTTTCTTTAAATCCCACTACGTTCAGATAAAACTGTCTTGTGTCAATAATCACCCCTGTAGTATTGGAATCTTTAAATCCCACTACGTTCAGATAAAACATGAAGACGAAGTGGAATGTGACGAAGTTGAGTTAACTTTAAATCCCACTACGTTCAGATAAAACAGCGAAATTTGCTTTTTTTTGCGATGCACATCGGTCTTTAAATCCCACTACGTTCAGATAAAACTTATGAAGAAGCACCGAAAACCGCGCGTGTTGAAACTTTAAATCCCACTACGTTCAGATAAAACGCTGAAATTAGGGATGAAATCGAACAAAAGTATTTCTTTAAATCCCACTACGTTCAGATAAAACACGAAGCTGAACAATGATTTCTGGTGTATATTCATTCTTTAAATCCCACTACGTTCAGATAAAACTTCGTAATATTAAAGCCCCCTGGATCATCTCTAAACTTTAAATCCCACTACGTTCAGATAAAACCCAAATCTTTAGCTACTTTTTTTGCAGTAATTTGCAACTTTAAATCCCACTACGTTCAGATAAAACCAAAATTTCATTTGTTGTTGTATCCATACGCATATTGCTTTAAATCCCACTACGTTCAGATAAAACTTTTTCTGCCCAAGAGATATCTACCCCTTATAAAGCTTTAAATCCCACTACGTTCAGATAAAACCAAAACTTTCTTGTCCTTTTATATCGAGAGTGCCATCCTTTAAATCCCACTACGTTCAGATAAAACACGATTTTCACGCACCTCTTTTACTTTCAATCCAACTTTAAATCCCACTACGTTCAGATAAAACTGGCAGCACTCGCACAATTTGAAAGAGAGATGATCCCTTTAAATCCCACTACGTTCAGATAAAACGTTTGTGTTCGTGATAATACGTGCAAAGCGCTTGTGCTATCTTTAAATCCCACTACGTTCAGATAAAACTCAAATGCAATTTCTAAAGCAAGATTGAAGCGTTCCTTTAAATCCCACTACGTTCAGATAAAACAACGATGAGGTAGCTTTTCCTCTACATCAATCAGACCTTTAAATCCCACTACGTTCAGATAAAACGCGTACAACTTTGCCGATACGATCCGCAACACCGAAAACTTTAAATCCCACTACGTTCAGATAAAACGGGTTATGAACACCTTACATTCGATGAAATTTCTGCTTTAAATCCCACTACGTTCAGATAAAACCCTGCACTCAAATACTGATATAACAACATTTATAACATCCTTATTGCAGCAGATGTCCAGTCGTGTAAAATGTTAATTTACAAAAAGTTTTAAAAACGTTGATACATCAATATTTTTCTAGCTTATCACAACAATTACCAGAATGCACCAACTCAGAAGAATAAGTCGAAATCACCTTTTTCATGCCCTACGAATTCTTTTTTCAAATGTTTTGGATTGGCAACAATATAATAATAAATGCTATCCTCACTTGTATCTAAAATTCGCTCCACCTCTTGGCGACATTTCATAAATTGTGTTTTAGTTATCTCTCCCTCAAATACGGAGTTTTGTGTCCATGTAAGATGCTCTTTTAACTTTTTACACACTTTTGAAACACGTTTGACATTTACATCATATGTAATAATTACATACATACTACCACCACGCTTTCAATGGCTCGTATTTTGTATCATTAATTACGTGTTTGATTAATTTGTAACACTCTAAACGAATTAAATTACGATAGGAAACATTGCGGTTTAGCTTTCGATGTCGGACCGTTGTTTTAAATTTTTCATCAAATTCTGCAATAACAATTTTACGCCCTTCTTCATTTAAATACACCATGCCTTCATGATCTTCAAAGTGTTGAGATTTAATTTGCTTCTTATTTACTAGCGCTAATAATAAGGCATCGACAAATAAAGGCTTAAAAATTTCAGCAATATCTAGGCATAACGAAAATCTCCTTTGAGATGGTTCATGAAGATAACTGACAGTCGGATTCAATTGTGTTTTATATACCTCCCCAAGAACTGCCGTATACATCATTGTATTTCCAAATGAAATTAAAGCATTAAAGGGATCTCTTGGTGGCCTTTTATTTCTCTCTTCGAAGCAAAACTCCTCAGGAATCATTTCATTCAATGCCCGGTAATAGTTTTGCCGAATCATTCCTTCAGTCCCCATTACTTGCTGGACTGTTGTTGCTTGCTCAATATCTTTATAAAGTTTTTGAATTTCCTTAACATATTCAGACTGCACATTTTTCTTTTTGCGACAAAGACGAATCATATGAAAAGTACTTGCAGATACAAAAGCCTTCGCTAATTCTAAACGTTTTTCCTTATGCAAGTAATGCTCGCTCTGCTTCACTGTGACAAAACCTGAAATTTTTTGCTCTCTTGGATAAAAGCTGCCGGTATAAAAACCGTAGTAATTATAAAAATGAAGCGCTACTTCTCTTTGCCCCATAAAATTTAAAAATGATGTATTTAAATCTATTTCTCCGAACAAATGAATATTTTCAATTTGCTCAACTGGAACAGCCCGCTTTTTTCCTTCCTCATTGACAATATAAATAGTGTTATCCTTCCGCTGAACCCGTCCATTGGAAAACATAAACAAATCACGTTGCATCTTCTTCACCATCCTCTATCGAAAAGCAAAAATCATAGTATGCACAACTTTTACAGTAGCTTAGCTTTTTTAATTTTGGGGCATATTCCTGATCGATAATTTTATATACTTCCGCAATCGTCTTTTTTATCATCGTCTCTTTTTCTTCGTCTAAAGTGACTTCAATTACTTTTTTCTCTTTTGTATATGCAATTTTCCCACGCTTCTCTATTCCACGCTTTTTTAACAAATAAAGATAATATAATAGCTGCAATTCATCTACTTTTTGCATTTTACTAGATAGTTTTGTTTCTTGAATGTAGTCGCTATCTAGTACATCAATTTTGGCATACTCATCAACCATTAGCTCTTTATCTTTTCTTTTATAAGAGTTTTCATGTAATAATGTCCCCTCTATTACACGCTCATGCTCTGTTTCAAATGAAATCTGTTTACTATATAGCCATAACTTTCTTTTACATACGGCGTAATATTGAATATGAAGACCACCAATCTTTTCAGCCAACTCTATTCACCCCCGTTAGAAAAATCGGCTTTCAATACTATCACATATATACTCCATTCCTCTTTCTTCTTCATAATTAATCGGAGCATAATAGATATGCTGAAACACTCTTTCATCCAATAGATTAATTTTAAAACCATTTTCCTTAGCTCTTATTTTTAATGTGAATTTGTTCACTGATACGGTTAGTTGCTCTATCTGCATTTTAATTTTTTTACGTTCTTGTTCGTTATTTTTAGGTGTTTTATAGTATAGCTGTCTTAATCCTTCAGCTTCTTGATATAATTTATCGCTGGGAATAAGTTGGACACTCTGAATATTACGTAAAATCTGCTGGGCATCAGTAGATTTTTTATTAAACGGTGTCATAAAATCTAATTCTTCTAACGCTTTGTCGAATTGCTCTAAATATTTTGTTCCGCACAAACTTTCTCTTCTAAAGACGTTCTCTACAATATCTAGCTTATTTTGTTCACTCATTAATTCTCCATCATAATTTTTCAACAACATTAATCCGTTATTTACAATCTCTTCCTCATAAACATATCCAACTCCCGAGGCCTCTTCTGTATAAATAAATACATTCGGATCCGTTGGTACAATTGTAGAATCTTTATATCTTTTTCCTTTTCGATTGCAACGGCCAAAACGTTGGAATAATGAATCTGGTGTAGCCACTTCTGTGAATAAGTAATCAAAATCAACATCTAATGAAGCTTCTACAACTTGTGTTGTTACCCAAATTCCAGAAAAATTATTGTTTAGTTGTGCAAACTTTTTAATTCGTTGCTCTTTTTTCTGGCGGTCTTTTGTAATAAATTGAGAATGTAACAAGGTAACATCTTCTGTTTCTTCGCTTAATAAATCATATAGCTGCATCGACTGTTTGATGGTGTTCACAACCACTAACACTTTCTTCTGCTGTCCATATTCTAGAATGGTCTCTACTGCATTTAAGATTGAATCCTCTACTACATGTATGCGATGACGACGTGGTATCTCACAGTTTTCTGCTGTATCATCTGGAAGCAATATTGTTTTTTCGATTGCTTGTTCTTTTAATAAACCGCGCTTTTGCAGTGCTTCTTTAAATATCGCTGGTAGTGTAGCCGTCATAATCATCCACTTTCCACCTAGCGTTGTAATCATCTCTAACCCCTTTATCAAAATCGCAACAATATGGGGATTGTATGCTTGAATCTCATCAATGACTACTTTTGAATAAGCTAGTGTCGCTAGTTCACGTTCAAACCCCTGATATAAAAGCGGAAACTTAAAAATTTGATCAATTGTGGAAAGTGTTAATTTATACGATAGTAATGCGGCTTTTTTTACGGATTCAGCATGCAAACCAAATGTCGCTTCATCTGCTTCCATCGTTCCTACTAAATAATCCAAAGCACCAGAATGCAAAAGTCCTGTAGATTCAAATCCGATTCCCTCTTCTTTTTGGATACGGTTGTACATATCATTGATACTAACGCGCAAAGGAAGTGTAATAAATCCTTTACTATCTCCAATCCAAAATAATGCCGCTTCTGTTTTTCCACTTCCGGTTTGTGCAACAAGAAGAATGTTTATATCTTGATTCTCAAATGCAAATTGCTGCAACTCTCTTTTTTCTTTGTAGCCCATTTTTTCAAAATAGCTTTCTGTCGCAATACCTACAGAAGCTTCTACTCCTTGCTCAATAAAATCGGCGATGTTATCTTCTTTTCTTTTAGCAGATGCAGCATAATCCGCTCGATGAAGGAGACCTTTTAGGAGGATATAAAGATTTTTTTTATCTTCCCCTTTCCATAAGTTAGCTCTTTTTTCTAAAATGTCTAAATAAAGTTCATTAAACTCTAAATTAAAATCTAAAATCTCCTTGAAATCATATTTTATTTTTTCTTTATATGGTAAGATTTGACGGTTAAAAATTTCTTTTACCTTTTCTTTACTTGGTTGAGTTGTTCTTTCATGGTGAAATGCAATAGAATAACACATGCACTCTAAGGCATCTAAATCATATTTATTTTCTAGTTCTTCAAATGGCACCATTGCAACAGACAAATAATTATGCGGATAATTTTCTGTTTTACAATCTTTTATTTCCTCAATTACTTTTTTTATTGAGTTTTGAAATCCCGTACTATACTTTCCTATATCATGATATAAAGCTGCAAGGCGCAACAATTCCCACTCTTTTTCTTTAAAAAAAGAGAGATGTTTACCATAAGCATGATAAAGCATCTCTACAGCGACTAAAACATCATTTGTATGTTCTAGGATAGAAAGTATGTCAGGTTTTGACTTGGCATAATACATAAGCTCCACCTAACCTTTAATTAAAAATATTGGATATTCCCCATCTGTTAAAATTTTAGATATAAATTTTTGATTTTGTTGAACTAGCGCTACAGAAGAATAATCCCATACCCTTCTACCATTAATAATTGTATATTTTTTCGGCATTCTATAATAAGCAACTAGATTATTTTCTCCTTTAAATTCACGAAGTTCTTGGGCATCATATTCAGGAACATATATATCATAACTTGTATGTTGAGTTAGTTTATCTTTTGTCACTTCAACTAAGGTCACTTCATCAATTCGCACTAAATCTTCCCATCGGCCAAGACTTAATGTTACATCTGGGTTAGTTAACTTGTCATATAGTTGTTGCAGAATCTCTGGTTGTGCATCCACATGAAAAACATGTTCAACATGAAACAGTAAATGTTGGTACATCGGCATCGATGTTACATGTTCCGGCTCTAACTCCACACCCAGCCCATCAATAATAAAAGGAATTTGCGCTTCTTTTTTCTTATACATATATTTTTTCTGATAATCGATCAGCATTGTTTCAAATTTCCCTTGAATTGAAATATCTAGAGGAATATATTTATCCGCTTCTAAAAGTGCATGTAATAACCCCTTTATTGTAGAAAATGGGACCAAGGGATATGTTTCTCCAACTTTAAAGGCAAACGGCTTCTGATAACATGCTGTTTCTTGAAAGATTTTAAACCGTAGCAATTGCTTCATATGCTACACCATAATGTTCAGCTACTTGCTGAATAAGCGTATTGAAAGTCTGTTCGATTGATGCTGTATTCACAAATGCTTCTCGAATCTCTGCTTCATTTTGGAATGTACCTGAAACAAGCCCGACAACCGTCCCATCTTTTACTGTTTCACCAGCCGCTGTTAGCTCCCCAACCTCTACAAGTGGAGATACCAATAAATTTCCTTGCTTTACTTGAATACGCCCTTGATAGAAAGGGTTTGCCATTTTATATACACCACCAATAACAAATAGGGGTGATAAATTTTCTTGGCGACCACGAATATGACGCGAAAACAGCTTCACAATATCTAAAAATTGCTTCACACGCTCAAAACGCTGTTCATTTGAAAGTTCGATAGTATTGTTAATATCAACGCCTACTTTGTCTAAATCCACCGTTATTGTATACGTATATAAACTGACATGATTTTCGATATTTGCTAGATTAGGCATTTCTCCGATACGTTCTGCTAACCCCATATTATTTAAAAAATCCATATCTCCTGTATACGGCTCCAATGCGATACCATGACTTAAACGAACAACAGCAGGACGCTTTAAAGATTTTTTACCTGTCTTTAAATATCCGAATAAATCCATTTCCACTGAATCTTCAATTGTTGCATCATCATTAAATTGCAGTGTTCCTTTCGCCTTTGAAATCACATCTAAGTTCCACCCGTACCACTCATTCCCTAGGCGGACCATATCATAACGAAGCGACTGACGTGAAGCAAATGTATAGGTGTTACCGTCTGCTCGGTTGAATTTTTTCAACTCCGAAATATTTGAGAATCCCTCCCCATAGTTGAGTGAAGCTGCCTCCATAACAATTGATAAAGTTAATGTTTTCCCCATTTTTTTGCCCCCTTATGATACTGTAGGTGTAGGTTTTTCATTTGTCTTACTATCTTTACTCGGTGTCAAGCCTGCGATAAATGCAAGTGCAATTGTTGCAAACTCCTTGTCAGTTGTTTCAGAGTCAAGTAATTTAGTGAAATTTTTACTCACATTCATATTTGCCAAAACATGTAGTCTTACTGCTGTATCAAAAAACAGTTGGCGATTCCCACCTTTTGCTGCATTTAATAATCTGTACACAATTGTCGCTAACTTTTTCTCATTGGGCGATTGATAGGAACCGTCCTCATTTTCTTTTCTACTGCCAATCAATTTTTGATTTAAACTATAGCCCAGTTTATACATTTGTTCTGTGATCACTGCTTGTCCTCCCTCCATTAAAATACTTTCACGCATACGTAATGCACTATAAATGGAATATGTCGATGATGCGTTTTCATTTAATATCCGATTAAATTCTTTGAAAATTAAATATTTTGAATCTTGATTATCTAAAGCAGCTCTAACTACTGATTCTCTAAACGAAAAAGGTTTAATAGTTGTAACATTCAGTTTATTGGATTCGCTATTTAGTAAAAATGAAACAAACTGCTGATTTAACGGCTTATATTCCAAAATCGTTTTCTTTGCGGTATAGTATGTCTCCCATTCAATTAGCATTGTTGCATTCTTTCTTCGATTCTCAAGTTCTTTCATCTTACTAAATGTATCTTTTAAAGCATCTGTAAATAGAGCATCTCTTTGCAGAGCTTTAAGTAATTGATTATTTAAAGTAAATGTATATTCGCAATTTGTTTCATCATGTAAAAAGCCGAATACCATTTGTTCTTGTCCGTTAATTGGTCGGCGATAACGACTACAGCCTAAAGGGCTTAAAAATAGCATTAAGCGAGCTAATGAGCTAATATGCTGAACAGCACTTGTATCACCATTCCAAGCAGTGTTCGGCATCATTGCTAAACCGAGTGGTACGAAATACATCTCTTCAAACGGAATCGTTCCCCACTGGCCTTCTATTAAACTACATGAAGGAACAGTTGATAAATAATCTACCCATGATAACTTTGATGACTTTTGCGCTTTAACCCAAGCCTTCGCATATTTGGGTGCATTTTCACTCTTCATATGCTCATTTATGCTTGTTTCATTTTGCTCTTCTACAAATTGCTGCAGTGTAAGTTCCCAAACAGCCGTATCAATAAAATCCCGTTTAAATGTTGCTATTTGTTGTTTATACGTTTCGCCATTCTTGGCCACATTTAAAAACGATACTTGTCCTCCAGATGGAGATAGAAGTGTTGGTTTTACCCAGTTTAAGGTCAGCTTCTGATTTACTTCTTCTATAGATAAAATGTCGCAATAGTGCTTAATTTCCTGTTTCAATAAAACCTCATCTTTTTCTTCTAGCGCTGATTTAATATGGATTGTAATAACAGTTAAGTCTTCTACGTAATTAGTAAAATACTTCTTTACTCGATCTGCATAACTTTTCACACGGTCATTAATCCATTTACTATAATTTTTATACTTCTCTTTATCTTCCTTAGCTTTCATAGCGCCTTGAACTAATTTTTCAAGAGCATCTATTTCTTTTTTAGCAATACTATAATTATCCATAAAGTAAGAAAACAACCGTTCAGGTAAAGCCTCAATCCACTCAACAGGAACCTCTAACACATTTGCGCTTGAATGGAGGGGATTTTTTTGCTGATGCCCTATTTTCATCAAGGCTATAGTCCCCATAGACATCATCCAATCATTCACAATAACTCTCGTCATAACACTGAACCACCTCCAATGTACCAAATCCTTGGGATTTTCTATTGGCTAGACCTGTCTGATAAATTAACTGTAAATCTGTCGGATCACCTGATAAAACAAACTCCCCTTTTTGCCCAGTATAATAGAGTGTTTTTCCATCAGCATGACGATTTGACTCTTGAATCACTTGTTTTTTCATATTATATGCTAGTATTTTCAACGGATTTTTCAATGGACGACCAAATTGCGATTCAAACTGCCTATTGCAAACAAAGTTTAATTCATCTTCAAATCGATGATTATCAATTAGTA
Source organism: Lysinibacillus sp. 54212 (assembly GCF_036662795.1). Classification (NCBI taxonomy): domain Bacteria; kingdom Bacillati; phylum Bacillota; class Bacilli; order Caryophanales; family Bacillaceae; genus Lysinibacillus; species Lysinibacillus sp. 54212. Next base: position 175,850 of record NZ_JBAFWZ010000004.1, read on the forward strand.
AAGGTTTGTCCTCTTTATCTTCCAACAGAAGAGTATTTAATGTTTTAAACTTAACAATCGATGTTGTGATTTTTTGTTCTTTTAATAGATCAATTTTAGTGATGTTTAATTCATAGTTGTGAGAGGTAAAATGATGAATTTGCTGAAAGCCGTTAATAAGCGCAACGGAGATGTGAGGGTCTGAAGAAGTGATCGTTAAAGTTGCACCTTCTACATGCAATAAATCTTTTTGATTTTTAAAATTTTTTAAGAATACAGCATAGCTATACTTTTTTGCTTGGTGTAAATTTTCTTTAAAGAGCTCATGATACAGTTCTTCGTCACCTTGACGAATAGCTTCTTTAATTAATGAAAGAAACAACATACGGTATTTGAGAGGCAACACCCTTGTATCAATGTGTATTTTAATCCGCAAAATATCCCTCCTAATTTAATTGTTTTATATTTATCATCTTACAATTCCCACCAATGTTAATCAATAATATATTTTTGATTTTTCAGATAAAATAAACTACAATATTCTAGAATAAATTTTATTTGAACTTTAGGGATTTAAAAAATTTTATTGTTTTTAATGAATTATCTTATCTGAACACGCGGACAAACATAATATTCTCCAAAGCTTTTCAATCTTATTAAATCCCTTTGTGTTCAGATAAAACTCACGTCGCATGGCGGGAATGTTCCGCAAATCGAAACTTTAAATCCCACAATGTTTAGATAAAACAAATACGCCTGATACATACGCCGTTGTTGTTACAACCTTTAAATCCCACAATGTTCAGATAAAACATGATATCATTGTTATTTGCGCAACGAGTAATTTTCTTTAAATCCCACAATGTTCAGATAAAACTACGTGCTTCAACATTTGATATTCTTTGTCAAAGTTCTTTAAATCCCACAATGTTCAGATAAAACCATCAGTTAAATTGCATAGCACTTCTAATTCTCCGTCCTTTAAATCCCACAATGTTCAGATAAAACGTTTCAATAACAATAAAAGACGAGAAGGCCCATTCCTTTAAATCCCACAATGTTCAGATAAAACAAGCACAATCAGCAGTTGAACGTTTACGTGCAGTTAACTTTAAATCCCACAATGTTCAGATAAAACTCCATTATAAAAGCTTGGTAAAACAACATTTATCACATTACATTTGCAGTAGATGTCCGATAGCGTTTTATTTGGATATCTTTTGATGCTTATAAACCTTAGTATATCATGGTTTTTTGAAAGAAGATTTACAATTCCCAGAATGCACCAAAAAAAAAAAAAAAAAAAAAAAAAAAAAAACCACAATGGTTAATGCAAAGTGATATTCATTTAAAGGATAACAGTAATCTCTACCCTCAAAATCTATAAAGATTATTTCTTTAAAATATAATATAAACCGTTATTCACCACTTGTTGTTAGCCTTGTGAGTTTTAAATAAACATCTCATTCCAATCAAAAAACACTACATTTCCACTTAAAATAAACATAAATTAATCAAACCCATTACCAAAATTCACAAAAAGTTACCAGAATCAAATTTCCTTTCCCAGCGGATTTTCAAAGACTATTCGTAGATTTCACATGAAAAACACACAAAACCACACTGTTTTTCATTGGATTGACTCGAATGCACCAACAGCCGATCTATATCTTTTTACTCTACCACCACCAAAATTTATCACCTTTCCAATTTCCACAATAAAAATCCCCCACCCCACCTATTTTTTTAACAGCATATATTAACATCCCCGTTTTCAAAACCCCGAAAAGCTAATTTGGCAGCTTTCATATACGACTTATTTTAATATAAGTGTCAGTTTAGTAGTTTGGTCCTCTTTTGGCACTTATTTATAAATATGTTGTATATCAATCCTGACAAATCGCTAAATCGGCATTTATTTTTCGCTATAATTTTTCGGCGCTGGGCGTTTGCAAGCTCGACCCGAAATATTTCCCTCCCCAAAATGCGCACAAAAAAAAGCAAAGAGCACTGCATCCTCTGCAGAACTCTATGCTTCCAGTTCCCACATACTTTGTGGGCGCTATTTTATATTTGCCTCATCGGCGCCTAAACTCTCTACTAACTCTTACTTCTTTTCATCCATCTTCAGCACGGCCATGAACGCCTCTTGTGGAACTTCTACGGATCCGACTTGCTTCATGCGCTTTTTACCGGCTTTTTGCTTTTCAAGTAATTTACGTTTACGCGAAATGTCACCACCGTAACATTTTGCTAATACGTTTTTACCAATTGATTTAATTGTTGAGCGAGCAATAATTTTTTGACCGATCGCTGCTTGAACTGGTACCTCGAATTGCTGACGAGGAATTAGTTCTTTTAGTTTTTCTACGATGACTTTACCGCGCTCGTATCCGAAGTCACGGTGCACGATAAAGCTTAGTGCATCGACTTGCTCACCGTTTAATAAAATATCCATCTTCACAAGCTTCGATGGCTTGTAGCCGATTAATTCGTAATCTAATGACGCGTAGCCCTTAGTATTTGATTTTAAAACATCAAAGAAATCATACACGATTTCTGCTAATGGAATTTCATAATTGATGCTAACACGTGTTGTATCAATATAATCCATGCCCATGAAATTACCGCGCTTCATTTGGCAAAGCTCCATAACTGCCCCTACATAATCGTTTGGCACCATAATTGTTGCTTTTACGTATGGCTCTTCAATACGATCAATCTTTTGAGGGTCTGGCATCATGGACGGGTTGTCGATTTTAATCGAGCTACCATCTGTCATATGCACCTCGTAAATTACCGATGGCGCTGTTGTAATTAAATCAATATTAAACTCACGCTCTATACGCTCTTGGATAATTTCCATGTGCAGTAAGCCTAAGAATCCACAGCGGAAACCGAAGCCTAGTGCTTGAGACGTTTCTGGCTCGTATTGTAGCGCAGAGTCATTTAACTCTAGCTTTTCTAGCGCTTCACGTAAATCGTTGTATTTCGCTGTATCGATTGGGTACAGACCGCAGTATACCATTGGGTTTAACTTACGGTAACCTGGTAGTGGCTCAGGGGTAGGCTTAATAGCAGAAGTTACTGTATCACCTACACGTGTATCGGCAACGTTTTTAATCGATGCTGTTAAATACCCTACGTCCCCAACTGTTAGCTCTTTTTGTGGCGTCGCTTTCGGATTATGGATACCAACCTCGATAACTTCAAACTCGGCACCTGTTGCCATCATTTTGATTTTATCGCCAGCCTTCACTGTACCGTTCATAATACGAATTGAGATAATAACCCCTTTATACGCATCATAAACAGAGTCGAAAATAAGTGCCTGTAGTGGCTCTTCTGGATCGCCCGTAGGAGCAGGTACTTTTTCTACGATTTGCTCTAAAATGTCTTCAATTCCGATGCCAGCCTTTGCTGACGCAAGTACTGCCTCGGATGCATCTAAACCAATAACATCCTCAACCTCTTGGCGAACGCGCTCTGGATCAGCAGCTGGTAGGTCGATTTTATTGATAACTGGTAAGATTTCTAGGTCGTTATCTAGTGCTAAGTATACGTTTGCTAGTGTTTGCGCCTCGATACCTTGTGCGGCGTCAACAACTAGGATTGCCCCTTCACAGGCTGCTAATGAACGAGAAACCTCATACGTGAAATCGACGTGTCCTGGTGTGTCGATTAAATGAAACGTATACGTCTCGCCGTCCTTCGCATTGTATTTTAATTGCACGGCATTTAATTTAATTGTAATGCCGCGCTCACGTTCTAAATCCATTGAATCTAGTAATTGAGATTTCATTTCGCGTTGTGTAATGGATTTTGTTGATTCTAATATACGGTCAGCTAATGTTGACTTCCCGTGGTCAATATGCGCGATAATAGAGAAATTTCGGATATTCTCTTGTCGTTTTAAACGTTCTTCTCGGTTCATGTATTCGTCCACTCCTATATAAGCTAACTTGAATTATAGCAGTCAACGGACTACTTTAGCAATGTTGGAGTGTAGAAAACATACGGAGATTTCTATTTCACTAAAACATTTTCTCGCTACTAGGCGTCTTGCAATCGCTCGTTTGTAAACATATTTGCAATAGCTTGAGTTAGCACAGCGATTGTTCGCTTAATTTCTTCTTCCGTATTATCAATTCCGCCCATCTCTATAAGAAGCATTTGTGGGGCTAAATCTTGATTGTAAATGCCATCTACGCCGTCGCCCTGCTTTTTAATAATCCCTCTTGAAATGCCTGGTACTAATGCGTTTAACTCCTTACTTAACGCTTCTGCATACGCTAAATTCCATTCATAGGTTGGATGTTCTGCACCGACAACAAAGGCTATTTTCGCATAAGGCGTTTCATTCAATGTGATTGTCGTTGCTTTTTTGGTTAAAGAATCTCGGTGAATATCAAGTATTAAATCGTACTTGTATTGCTCGACTGCCGTTTTTACAAATGGTCGTGCTACTTTGTAAGCCTGATTGAATTTTTTTCCCTGCTTTTCCATCTCAATCATAATGTCAGTGCCCAATGTATGTGTTTTTATTCCTAGAGTTTCAAATTGTTCTTCGAAAAGTCCCTGGAAGGATTGTATATTATGCTGTTTGTTTTGGTTTGCTACCTTCACATTTGCTGTTTGTAAAATAGGTTTATAGGCTTCGTGAGAATGAGTGAAGAAAAGTAGAATTTCTTTGACATCGACAATCGGTGCAGCTGAGGCATGAACAACTTTTTGCTCTACCTGTGGTTTCATGCTAGTCTGTTCATTATTAGGCAAAGGTAATTGTCCAGTAACGATTGGTAATAGGAAAAGCAGTAGGAAAAAAATTAAAACTCGCTTCATATTTTTCATCGTGACATCTCCCCTCCCACTACATTATGGAAGGGGAAATCGGTTTAGAACTATGAAATTGTTTTTATCCATTTGAACAGGCTGTTGCTGATGAGGACGGCATAATGCATAAGCCAAACATCTACTTCCTTCGGGGTAACGATGAGTCTTTCACGGTTTTGAAAAATTTCATCAAATAGCTGTATACGATCATCATTTGACCATGTCGACCATTCGCCAAAAATCGGCCGTACGAGGTCTAAATTAGCTTTGCTTATGTCACGCGGCTGCCATGAGGATACGGACAAACGATTGGACGGCTTATCCTTTTCTTCTATTTTGGCAGCGATTGTACGAAATACCGTCTCTACGGCGTCTGCAAGTAATACAGTGGATTCTACAACGGTTGGGATACCAATCGCTGTCACAGGGACGCCAAGCGCCTCATACGATACTTCAGCGCGTTCATTGCCAACACCAGAGCCAGGGTGGATACCTGTGTCTGTAAGCTGAATCGTGCGGCACAGTCTTGTAGAGGCCCTTGTAGCAAGTGCATCAATAACAATAACGAGCCCAGGCTTTATTTTATCGGCAAGGGCACCGACAAACTCACTTGTTTCAAAGCCTGTTTGCCCCGTCACACCGGGTGCGTACATAATGAATTGTTCATCATAATCCTCCTCGAACTCCTTTTGCATCGCGTCAATGGCGAACGGTCCAATGGCATCTGGTGTAATCGTTTTATTGCCAAGTCCGACAATTAAAATTTTATCCTCCTTTTTTAGCTTTAGCGGCTTATGCAAATCTGTAAAATGTTTAATAAGCGCCTTTTCAAGCTGCTCGAGACCGTCCGTATCTGCTGGAGAGAGCGTTGGGACAGAGAGCGTAATATAGGAGCCTTTCTTTTTTTGGATTTGCTGGGCACCATGCTCATTTACCTTGACACTTGTGACCTTTACTCGCCCTTCGTTCCATTCCTCGATCAAGACACCTGACTTTTCTTCTAACGCCTGCTTTTGTCCTGTCGTTTGATGAGCAACGACCTGCTCTGATTCATCGATTAAGTCGGTTCTATTCCAGTTTATTTTTTCCATACTTTCACCTCGAAAATAGTGTGGTCAAAGTGTCAAGTAAATATTCTTTGCATTTATGTATTGCAATTCTGGCTTGTATTTGATAGAATGATTTTTGTTGTATTGACACATGAAACTAGTGAGAAGATACTCATCTCGTACCTATAATTAGGAGGTGAAAGTTATGCCAAACATTAAATCTGCTATCAAACGCGTGAAAGTTGCTGAAAAAGCAAACGCTGCAAACTCTCAAGCGAAGTCTGCTATGCGTACTACAGTGAAAAAAGCTGAGCAAGCTCTAGCTACTGGTGCTGAAAACGCACAAGAATTAGTAGTTGCTGCTTCTAAAGCTTTAGATAAAGCTGCTTCTAAAGGTCTTATCCATAAAAACGCGGCTTCTCGTAAAAAGTCACGTTTAGCTAAAAAAGCATAATGATGAAACATAGGTCAGCTGTTCCTCGGAGCAGTTGACCTTTTTTCATAGGAGCACATAGCAAGCGCTCAAGCAGTGATTTAGGAAGCATTGATTTCTTTATAAAGAAAGAGTGTAGTGATTGTATTCACTACACCCTAACATTGTTTAAACACCGAATAGAAGCGTGTTTTTTAGCACAATGAATCGCGTCCTATTTTACTTCTACCGCAGCCTCATCTCGCAATGCTCGTTTTAAAATCTTCCCTGACGTATTACGCGGTAATGATGGTATGAACTCTATATATTTCGGCTTTTTATAAGAGGCTAAATGTTGTACACAAAATTCAATGACCTCTTCTTTTGTAAGTGTTTGATTTTCCTTTAATACGATAAAGGCCTTTACACTTTCACCCCATACAGCGTCTGGAACGCCGATAACAGCTGCTTCAAAAATAGCCTCATGACGATATAAAACATTTTCGATTTCAGCTGGATAAATATTTTCACCTGCACTAATGATCATATCTTTTTTACGGTCACGTATATAAATGAAACCTTCCTCATCTGCTGATACTAAGTCCCCACTATGGAACCAACCACCCTCGAAGGCTGCTGCTGTTTCCTCTGGTTTTTTATAATATTCTTTCATAATTGTCGGTCCGCGGTACACAATTTCGCCAATTTCTCCGACCGGTACATCATTCATATTTTCATCAACAATGCGTACCTCTACGTTCACAATAGGTTTCCCAAGAGCTGCTGTTTTTCGCATTGAATCGGCTGGCTTCATGCAAATCGTTACTGGACTCGTTTCGGTTTGGCCAAATGCTTCATAAATACCTTGTACATTAAAATGCTCTATGATTCGCTCCTTCACCTTAAGCGGGCAAGTTTCGGCTCCGGCAATACATGTACGCACAGAGGATAAATCATAATCGTCGATGTTAGGCAGGGACGTCACAAAATTCCACATAGCAGGCACTAAAAATAGGCATGTAATTTTTTCTTGTTGAACAGCTTGCAGTACCTCATTCGGAACGAAATCCTTCTGAATAACAGTTGTTCCTCGTGCTAGGGTGCAAAACACTAATGATGCAAGTGCTGCAGTATGAAAAAGTGGAGCTACGACGAGCTGACTCGTATTGCTATCTAGATCAAATTCTCGAATTAAATTTTGTGAATTCATTACTAGATTTTTATGCGTGAGTACAGCTCCCTTTGGTTTTCCCGTTGTTCCAGATGTATACATTATCATACATGCATCATGATCATGTTGCTGCTCGAGACTATAATCATATCTTTCATCAAACAATTGACTATATAACAGCATTCCTTCAACAGGCTGCTCTGAAGAGACGATAATACTACGTACATTCGGAATTTCGTGGCGGATAGATTGAATAATATCTACATATTCTTGGTCGATAAATAGAATCTCTGTATCTGAATCATTCAGAATATAGAGCACTTCATCGCTTGCTAGTCGGAAATTCAGCGGTACACCGACTCCACCAGATAATGAAATAGCCCACATTAATTCGACAAACTCTACGGAATTTTTAAATATATACGCTACTTTCTGGTCCTTTTTAATCCCTTGCTGCTGTATCCATCCGGCTAACTGTAATGCCTTACGCTCTAGTTGTGCATACGTAAACGCTTGATTTTCAAACTTAAAACATACTTTGTCTGGCACAATATGCGCTGCACTTCTTAAAACGTTACCAAGTAGCAACTCTCTCGACATTTCTAAAGAATTTGTTGTCATAAACTCACTCCTTTAAATTGGTTATAGCAATAGCAAGCTTTATATTTTAATAATACGAAAATTAGAATCTATTTAACGTTACCTTGTTTCAGAATGCTAAATATTCAGAAAACTGTTGATGTGAGACTATCTTTAGCGTGTGTGGTGCGGATAAGGGCTGGTTTTGTTCGGATACGCGCTGCTTTTGTTCGGATACGTCTCTCTTTTGTGCGGATACGACTTCTTTTGTGCGCATAGCTGCTACTTTTGTTCGGATACGTCTTCCTTTTGTGCGGATACACACTTCTTTCGTTCGGATACGTCTCTTTTGTGCGGATAG